>JANXSQ010000008.1 GCA_025356595.1 Janthinobacterium sp. | reverse complement strand
GCCCGCCCGCGGCGCCGCATTCCACCCACCCACTAGAGCCCATCATGCAATTCATCGACCTCAAAGCACAATACACCGCCTTGCGCGACAGCGTCAACGGGCGCATCCAGACCGTTCTCGACCATGGCCAGTACATCATGGGCCCGGAGGTCAAGGAGCTGGAAGAGAAGCTGGCCGCCTACACCGGCGCCAAGCACTGCATCACCGTCGCCTCGGGCACGGAGGCGCTGCTGATCGCCTTGATGGCGCTCGACGTCAAGCCCGGCGACGAGATCATCACGACGCCGTTCTCCTTCATCGCCACCGCCGAAGTGATCGTGCTGCTGGGCGCCACGCCGGTCTTCGTGGATATCGAAGCCGACACCTGCAACATCAACGCCGCCCTGATCGAGGCGCGCATCACGCCGCGCACCCGGGCCATCATGCCGGTGTCGCTGTACGGCCAGCCGGCCGACATGGACGAGATCAACGCGATCGCCGAAAAACACGGCCTGACCGTCATCGAGGACGCCGCGCAGAGCTTCGGCGCGGACTACAAGGGCAGGAAGAGCTGCAATCTGTCGACCATCGGCTGCACCAGCTTCTTCCCCAGCAAGCCCCTGGGCTGCTACGGCGACGGCGGCGCCATTTTCACCAGCGACGACGCGCTGGCCACGGCGATGCGGGAAATCCGCGTGCACGGCCAGTCGCGCCGCTACGTCCACACGCGCATCGGCGTCGGCGGACGCATGGACACGCTGCAATGCGCGATCGTGCTGGCCAAGCTGGAGCGCTTCGACTGGGAGGTCGAGCGCCGCGCGCAGATCGGCGCCCGCTACAATGCGCTGCTGGCAGGCAGCGCGACGACCGTCGCGCAACGCCCCGACCGCAGCAGCGTGTTCGCCCAGTTCACCGTCATCGTGCCGAACCGCGAGGCGCTGCAGGCGGCGCTGAAGGAGGCCGGCATTCCGACGGCCGTGCATTATCCGGTGCCCATGCATTTGCAGCCGGCCTACGCGGGCTTGTGCGCGCCGGGCGACTACCCCGAGGCGGAGCGCGCGGCGCACGTCGTCATGAGCTTGCCGATGGGGCCGGACCTGGACGGCGCCGATCAAGACGCGATAGTCACGGTCCTGCTTGGCGCGCTGGCGCGTTGACGGGCGCGGGGCATCCGCCCCGCCTCCCGGCGCCGGCGGCGTGGCCGCTTGCGCCGGCCCCTGAAGCCGGATATGCCGATTCCCGCGCTGCGGCGTAGTGCCGGCCGGGCGCGGCGCGGCGCCCCTTCCGCCGGCCCGCCCGTGCCGTCGGCGGCGCGGCGGCCCCCCTTGTTGGCGCCGCCGCCGGCGCGCGTCCCCGTCCTGTGGACGCCCATGGCCGGGCAAGGCATCCGGCCTCGAGGTCCCTATTGTGGTGAGCGAAAAAAAATGACATTCAGGTGGGGCTGGCCCCGTATTTTTCCAAGTGGAAAACTCCTTCGCAATCTGAGCTTTTTGGTGTCCGCCACCTTCCTCGGACAACTGATCACCTTCGCCGCCACGCCGTTCTTGACGCGCCTGTACTCGCCGGGGGAATTCGGCATTCTCGGCGTGTATGTCGGCCTGCTGGGCGTGGTCTCGGTGGTCGCCCATTTGCGCTACGAGATGGCGATTCCCCTGCCGGCGCGGCGCGGCGCGGCGCTGCAGGTGGTGGGCCTGGCGCTGGCCTGCCTGCTGGCCTTCAGCGCGCTCCTGCTCGTGCTGGGCCTGGGGGCGGGGCAGCGCATACTCGCCTTGGCGGGCAGCGCCGTGCTGGCGCCCTACTATTGGTTGCTGCCGGTCGGCCTGTTGCTGACCGGCGCCTACCAGGTGGGCACGCTGTGGGCGGTGCGCAGCGGCGCCTACCATGCGATCGCGGTCACCCGCCTGCAGCAGGGCGCCGGCACCGCGGCGGCGCAACTCGGCCTGGGATTGATGCAGTGCGGCGCGCTGGGACTGATACTGGGGCAATTGCTGGGCCAATCGCTGGGACTGCTGCGGCTGGCCAAGCTGGTCGCGCGCGACTATCGGCGCCAGGGCGCCAGGCTCAGCGCGCGCGGCATGCGCTGGGCCGCCACGCGCTACCGCCAGTTCGCCCTGTTCGATTCGCTCGCCTCCCTGCTCGACGTGCTCAGCTCGAACGCCCCCTCCATCCTGTTCGCCGCCCTGATCGACCCCGCGCTGGCCGGCTACTACCTGCTGTCGCTGCGCCTGCTGTCGGCGCCGATTACCCTGGTCGGCAAGACCATTTCCCAGGTGTATCTGCCGGCGGCGATCGCCGGCCGGCGCAGCGGCGCCCTGGGGGGGCAGGTGCTGGCCCTGCAGAAAATTCTCGCTTGCGTGTCGTTCGCGCCGTTTTTCGCGTTTGCCATTCTGGCGCCGCGTTTTCTGGAACCCCTGTTCGGAGCGGCCTGGGCCGGCGCGGGCGACATCGCCGCGCTGACCGCGCTGTGGGTGAGCTGGCAGTTCATCTATTCCCCCCTGTCGGTGGTGCTGATCGCGGTCGAGGGCCAGCGCACCAATTTGATCATGCAACTGGTCTGTTGCGTGCTGAGGGTGGCCTCGATCCTGGTCGGCTATCGCTTCTTTACGCCGACGGTGGCGGTGGCGCTGTTCGCGCTGGCCAATATCCTGTTCTACCTGGCCGCCTCCTGCATCGTGGCCGACCGCGCGGGGGCGCGCTGGCTGTCCAGCCTGCGCCAGCTCGGCGTGGAGATGGCCTTGGCCGCGGCCATCGTCGCGCCGGTCCAATTGGCGCTGGGCGCGCCGGCTCCCTGGCTCTGGCCCGTGGTGGCGCTGTGCGCCGCCGTGTGGGCGCTGAGCGTGTTGTCCGGCATACGCCGCCTGCGCAACTGCGGCGCATTCGCCGCGGAAAAAACCATATGAAAATCATGCGATGAACAATCGGCTCGCCATCCTGGGTTTGCATCTCAGTATTTTCCTGGCCTTCGTCTATGGCTATGAGTACTACATCTTCCCGATTTTCGAATACATGGGTTATATTTTCGAGCCCAACGAGGCGAAGTGGTACGTCGCGCTCGCTTGCGTGACGGCGGGCTCGCTGCTGACGCCGATCGACCAGAACCAACCGTCGACGCTGTTCTACCAGATGATATTGACGTTCGCCCTGATACCGATGCTGGTGCTGTTCCATGCCGAGGACAAGCCCTGGTTGTACATGGGGCAGGTGTTCGCGGCCTATCTGTGCAGCCTGTTCGTCGCGCGCTTCCTGCGCCTGCGCGCGCCGCGCTTCGACATGATCTCGAACGGCCAGTTGCTCACGCTCCTGTTTGCCTGCTCGCTCGCCTGCGTGCTGGCGATACTGGCGATGGGCGGCGCGCAGTACCTGAATTTCGACATCTCCAAGGTGTATGATTTCCGCGACGAGGCGTCGGACAATTTGCCCGGCATCTTCTCCTACATTTCCCCGCTCGTCGGCAAGGTCTTCGTGCCGATGGCCTTCGTGCTGGCATTGAAGCTGAGGAAGTATGCGAGCGCGGCGTGCATTTTTCTCATATCGATATTGTTGTATGGTTTGACCGCCAACAAGGGGCCGCTGGTCTATCCCTTCTTTATTTTCTTCGTTTATGTTTTTTGCTCCGTCAAGAATTCCATCGCCAAGTTCAACGCGGCGATCCTCGTCGGCCTGCTCATTTCGATGTTCGATTTCTTCCTCAAGCTGGAATACGACTACGATTTTCTTGGCTGGACGGGGTCGGTGTTCATGCGGCGGGCGTTCATCTTGCCGAGCGAAATCAACTTCATGTATTTCGATTTCTTTTCAAAGAACGAATTTGTTCTTTTTTCAAACAGCAAGATCAGCCTCGGCCTGCTGAACTTCAACTACGACATGGACATCCCGTATCTGATCGGCCGCGAGTACTTCAACAACGTCGCCACCAGCGCCAACACGGGCTGGTTCGGCAGCGGCTACATGCAGGCCGGCTTCGTCGGCCTGCTGCTGTACGGCGTGATCATCGCCGTGACCTTCAAGTACCTCGATGCCTGCTGCGCCAAGTCCGGCGAGCGCGGCCTGGTGACGGCGGCGGCCATCGTCCCCGTCCTGGCCCTGGTCACCTCGACGGACCTGCCGACCAGCTTCCTGACTCATGGCTTCATCGTCAATCTCCTATTGATTTCACTTTTAAACAAAGAGAAACACCCATCATGCGCATAGTCCATCTCACCAGTGCCCATCCCCGCAATGACACCCGGATTTTCATCAAGGAGTGCCGCAGCTTGGCGGCGGCGGGCCACGATGTCAGCTTGGTGGTCGCCGACGGGAAGGGCGACGAGCGCCGCGACGGCGTGCGCATCGTCGACGCCGGCAAACTCTCGGGCCGACTCAACCGCATGTTGCGCACCACGCGGCGGGTGTACGACAAGGCCGTCGCGCTGGACGCCGAGGTCTACCATTTCCACGACCCCGAACTCATCCCGGCGGGCCTGAAGCTCAAACGCCTGGGCAAGAAGGTCGTCTTCGACTCCCATGAGGACGTGCCCCAGCAAATCCTGGCCAAACCCTATTTGGTGCCGTCCCTGCTGCGCGCTTTGTCCTGGGGCTTTTCCCGCTACCAGGAATATGCGGTGCGGCGTTTCGATGGCGTCGTCGCTGCGACGCCCTTTATCCGCGACAAGTTCCTGCGCATCCACCCGAACACCGTGGACGTGAACAATTTTCCCTTGCTGGGCGAGTTCGAAAGTGTCTTGCCGTGGGAAAAAAAATCGGCCGAGGTTTGTTATGTCGGCGGGATCGGCGCGATCCGCGGCATCCGCGAACTGGTGCGCGCCTGTGAGTTGCTGGGCTCGCCGGCGCGCCTGAACGTGGCCGGCAGTTTCTCCGAGGCCGCGCTGGAGGGCGAGGTGCGCGCCTACCCCGGCTGGGCGCGGGTCAACGAATGCGGCTATCTGGGCCGCGAGGGGGTGCGCGATGTCATGGCGCGTTCGCTGGCGGGTCTCGTCACCCTGCATCCGGTGGTCAACTATCTCGACGCCCTGCCGGTGAAAATGTTCGAGTACATGGCCGCCGGCATCCCCGTCATCGCCTCCGACTTCCCGCTCTGGCGCGGTATCATCGACGACGCCGACTGCGGCATCTGCGTCGATCCGCTCGACCCGGCCGCCATCGCCGCCGCGATCGACTATCTGGTCGGGCATCCGGAGATCGCGCGCAAACAAGGCCAGAACGGCCGCGCCGCCGTGCTGGGCAAGTACAACTGGCCGGCGCAGGAAGCGAAATTGATTAATTTTTATCGTGCGATGTCGAATGAAAAATAAAATACTGTCCCTGTGGAGCTTGTTCTCCGAGATCCTCCGCTTGCCGGTGGCGCGTCTGTGTTTCTCGCTGGAGCTGAACCCGCTCGACGTGCGGCGCACCCACAAGAATTTCACCAAGCCCCATCCGACGTACAAGCTCTTCAGAAACAAGTCGCTGGGCGTCGCGTTGATCGCGCTGGACGGCTTCGCCTCGTCGAAGGACTATCTGGAGAGCATCAACGGAAAAAATTCCGCCGCCTACTACGCGCGCAAGGCCAGGGCGCGCGGTTACCGTCTCGCCGAAATCGAGCGCAACGACTTCGTCGACGACATCCACGAGATCAACACCTCGGCCGAACTCAGGCAGGGCCGCGCGATGGCGCCGGCCTACCTGGAAAAAACGACCCATTACGACAGCGAGGCCAACTACCGGTATTACGGCGTGCTCGACGCCGAGGGCAAATTGCTGGCCTACTGCAATCTTGGGCTGTACGGGAATTTCGTGCTCGTTTCCCAGTTGTTGGGACACAAAAACGCGCTGAACGACGGCGTGATGTATCTGATGCTGGCCGACATCGTCTCGGCGGTGATCGAGGAGTTCCGCTTCACCTACGTCATGTACGACACCTTCTTCGGCGCGCAGGCCGGTTTGAAGCTGTTCAAAGTTAAACTCGGCTTCCAATCCTATCGCGTGAAATATTCCATCCAATGAGCGTTTTTTCCAACCGCGTATACAGCGACTATCTGATGCCGTCGCGCCTGCCCCAGTACGAGGCCTTGCTGGCGCAGGCCGCCGCCGCCGGCTATCTGCAGACCTCGGTGCGGGCCTTCTTCGCCGCGGCGCGCGGCGGCGCCGTCCAGCCCAGCCCCGTGCTGGTGCACCGCCACGATATCGACACCGATGTCGGCACCGCCAGGGCGATGTTCGAGCTGGAGCAACAATACGGCGTGCACGCCAGTTACTACTTCAGGCAGACGACGCTCGACATCGGCTTCATGCGCGAGATCGAGGCCTATGGCAGCGAGGCCAGCTATCACTACGAGGAGATCGCCACGTTCGCGAAGCGGCGCGGCATCCGCGACCGTACCCTTGTTCCCGCCCATATGGACGCGATCCGGGCCGAGTTCCTGGCCAACTTCGCGGTCCTGGAGCGGCGCCTGGGCCACAAAATGACGACGGTGGCCAGCCACGGCGACTTCGCCAACCGGCGCCTGGGCCGCGCCAACCATGAACTGCTGGCCGATGCGGGCCTGCGCGAGCAATGCGGCATCGTCTGCGAGACCTACGACGCGGCCCTGCTCGAACTCTTCGATCTGTACATCAGCGACCGGCCCCATCCGCAGTACTTTTTCCCCGTCGCGCCGTCCGCCGCCATCGGCGTGCACCGTAACATCTGTCTGCTGACCCACCCGCGCCAGTGGCGCACCAACTGGAGCGAGAACACGCGCGACAATCTCTACCGACTATACGAGGAAATAAAATGGCGAATGGCATGAAGCGGGCCGGCACGGCGCCGGCCGGACGCGGGGGGGCACGTTGAACATACTCTTGATCAACCATTACGCCGGCTCGCCGCGCCACGGCATGGAGTACCGCGTTTATTATCTGGCGCGCGAGTGGGTGCGCCTGGGCCACAAGGTGCAGGTGCTGGCCTCGGCCCAGTCCCATGTGCGCGCCCGCCAGCCGCAGTTGCAGGGCCGGGCGCGCTTGGACGAAGTCCTCGACGGCATCGCCTATACCTGGTTCGAGACGCCCGCCTACCAGGGCAACGGGGTGGGCCGGGTGCGCAACATGGCCGCTTTCGTCTGGCGTCTGTTCCGCGAGGGCCGGCGCCTGGCGCGCACCTTCAGGCCCGACGTGGTGATCGCCTCGAGCACCTACCCGATGGATATCTGGCCGGCGCGCCGCATCGCCCGCATGGCCGGCGCGACGCTGCTGTTCGAGGTGCACGATCTGTGGCCGTTGTCGCCGATGGAATTGGGCGCCATGTCGAAATGGCATCCATTTATCCTGCTGGTGGCGGCGGCCGAGCGCTACGCCTACCGGCACGCCGACGTCGTCGTGTCTATGCTGCCCAAGGTGCGCGACTACATGGAATCCTGCGGCATGGCGCCGCACAAGCTGCACCTGGTGCCAAACGGCATCGATCCGGAGGAGTGGCAGGAAGACGGCCCGCCGCTGGACGGCGCCGCCCTGGCCTTGCTGAGCGCACTGAAGGCGGACGGGCGCTTCATCGTCGGCTATGCCGGCACGCACGGCGTGGCCAACGCCCTCGACGTCCTGCTCGACGCCGCCGCCCTGATGCGCGAGGACAGCTGCGCCTTCGTGCTGGTCGGCGGCGGGCCGGACAAGGCCCTGCTGCAGGAAAGGGCGCGCGCCGAGGGCTTGCGCAACGTGTATTTTGTCGATCCGGTCGACAAGCGGCAGATCCCGGCCCTGCTCGCGTGGTTCGACCTCGCCTACATCGGCTGGCACCGGCAACCGCTGTACCGGTTCGGGATTTCCCCCAATAAATTGATGGACTACATGATGGCGGCCAGGCCGGTGCTGCATTCGGTCGAGGCCGGCAACGATCCGGTCGGCGAGGCCGGCTGCGGGCTCACCGTCGCGCCGGAGGACCCGCGGGCGGTCGCGCAGGCGGTCGCCGCGCTGCGCGACCTGAGCGGCGCGGAGCGCGCGGCGATGGGGCAGCGCGGACGCCGCTTCGTGCTGGAACGGCACACCTATCCGGTGCTGGCGCGGCGGTTCCTGGCCGCGTGCGGGCCCGCCGCGCCGGCGCCCTAGCGCTGCAGGGACGCCGGTGCTTGACCGGCGCGGCCATTTGCAGTGAAAATTGGGGCCGCGCCCGCCATCGGGCGCGGCCCCGCCAACCGAGAGAACAGACTTTGATGACAGAACAAAAATTTTTACCGTTCGCCCTGCCCGAAATCGGTGACGAGGAAATCGCCGAGGTGGTCGAGTGCCTGCGTTCCGGCTGGGTCACGACGGGACCGAAAACCAAGCAGTTCGAGCGCGATTTCGCCGCCTATATCGGCGACGGCGTCGAGGCGATCGCGGTCAATTCGGCCACCGCCGGCCTGCATCTGGCGCTGGAGGCGCTCGGCGTCGGTCCCGGCGACGAGGTGATCGTGCCGACCATGACCTTCACGGCCACCGCCGAGGTGGTGCGCTACATGGGCGCCGATCCGGTCTTCGTCGACACCGATCCGCTCACCCTGAACCTGCCGATCGAGGCGATCCGGGCCGCCATCACGCCGCGCACCAAGGTCATCATGCCGGTCCACTACGCCGGCCTTGCCTGCGACATGGACGCCATTCTGGCACTGGCGGGCGAGCACGGCCTGCGTGTGGTCGAGGATGCCGCGCATGCGTTCCCGACCCGCTACAAGGGCCGCCTGGTCGGCACGCTGGCCAGCGACGTCACCGTGTTCAGTTTTTACGCCAACAAGACCATGACGACCGGAGAGGGCGGCATGGTGGTCACGCGCGACGCCGCGATCGCGACGCGCATCAAGATGATGCGCATCCACGGCATCAGCCGGGACGCCTTCGACCGCTTTGTCTCGACCACCCCGGCCTGGGCCTACGAGGTGGCCGCACCGGGCTACAAATACAATCTGACCGACATCGCCTCGGCGATGGGCATCCATCAATTGCGCAAGATCGACGGCTTCCTGCTGCGCCGCCAGCAACTGGCGCGGCGCTATTTCGAGGAACTGGCCGATCTGCCCCTGCTGCTGCCGGCCGACGCCGCCGACGGCGGCGTGCACGCCTGGCATCTGTACGTCGTGCGTCTGAGCGCGGCGGCGCGCATCGGCCGGGACGCCCTGATTCAACAACTGTCGGAGCGCGGCATCGGCACCAGCGTCCACTACATTCCGCTGCACCGCCACCCTTACTGGCGCGACACCTACCGCCTGGCGCCGGAGCAGTTTCCGCAGGCCGAGCAGGCCTACCATTGCATGCTCAGCCTGCCGCTTTACACCAAGATGACCGATGAGGACCAGGGGCGCGTCATTCGCGCGCTGCGGGAACTGTTGTGCTGATCAAGCGCATCGTCGACCTGGTCGCGGCCGCGCTCGGCCTGGTCGCGCTGGCCCCGGTCCTGCTGCTGTTTGCCGCCTGGATCAGGCTGGACTCGGCGGGGCCGGTGTTTTTCCGCCAGGAACGGGTCGGCCGGCGCGGCGTCCCCTTCCGCATCTACAAATTCCGGACGATGAAGGTGGACACGGAGGCGCAGGGGCAAATCACGGTCGGGCGCGACGCCCGCATCACGCCGCTCGGGCACACCTTGCGCCACTACAAGCTCGACGAATTACCGCAACTGATCAATGTGCTGCTCGGCGACATGAGCCTGGTCGGGCCGCGCCCGGAGGTGCCCAAGTATGTGGCGCTCTATTCGCCGGCGCAGCGTGACCTGGTGCTCTCGCTCAGGCCCGGCATCACCGACCTGGCCTCGATCACCTACCGGGATGAAAACCGCCTGCTGGGCGAGTCGAGCAATCCGGAGCGCACCTACATCGAGGAAGTCATGCCGGTCAAGCTGGCTTACTACTTGGACTATGTCCGCAACCGCTCGCTGGCGCTGGACCTGAAAATCGTCGGGATGACGATTTTCAAGCTGCTGCGCTAGCGCGCGGCGCGCTCAGGCGAGGGCTTTGCCGAGCGCCCCGACCACCCGCTCCTGCTCGGCGACGCTCAGCCCGACCCACAGCGGCAGGCGGATCAGGCGTTCGGATTGCCGGTCGGTCACCTCCAACGCCCCTTGGGCCCGGCCATAGCGCCGGCCGCCGGGCGAGGAATGCAGCGGCACATAATGGAACACCGAGTAAATCTCCTCGCCTTTGAGCGCGCCCAACACGGCCTGGCGGTCTATGCCGGGCGCCAGCAGCACATAGTACATGTGCGCGTTGTGCTGGCAGTGTTCCGGGATGGCCGGCCGCTGCAGCTTGCCTTGCCGCTCGAGCGGCTCCAGCATCGCGTGGTAGTGTTCCCAGCTGGCCATGCGGCGGGCCGTGATCGCCTGCGCCTCCTCCAGCTGGGCCCACAGGAAGGCCGCGTTCAACTCGCCCGGCAGGAAGGAGGAACCGACCTCCTGCCAGGTGTACTTGTCGACCTCGCCGCGGAAGAAGCGGCTGCGGTCGGTGCCCTTTTCGCGGATGATCTCGGCGCGCAGCGCCAGCTCCGGGTCGTTGACGAGCAGCGCGCCGCCCTCGCCGCAAATGACGTTCTTGGTCTCGTGGAAGCTGAAGGCGCCGAGGTCGCCGATGCTGCCCAGCGCCCGCCCGCGGTAGTTGGCCATGACGCCCTGGGCGGCGTCCTCGACCACCCGGATGCGGTGGCGGCGGGCGATCGCCATGATCGTCTCCATCTCGCAGGCCACGCCGGCGTAGTGCACGGCGACGATCGCCCGGGTGCGCGGCGTGATGGCCGCCTCGATCAGGCGCTCGTCCAGATTCAGGGTGTCGGCGCGGATGTCGACGAATACCGGCACGCCGCCGCGCAGCACGAAGGCGTTGGCGGTGGAGACGAAGGTGTAGGAGGGCATGATGACCTCGTCGCCGGGCTGGATGTCGAGCAGCAGGGCGGCCATTTCCAGCGCCGCCGTGCAGGAATGGGTCAGCAGCGCCTTGGCGCAGCCGGTCTGGCGCTCTATCCATTCATGGCAGCGCTTGGTGAACGGGCCGTCGCCGGCGAGGATGTTGCCGAACTTCGCCTCGGCGATGTAGTACAACTCCTTGCCGGTCATGTAGGGACGGTTGAAGGGGATGCGCTCTTTATGCATGTTTGTTCTCCAGGCCGCGGGCCTCGGCGGCGACGCCGGCGAGGTAGTCGCGGTATTCGCAATGGGGGATACGCTCCAGCAGGGCTTCGAATTGCTCGATGTTCAGGAAACCGCGCACCAGCGCCGCCTCCTCGGGGCAACCGATCTTCACCCCCTGGCGCCGCTCGATGGTTTCGATGTAGGAGGAGGCCTCCTGCAGGGCGCTGCTGGTGCCGGCGTCGAGCCAGGCGAAGCCGCGGCTCAGGCGGTGCACGCGCAACTGTCCGCGGCGCATGTATTCCAGGTTGACGTCGGTGATCTCCAGTTCGCCCCGCGGCGACGGCGCGACGCCGCGCGCGATGGCGGCGACCTGGGCGTCGTAGATGTAGACGCCGGGCACGGCGTGGGCGCTCTTCGGGCGGGCCGGCTTCTCCTCGATGGACAAGGGCCGGCCGTCGCGGTCGAACTCGACCACCCCGTAGCGCTCCGGATGCTTGACCTGGTAGGCGAAGATGGTCGCGCCGCCGCGGAAGGCGGAGATGGCGCGCGGGATGTCGTCGCCGCCGGAGAAGACATTGTCGCCCAGCATGAGCACGACGTCGTCCCCGGCGATGAAATCCTCGGCGATCAGGAAGGCTTGCGCGATGCCGGCCGGGCGCGCCTGCTGCCTGTATTCGATGGAAATGCCCCAGGCCGTGCCGTCGCCCAGCAGACCCTGGAAGCGCGCCAAGTCGTGCGGCGTGGTGATCAGGCACAGCTCGCGGATGCCGGCGGCGATGAGTATCGTCAGCGGATAGTAAATCATCGGCTTGTCGTACACCGCCTGCAACTGCTTGCTCGATACCTGGGTCAGCGGGTAGAGGCGCGAGCCGCTGCCCCCGGCGAGGATGATGGCCTTCATGGTCTTGCCTCCTTTTTGGCGACGATCAGGCGCGATCCCCCGAGCGGGAAATCCAGGCCCATGCCGATGAGGCCGATTTCGGCCCGCATCAGGCGGTAGAGCAGCGCGTTCAGGGCCGGCGCCAGCCTCAGTTCGTCGGCGGCGTCGAAGCGCGCGCCGTCGTTTTTCTTTTTCATGCGTGACAATAGCATGGCCGGCAGCAGCAGCGACACGAAGGAGGTGCTGCGCACGACGGCGAAGCCGGCCGCCGCCAGCTTGCGGTGCAGGTCGGCGGCCGCGTAGCGCCGCACATGGCAGGCGTAGTCGTCCACCGGGCTCCACAACCAGTCGTGCTGGGGCACCGTCAACAGGCAGACGCCGCCCGGCTTCAGGGCCGCGTGGATCTGCGCCAGCACCTGTTCGTCCTCGTCGATGTGCTCGAGCACGTCGAAGGCGCCGATGACGTCGAATTCCTCGCGGAAGGGCAGGTTCCTGGCGTCCATCTGCATCAGTTGCGCGCTCGGCAGGCGCGCCGCGGCGAAGCCCAGGGCGGCCACGAAGATCTCGCTGCCGTACAGGGCGGCGGCGGGGTGGCGCCGGGCGACGCCGGACAGCACATAGGCGGTGCCGCAACCGATCTCCAGGAAGGACTGGAAACCCTGGCAGTATTTTTCCAGCGCCATCAGAATCAGCTCGTTGCGCGCGCGGAACCAGAAATTGTCGCTCTCGAGTTTGGCCAGGTCGGCGAAGTAACTGGCCTTGAAGCCGCCGCCGCCGTGCGCGAGTTCCGGCGCGTAGGCGGGGAAGCCGTCCAGGATTGGGGTGGCGTGGCCGCAGGCGGGGCAGGCCGATGGCGTGGGCGGGTACAGGGCCTGACAGGCGCCGCAGCGTTTCATGGTGTGTCCCCTGGCTGAGGTGTAAAGACGAAGAATTTCAAGGCGATGAACAGGAAGGCGGCGACGACGACGACCGCGACGGCCTGCGCCAACTGGTGCGGATAGCCGTGGCGCCGCACCATCAGCACGAGAATGGCGAGGTTGATCAGGTAGCCGCAGGCGTGCGCCAGCAGATAGCGCGCGCCGGCGCCCATCAGGCTGCCGTTGTGGGCGAAGGTCAGGCGGCGGTTGCCGGCGAAGCCGGCGGCCGCGCCGATGGCGTACAGGATCGTCATCGCCGTGGTCGGCGCGGCGCCGGCGCGCACGGCCAGCAAATACACCAGGTAGCCGGCCGCGTTGCTGGCCACGCCGACCAGGGCGTAGCGCCACAATTGCGCGGCCGAGCGGCCGCCCTTCAGGGCCGCCAGCGCCTTAATCATGGGCCATGACGGCCAGGCCGAAACCGCTCTTGCCGTGGCCGTTGCCGTTGTACAGCATATAGCGCTCGCCCTTGTGTTCGAAGACAAAGGGATACTCGATCATTTCCGCGTCCCAGCCGTCGGCGGAGACGTCGATGCCGCTGGCGTCGAGGCGCAAGCTCCAGTCGCGCCCGTCGGGGCTGGCGGCGTAGCCGATCCGGTAGGTCTGCCCGGCCTGCCCGCTGCGGTAGGAGAACCACATGTGGTAGCCCTCGGCGTCGCGCAGCACGCTGGGGCGGGAAAACGCCTGGGCCAGTCCCAGCGCGTGGGGCACGGCCAAGCCCTCCCGGTGCCAGTGGTGGCCGTCCGTCGAGCTCGCTTGTTGCAGCACATGCAGCATCTCGCCGTTGCCGGCGTCCCAGCTCAGCGTCGAGCCGTACCACATGCGGTAGCGTCCATCCTCCCGCAGCACCCAGGGATAGGACAGGCTGAGCGGATCGGTCGCGTCGACGCCGAGGAAGGCTTGCGGGCCGTCGAGCGTGAGGCTGGCCAGCCCGGCGTCCAGGCGCAAGCGCCCGACGTCGCCGCGCCAGTGCGCGCCGGCCGGCGTCTGCCAGCCCATGAACAGGATGTAGCGCTGGTCGTCGGCGCTGTAGCAGTTGCCGATGCTGACGCCGTCGGCGTAGAAGCTGCCGGCCGGGCCGTGCTCGAAGAACGGTTGCGCGTGTTCGCGCACCACCGCGCGGCGCACGATGTCGATGTCGACGGCGCCCACCGAGGAGCGGTTGGCGGCGTCGCGGCCGCTGAAGAAGACGCGGTAGACGTCGCCCTCCAGCAGCATGGCCAGGGGGTTGGCCGCGTGGCTGAGCAGTTTCGGATGCCGGTCGGGGCCGGCGGGGCAGTACAGCAAGCCCAGTTTTTGCCATGGATGGTTCATATTTTTCTCAATCTGGAGCTGGGCACGCGCGAGCGTTCGGTGGCCGCGCCGATGTAAACGCCGTCCTCCTCCGCGTCGGCCAGCAGCAGGGCGCCGGCGCCGATCACGCAGCGCGCGCCGATGCGCAGGCGGTCGCGCAGCGTGGCGTTGACGCCGATGAAGCATTGTTCGCCGATGTCGACGCCGCCCGACACGACGACGTGCGAGGCGAGGAAGCAGTGGTCGCGGATGGTCGAATGGTGGCCGATGTGGTTGCCGCTCCACAGGGTGACGTTGTTGCCGATGGTGACGAAGGGCTGGATCGTATTGTCTTCGAAGATGAAGCAATTCTCGCCGATGCGGCCCTGGTTCAGGACGCTGGCGCGCGAGCTGATGTAGCTGGCCAGGCGGTAGCCCTTCTCCTTGACCGCCAGATATTTTTCCTTGCGGGCCGCGTTCAGCTTCGCGTAGCCGAAGGCGACGAAGACGGCGCAGCGTTCCGGTGGGTAATGCGCGGCGAGATCCTCGAAATCGACCACCGGCAAGCCGCAGAAGCTCGCCTCGGTCCGGTAGGCGGCGTCCACGGTGAAGGCCAGCACCTCGTATTCGGAATCGGTGCTGAAGTAGAAATGGGCCAACTGGGCGATCTCGCCGGCGCCGAAAATGACTAGGGCTTTTTTCATCGGGGCTTCCTTGCATCAAAGGTGGTGGGGCGCTGCGCCGCGGCGGCGACGCAGCCGCTAGGCTGGTTTTTCACGGGCATGCTGCGCGCCTCAGGCCGGAATCAGGTCGTCGAAGCGCACGGCGGCCAGGCCGTCGGCGGCCAGGCGCCGCGCCACGGCCGCCTGCGCCCGCGGGGCCGTCGCGATGAGCACATGGTAGCCGGCCAGCCGCCGCGGCGCCGCGGCGTAGGACAGCAGCGGCTTGTCCAGTTGCCAGGCGTCGCCGACGCTGTCGACGACGAGCAGCTCGGCCCGCTCCCAGAGCCGCGGCGCGTAGGCGCGCAGCAGCGCCGCCATTTGGCCGGCGCCGAAGATGGCGACGCGGGCGCCGGCCGGCAGGCGCTCCAGCAAGGATGCGTCCAGGCCGGCCCAGGCGGCCAGATAGTCGCCGCGCAGGCGCAGCAAACGGGCCGCAGCGGCGCGCGCCGGCGCCGGCGGCGCTGCGGCGGCGCCGCGGACGAAGAGCGCGAGCTGGAAATCGCCCAGGTCCGGCAGGCGTTCCTCGCTGGCCACGGCGACCAGGCCGGCCGAGGCGGCCGCTGCCGCCAGGGCGGGCGTGGAAAACGTGTACAGGTGGTCGAAGAAAAGCAGTTCCACATTGGGCGGCAGGGCGGCCGGGCAGACGATGGCCAGGCGGCCGCCGGGCGCCAGCAGAGCGGCCGCCTGGGCGAAGAATTGTTGCGGCGACGGCAGATGCTCGATCACGTTGATCGAGAAAATCAGATCGAAGGCGGCGCCTTGCGGTTGGGCCGGCAAGGCATCGAAGAAGCCGCGGTGGAAACGGATGCGCGCGTGCCCCGCGACGCCGGGCGGCAGGGCGGGATCGAGGCCGAGGAAGGTCGCCTGCGGCCAGGCGGTGGCCAGGGTATGCAGCAGGTTGCCGGAGCCGCAACCAATTTCGAGCACCCGCGCGGCCGGCGCCAGCACGTCGGCAAGTAGGGCGGCGTAGGCGCGCGCGCGCGCCAGGTCGGCCGCCGGCGAGGCCGCCGACAAGGCATAGTCGTCCGCGTACGCGCCGCGGATGGTGGCGTCGTCGGGCAGGCGGCGGTGCGCGAGCAGCCCGCAGCATGGGCAGGAGGCTTTTTCCAGCGCCATGTTGAGGATGCGCCCGTCGCTGAGGATGGCGCGCGCCGGCGCCGGTGTCGCGAGCGCCTGCAGCGCGCCGCCGCACAGCGCACATGGGTCGGGATGCGGGGCGGCGCTCATCGTTTGGGGGCCGCCGTGGTGGCGCGGCGCAGCCTCATGTCCGCTCCTCCAGATAGGCGGCGACGCCGCCTGCCGCTTGGTAGGTGTAGCCGAGCAGCTTGCGCGTCGCTTCGTCGAGGTCCGCGTCGCGCAGCGCGGCCGGAATCGAGATTTGCTGTTTGATGTAGGGGATCGTGAAGACGTGGTTGACGGCGCGCCGGGCGTGGGGGCTGGCGTTGCGCGTGCCGCGGTGGTAGGTCATGCAGTCGAGCACGATGAAGGAGCCGGCCGGCGCCGTGATCTGGCGCGCGTGCTCGGCGACGAAGCCATCGGAGGGAAAGCCTTCCTGCAGATGGCTGGCGGGCACGACGCTGGTGGCGCCGTTTTCCAGCGTGAAGTCATCCACGCAATACAGGGCGTTGATGGCGAGCGGCCGCGAGCAGACGAAGTGCTGGTAGGGCAAATCGCGGTGCCAGGCGTCCTGGTTATAGCCCTCGCCGCTGGGGTTGAGGATGCCGTTTTGTTGGTTGAGGATGAAGGCTCCCGCGATCAGGCGCGCAACCAGCGCCAGCAACTGCTCGTTGCGGGCCAGCTCGAGGAAGGCCCGGTCCAGGGCCAGCGGCAGGCGCATCGTGTTGTGTTCGTCGCGCGCGCGCAGGTAGTCCCGGCCGTAGTGGGCGAGGTAGTCGCCATGCGCGCAGTCGAAGCAGGTCGCCAGCTTGGCGATCTCGGGCGCCGACAGACCCGCGTCGAACACGGCATACCCCAGTCGCGTGATCTGCTCCGCCGCGCGTTCCGCCGCCGACGCGGCGTTGGCGCGCTCCAGGATGCCGTAGGATTTGAGCGGGGCGCTCATGATTGGGCCTCGCCGCGCGCGGCGGCCGGCGCCGGCTGGGCGGCGCGGCCGCCGTGAACCGCGCGCACGATGCTGTAGGGCCGCTGCTTGGTTTCGGTGAAAATCTTCGACACATAGATGCCCACCACGCCGATGAACGATATGATCAGGCCGCCCAGCATCCAGATCGAGGCCATCACCGAGGTCCAGCCGCTGAGCGGCTTGAAGTAGAACAGCCAGTTCAGCAAGAGATAGCTGGTGTAGACGCAGGCGACCAGGAAAATCGTCGCGCCCGTGTTGAAGATCAAGACCAGGGGGCGGTTGCTGAACGAGGTGACCGAGTTGACGACGTGCGCCATTTTCCGCGCCAGCGTGTAGCTGCTCTTGCTGTGGCTGTGCTTTTTCACGACGCACGGGCGCTGCTCGAAGCCGGTGATGAGCCACAGCCCCGCGATGACGATTTCGCGCTCCTGGTGGCGCAGCAGGGCGTCGACATAGCGCCGGCTCATCAGCCGGGCGGTGGTCAAATTGTTGGGCAACTGGACGCCCGTCAGCGCGCGGTAGAGCTGGTAGAACAGTTGGCCGCTCCAGCGCTCGAACCAGCCGCCCTTGCGCGCGCCCTGCACGCCGAACACCACGTCGCAGCCCTGCTCGGCCATTTGCGCGGCGAAGGTCGACAGCCATTCCGGCTCCTCCTCCAGGTCGCTGTCGAGCAGGAAGACCCTCTCGCCGCAGGCGTGGGCGAGGCCGGTCATCATCGCCGGGTGGTGGCCGAAGTTGCGCGACAGGTCGACCAGCGTCAGGTGTGCGTCGCCTTCGCTGAGCGCCAGCGCCAGGGCCAGGCTGTCGTCGGGCGAGCCGTCGTTGACGAGGATGATTTCATAGTCCTCGCCGACGAGGGCGCGGGCGGCCGCGCCGGCCCGCGCGTGGAAGGCGGCGACGTGCTCGGCCGACTGGTAGAGGGTGGCGACGATGGATAATTTCATGAACGAACATACCTCATGTAACGGGGGGCTTCCTTGCCGCAGTTGAACAGCAAGTCGAGAATGGTGACGCCGTGGACGAAGGCTCCGCCCAGTTGCGGGTACTCGGGATAGCCGGCGTAGTCGAACCAGGCCAGGTCGATGCCGGCGTCGGCGAAGACGGCGTCGTCGATGTAGTCCCTGGCCGCCGGCCCCGACAGGTAATGCGTGCCGCCGGCCTGCCGGCACAGATCGGCCAGGCGCTCGCTCTTGCCGTCGATCAGGGTGTAGTCGGACGAGTCGCTGATGACGGTGCTGATGCCCAGGTAGGCGCAAACGGCCTCGATGAAGCGGCGGTTCAGCGGCGACAGGTACTGCTGCGGCTGGGCCAGGTAGAGCGGCTCCAGCCAGGCAGCCACCGCCGCGAAATGGGGCGCGCGGCGGTAGTTCTGCGCCAGCGCCTTCCAGTGCGCCTGGGCCCAGTCGGCGCCGTCGATTTCGGTTTCCCGTATCGTCTGGTGGTACTTGCCCTTGACCTGCACGGGGATCGTCAACCATTGTACGCCTTGCGGTGTCTTGATCTGGTTGCGGTTGCGCCAGTCGCGCCGCGTGTATTGCATGTCGTCGTAGAGGATGAATTCGTCGACCGCGGCGATCATGTCGAAATAGCCCTTCCACGGAATGTAGTTGGACTGGAGGATGGCGATTTTTTTCATTGTGAAGCTTTCCTTGATGCCTGGCATGCGGCGATCGCGGCGGCGGCGCCGCGCAGCGGCTTGAGCAGGTACTGCGGGCGGGGCGCCGCGATGCCGCCCGCCGCCGCCGCCGTGTTCCAGTTGGCCACGATGGCATAATCGTTGACCGGATCGGCGCCAAAGCTCGCCAGGACCTCGGCGGAGAGCTTTTGCGGGCCCGTCGGCTCGCTCAACACCCAGGCCGCCGCCAGCGTGTCGCAAGGCATTTTCCGCAGCGCCGCCGCCGCCAGCGCGTCGCTGCCCGGGTAGCCGCCGATGTTCCACGCCAGGCCGACGCTGCGCGCCCCCAGCGCGTAGGGGATGCCGGGCGACAAGCCGCTCAGGTCTATCATCGGCGTGCCTGGCCGGAAGCCGGTTTCCCGTGCGCCATGCTGGGCGGCGTCGAGATAATGGGCGAACTCCTCGGACAGCAGCACGGTGGAGCCGGTCCCGCCGAGATGGCCGGGATGCGCGTGCTGGCGCAGGGGCTGGGCTTGACGGTACGGCGCCTCGGTTCCCGGCAAGATCACGGCCGCCGAGAGCAGCTGGGTCGCCAGGCCGAACGACAGCAGCATCGGCATGAATCGGGGCCGCGCGGCTAGCGGACTCAGCAACACCAGGCCGGCGAGTATCCAGAAAAGGGCGGCGCCGGCGCCGATGCGCCAATAACTGTTGTTTGTGCCGAATGCATACACGTAGGGGAAGGCCAGGAACATCAAGGCCAGCGCCCAATGCGGACGGGTAATCTTGCCCAGTCCCGTCAGGCGCGTGCGGACGATGCCCAACATCATGGCGGCGAAGGCCGGCGCGCAGAGCAACAATCCCAGCAGCTTGCCGGAATAGAGTGCGCGGTGTTCGATGCCGGACGTGATGGCTACAGTGAGCGCGAAGCAGGCCAGCGCCAGCGCCATGCCCAGCGAAAACAGCGCCCGGGACGCCGATTGCAGGCAATAGGCGGTGAAAAAAATCAGGATGGCGGCAAGCTGCAGGACCTCCTTGCTGCCCGAGTCGAGCAGCAATTCGTCCAGTTTTAACAGTTGCAACAGCGAGTGGCCGCTGCCGAGCATTTCCGCGTATGCCATGCCGCCGCTGAGCCGCGCGACGAAGCGGGCGGGCGAGCCGTCGATGAGGAGCGCGCTGGCCAGCAGCAGGGCGGCGGCGCTGGCGAGCGCCAGCGCGAGCAGGCGCAGCCGCCACTTCCCGGCCAGCGGCAAGTAGGCCGCCGCGACGAGGGCAAGCGCGGCCGCGGTGGTCGGTTTGGCCATGAAGGCGAGCCATCCGCCCAAGCCTATGATGAGCCATCCGGCGACACTGGCGCGCGTGGTCTCCCTCTTCGCAAGCAGCAGGCCGGTCGCGGCGAGCAACAGCGCCTGCAGGTTCAGGCTGTTGTAGTTCGGCGTGGGCAGCCATAAATTGAGCATGGACAGGGCGCCGGTGGCGAGGCCCGCAGCGACCGCGCGGCGGCTCCAAGCGTCGGGAAGGCGCGCCGTCAGCAGCGTTTTTAAGAAAACATCGCTCAGACAATAGGCGAGGCAAAACGTGATGAGAATATTCGCCTGTCTTAATGCGGCGATATTGCCGTTTAAAAGTGTGTAGAGCGGATGGTAAATAAAGCCGAATTGCGTCGCCGACGCGCCGTACAAAAAAGGGTCGGCGATTGAGACGAGATAAAAACTCTCGTCGGTGAAATCAAACCCGTAATGGCTGAATCGGAGCAGCCAGGCAAGAAGCAGAACCGTGCCGGCGGCGGAGAGGGAAAGAAGCAGCCAATGCGCTGGCCTTATTGAGGATGCATTGCGGGTTTGTGTCGATTCCGGCATGGAGGTTTTTTTCATTAAGCTGCGGCAGTTTAACTTAATTTTCCTATAAGCGACAGCGCCGCGGGGTGGCCACGGATGCGCTGGTCAGGGTCCGCGCCTGGATGGCGCGGCGCCGTTTTGATTCTGCCCAGGCCGCCAGTCGGGCAAAAGCAATTTCAATCAAATCGAGGGTGTCGAGCCGAGGCCGGACCCGGCGGTCTGGCGGTTTGCGTCCGGCCCCGGCCAGCCGCCATCGCCGGGTTTGCGCGCGCCGCGCCGCGGGCCCTCAGCTCCCGGGTTCAGGCGCCGTGCCCGCCATGGCAATGCGGGCACGACACCTCATACACATACTCCGGCGCCAGTTGCTGGCGCGGCGTGACGACGGCGCGGCAGACGAAGCATTGCACCGTCTCGGTCGGCTGCAACTGCGGGTTCAGCGCCGTGCGGTAGTCGAACACGAAGCAGTCGCCCGCGTAGTGCGCGCCGCCGACCTCCTCGAAGTACTTCAGGATGCCGCCGTCCAGCTGGTACACGCTGTCGTAGCCGATCTCCTTCATGTGGATGGCGGCCTTTTCGCAGCGGATGCCGCCGGTGCAGAAGGTCACCACGGTCTTGCCCTCCAGTTCGTCCTTGTGGGCGGCCGCCACGGCCGGGAATTCGGTGAACTTGTCGATGCGGTAGTCGAGCGTGTTCTCGAAGGTGCCGACGTCGACCTCGAAGGCGTTGCGCGTCTCCATCATCACCACCGGCTTGCCGGCGTCGTCGACGCCGCTGTCGAGCCAGCGCTTGAGCGTGCGCGCGTCGACCGAGGGCGCGCGGCCCAGCTCGGGCTTGATCAGGGGCATGCGCATGGTGATGATCTCGCTCTTCAGCTTGACCAGCATGCGCTTGTGCGACTGTTCGGCCGAATAGCTTTCCTTGACCTCGATGTCGGCGAAGCGGGCGTCGCCGCGCAGCCAGGCCAGGTAGCGGTCGATCGCCGCGCGCGGGCCGGAGAGGAACATATTGATGCCCTCGGGCGTGAGCAGGATGGTGCCCTTCAGGCCCAGCTCGGCGCAAATGTCCTGGAAGCGCGGCCGCATTGCCTCGGTGTCGTCGAAGGTGATGAATTTGTAGGCGGCGATGTTGACGTGGGCGGCGGCGCCGGCCGCGGCCGGCGCGCTGGTGTTCGGTGTGGCTTGCATGGTGGCGCTCGGAATAAACGGAATAACCCGTTATTATAAACTTTGTCGCGCGCCGTCCGGGGCCCGGCGCGGCGGCGCGGTAAAATAGCGCCAATTGATACTGCAAGAGAGTGGCACACAGGATGGAAATGCTTACGCAAGACGCGGGCGGCGCGGAATCGGCCGCCGTCCGGCCGCAGGGTCCGGCCTTCGTGCACCTGCGGGTGCACTCGGAATACTCGATCGTCGACGGCCTGGTGCGCATCGACGACGTCGTCGACGCCGCAGCGAAGGACAAACAGGCTGCGCTGGCCGTCACCGACCTGTCGAACCTGTTCGGCATGGTCAAGTTCTACAAGGCGGCGCGCGGCAAGGGCGTCAAGCCGGTGGTCGGCTGCGACGTCTGGATCAGCAACGACGAGAACCGCGACAAGCCCTCGCGCCTGCTGCTGCTGGCGAAGAACCGCGTCGGCTATCTGCAACTGTGCGAGCTGCTCTCGCGCGCCTGGCTGGAGAACCAGCACAAGGGCCGCGCCGAGGTGCGCGCCGAGTGGTTGCAGGCGCTGGCGACGACACCGCTCTCGCTGTTGCCCGACACCAGCCCGGCGAACGGCCTGATCGCGCTCTCGGGCGCGCATTTCGGCGACGTCGGCATCGCCATCGAGAACGCCAACCTGGCGCTGGCCGAGCGCAACGCCGAACGCTGGGCCGCGCTCTTCCCCGGCCACTTCTACATCGAGATCCAGCGCGGCGGCCAGCCCAACCAGGAGCGCCAGGTGCGCCAGTCGGTCGCCCTGGCGGCCAAGCTGGGCCTGCCCGTGGTGGCCACCCATCCGGTGCAGTTCATCGACCGCAACGAATTCATCGCCCACGAGGCGCGCACCTGCATCGCCGAGGGCGAGATGCTGGCCAACGCCAAGCGCGTCAAGCGCTTCAACGACGAGCAGTGCTTCAAGACCCAGGCCGAGATGGCGGCCCTGTTCGCCGACCTGCCGGCCGCGCTGGCCAATTCGGTCGAGATCGCCAGGCGCTGCAACCTGACGCTGGTGCTGGGCAAGCCGCAACTGCCCAACTTCCCCACGCCGCCCGGCATGACCATCGATGAATTCCTCGTCGCCGAGTCCAAGGCCGGCCTGGAGCAGCGCCTGCTCCAGCTGTATCCGGACGCCGCCAAGCGCGAGGCGCAGCGGGCCCGCTACGAGGACCGGCTGAAGTTCGAGACCGACACCATCAGCAACATGGGCTTCCCCGGCTACTTCCTCATCGTGGCCGAGTTCATCCGCTGGGCCAAGGAGAACGGCGTGCCGGTCGGACCGGGCCGCGGCTCCGGCGCCGGTTCGCTGGTGGCGTATTCCTTGCTGATCACCGACCTCGATCCGCTCGCCTACAATCTGCTCTTCGAGCGCTTCCTGAACCCCGAACGCGTCTCGATGCCCGACTTCGACATCGACTTTTGCCAGGAGGGGCGCGACCGCGTCATCCAGCACGTCAAGGATTTGTACGGCAAGGACGCGGTCTCGCAGATCGCCACCTTCGGCACCATGGCGGCCAAGGGCGCCATCCGCGACGTCGGCCGGGTGCTCGACTTCGGCTACAACTTCTGCGACGGCATCTCCAAGCTGATCCCCTTCAAGCCCGGCAAGCCCGTCACCATCGCCGACGCCATCAAGGAGGAGCCGCTGCTGGCCGAGCGCCTCGACAACGAGGAGGAGGTCAAGCAGTTGCTGAACCTGGCGCAGCAGGTCGAGGGCATCGCCCGCAACATCGGCATGCACGCCGGCGGCGTGCTCATCGCGCCCGGCAAGCTGACCGACTTCTGCCCCCTGTACACCCAGGGCGGCGACGGCGGCGTCGTCTCGCAGTACGACAAGGACGACGTGGAGGCCGTCGGCCTGGTCAAGTTCGACTTTTTGGGCTTGACCACGCTGACCATCCTCGACCGCGCGGTGCGCTACATCAAGCAGCTCGACCCGGCCCAGGCCGACTTCGACCTGGCGCGCCTGCCGCTCAACGACAAGGCCTCCTACGACTTGCTGACGAAGGCGAAGACGGTGGCCGTCTTCCAGCTCGAGTCGCGCGGCATGCAGGGCATGCTGAAGGACGCCCGGCCCGACCGCTTCGAGGACATCATCGCCCTGGTGGCCCTGTACCGCCCAGGCCCGATGGACCTGATCCCCGACTTCTGCAAGCGCAAGCACGGCGAGCGCTTCGACTATCCCGATCCGCGCACCGAGTCCATTTTGTCCGAAACCTACGGCATCATGGTGTACCAGGAGCAGGTGATGCAGATGGCGCAGATCGTCGGCGGTTATTCGCTGGGCGGCGCCGACATGCTGCGCCGCGCGATGGGTAAGAAAAAAGCCGAGGAAATGGCCGAGCACCGCGAGATCTTCCGCGCCGGCGCCGCCAAGGATGGCCTGACCGCGCAAAAGGCCGACGAGATCTTCGACCTGATGGAGAAATTCGCCGGCTACGGCTTCAACAAGGCCCACGCCGCCGCGTATTCGCTGCTGGCGGTGCAGACCGCCTGGCTCAAGGTCCATTTCCCGGCGGA
>JANXSQ010000364.1 GCA_025356595.1 Janthinobacterium sp. | reverse complement strand
GCTGCAACCATTCGAACATAGGGTCTACCTGTGCGGGTGGGGGAGGGCTCGGTCAAGCAAGGCCGGCGGCGCGGCGCCGGCCCGCAGCCCGGGGCCGGACGCGGGCCCGCGCCGGCGCCGTCCTTCCCGGACGGCCTTATTGTAGCGTCTTCTTCCGGGGCGCCAGAAATCATTGTTGCGGCCCACCGTCCGGCCTACGAGGTTGACCTCGCTCAACGCCGGGCCCTGCGGGTCTGGTTAGCATGATGTTGCGCGACCCCCACCCATCCCCGGACGAAAGGATTACCATGCAGCCCATGACAACCCGCTCCGCCGACGCCGGCCGGGCCAGCGCCGGGGAGGAATCGCGGCGGAAATATTTGAGTTTTCGTCTAGGCGGCCTTGAATACGGCCTCGATCTCGGCAGGGTGGAGGAATTGCGTCCGCTCAAGGACCTGGATCGCGTCGCCTCGCATGGCAACATCATCGGCGGCGTGGCCCTCTCGCGCGGCGTCATCATGCCGCTGGTGGACATGCGCATCGCCTTCGGCGCGCGGCCGGCGGCCGATCCGATGAGCGATGTGATCATCCTGAAACTGTCGACCTGCGTGATGGGCATGATGGTCGACGGCGTGAGCGATATCGTCACGCTGGGCAACAGCGACATCCACCCCATCCCCGGCAATGACGCCGAGCACAAGGTCGATTATCTGCTGGGCATGGGCGAGATCGACGGACGCCGCCTGATCCTGGTCGATATCGACAAGCTGATGTCGATCCGCCGCGTCAGCAGCGGTTCCAAACAGTCGGCCTGAGAGACTGAGAGGGACTCAGGCGGCCAGCGCTTCCAGCTGTTCCTGCAGGGCCAGCCATTCCGCTTCCAGCTGGGCCAGATCCTTGGTGAAGAAGGTCTGGTCGGCCAGCAACTGCTTGAGCTTGGCCTTGTTGGCGGCGTCGTAGATGCCCGACTCGGCCAGCTTGCCGTCGACTTCCTCTTTTTGCGCATTGCGCTTGGCGATCTGCTCTTCCTGGCGCTTGATCTTGTTCTCGATCGGCTTGCGCAGCGCCGTCAGGCGGGCGCGTTCCTCGGCGTCCTGGCGTTTCTGGTCCTTCTTGTCGACGGCCGGGGCGGCCGGGGCCACCGTCGGCGCGACCGGGAAGTCGGTCTTGTTGTCCTTGCCGGCGGCCGGCAGCACCGTGGTGCCCTTGCCCAGCTTGGTCTTGAAGAGCCAGTCCTTGTAATCGTCCAGATCGCCGTCGAAGGGTTGCAGCTTGCCGTCGGCGACGATGATGAACTGGTCGGTGGTGGCGCGCAGCAAGTGGCGGTCATGCGAAACGACCACCAAGGTGCCTTCGAACTGCGCCAGCGCCATGGTCAGCGCTTCGCGCGTTTCCAGATCCAGATGGTTGGTCGGCTCATCGAGCAGCAGCAGGTTGGGGCGCTGCCAGACGATCAGGGCCAGCGCCAGGCGGGCTTTTTCGCCGCCCGAGAAGGGCCGGATGGAGCTCGTCACCATGGTGCCGGGGAAGTTGAAGCCGCCCAGGAAGTTGCGCAATTCCTGCTCGCGCACGCCCGGCGCGATCTTCGCCAGATGCCACAGCGGCGATTCGTCGTGGCGCAGCATCTCCACCTGGTGCTGGGCGAAGTAGCCGATCGACAAGCCCTTGCCGATCACGGCGTCGCCGGTCAGCGGGCCGATTTCGCCCGCGATGGTCTTGATCAGGGTCGATTTGCCGGCGCCGTTCACGCCCAGCAAGCCGATGCGCTGGCCTATCTGCAGCGAGAAATTGATGCCGTTGACGATGGTTTTCTGCGTCACGACGCCCGTTTCGGCGTTTTCGATGTTGTAGCCGGCGTCCACGTCCTCCAGCACCAGCAGCGGGTTCGGGGCGTTGAGCGGCTCGCGGAATTCGAAGGAGAATTCGGCGGCGGCGCGCAGCGGCGCCAGTTCCTCCATCTTCGCCAGCGCCTTCATGCGGCTCTGCGCCTGGCGCGCCTTCGAGGCTTGCGCCTTGAAACGGTTCACGAACGATTCCAGATGGGCGCGTTGGCGGGTCTGCTTTTCCAGCGCGCCGGCGGCCAGGATCAGTTGCGCGTTGCGTTGACGCTCGAAGCCGGAGTAGTTGCCCGAGTAGCGCTTCAGCTTGCGCTCGTCGATGTGCACGACGACGTTCACGACTTCATCGAGGAAGTCGCGGTCATGCGAAATGATGATCAGGGTGCCGGCGTAGCGCTTGAGCCAGTCTTCCAGCCAGATGATGGCGTCCAGATCCAGATGGTTGGTCGGCTCATCGAGCAGCAGCAGGTCGGACGGGCACATCAGCGCCTGCGCCAGATTCAGGCGCATGCGCCAGCCGCCGGAGAAGCTGGCCACCGGTTGTTGCATCTGGTCCAGGGAGAAGCCCAGGCCGAGCAGCAATTGCTCGCCGCGCGACTGCACGGTGTAGGCGTCGGCGTCGGCCAGGGCGCTGTACATATTGCCGATGGCGATGCCGTTTTCCGTCGTTTCCGGCTCCGATTCCAGGCGCGCCAGTTCCGCTTCGAGCTTGCGCAGGGTGACGTCGCCGTCGATGGCGTAGTCGAGCGCGGCGCGGTCCAGCGGCGGGGTTTCCTGGGCCACGTAAGCCATGCGCCATTTGGCCGGGAAGTCGATCTCGCCCATGTCCGGGTGCAACTCGCCGCGCAGCAGGCCGAACAGGCTGGATTTACCCGCGCCGTTGGCGCCGATCAAGCCGATCTTGTCGCCCGGATTGAGGGTGACGTCGACTTGCTCCAACAACGGTTTGATGCCGCGCATCAGGCTTACTTGTAGAAAACGTATCATTTTGTGCTTTGTGTATGGGGTGATGAACACAACCCCGGTCTGACTGGCGTTGAGCATGCTGGTATAGCGGTAAAAAACCGGCGCCGCGAGGTGGGCAATGCCCCCGCTCGCGCCGCCGGTTTCGCGTGGATTAGTTCAGGCGCAACTGGTCGGCGGTGAGCAGGAAGACCATGTCGTCGCCGGCGCTGGTGGTGAGCCAGGTCAGGCCCAGTGCGCCGAAGGCGGCTTCGGCGAATTCACGCTCGTTGCCGATTTCAATCATCAGGATGCCGTCCTCGCTCAGGTGTTCGGCGGCGCCGGCGATGATCTTGCGCACCAGGTCCATGCCGTCGCTGCCGCCGTCGAGGGCGATTTGCGGTTCGCACAGGTATTCCTGCGGCAACTTGCCCATCGAGGCCGAGTTGACGTAGGGCGGGTTGCTGATGATCAGGTCGTATTTCTTGGCCGGCACGTTCTGGTACAGGTCCGATTCGATCAGGTTCACGCGCGCCTCGAGCTTGTAGTCGGAGACGTTGCGGCGCGCCACGGCCAGGGCGTCGGCCGAGATGTCGACGGCGTCCACGCTGGCGTTCTGGAAGGCGTCGGCCAGCATGATGGACAGGCAGCCCGAGCCGGTGCACAGTTCGAGGATGTTTTCAACCGCTTCCGGATCCGGCACCCACGGCGAGAAGAAGTCGGGGATCAGCTCGGCGATGAAGGAGCGCGGCACGATGACCCGTTCGTCGACGTAGAAGTTGTAGGTGCCCAACCAGCCTTCCCTGGTGATGTAGGCGGCCGGCACGCGCTCGACGCTGCGCCGTTCGATCACGGCCAGCACGGCGGCCACTTCCTCGGGCAGCAGGCGGGCGTCGAGGAAGGGCTCGAGCTTGTCCAGCGGCAGCTTCAGGGTGTGCAGGATCAGGTAGGCCGCCTCGTCGAACGCTTCGGCGCTGCCGTGGCCGAAAAACAGCTTGGCGGTGTTGAAGCGGGTAACGGCGTAGCGCAGCAGGTCGCGTGGCGTGGTGAACGAAGTCGGGGTCATGGCACTCTCGAAATAAAAGTCGGCCCGCGCGCGGGCCTGGGTATTCTGTTAGGGCAGCAAATTTTCCAGCGTGCGCCGGTAGATATTCTTCAGCGGATCGATGAAACACAGCTCGATGTGCTCGTCGATCTTGTGGATACTTGCGTTGGGCGGCCCGAATTCTATCACTTGTGGACAGATCTGCGCGATGAAACGGCCATCGGAGGTCCCGCCGGTGGTCGATAACTCCGTTTCGATGCCGGTTTCGGCCAAGATCGCCGACGATAGCGCATCGCTGAGGGCGCCGCGCGGGGTCAGGAAGGGCCGCCCGTTGAGCGTCCATTGCAGCGCGTAGTCGAAAGCGTGCCTGTCGAGGATGGCGTGGACGCGCTCCTTCAAGCCCTCGAAGGTGCTGGCGGTCGAGAAGCGGAAATTGAAGTCGATCACCAGTTCGCCGGGAATGACGTTGGAGGCGCCGGCGCCGCCGTGGATGTTGGACATCTGCCAGGAGGTCGGCAGGTAGTATTCGTTGCCGGCGTCCCATTGCTCGGCGACCAGCTCGGCCAGCGCGGGCGCGGCCAGGTGGATGGGATTCTTCGCCAGTTGCGGGTAGGCGATGTGGCCCTGCACGCCCTTGACGGTCAGCTTGCCGCCCAGCGAGCCGCGGCGGCCGTTCTTGATCATGTCGCCCAGCACGTTGGCCGAGGTCGGTTCGCCCACCAGGCAGTAGTCGATCTGTTCGCCGCGCGCCTTCAGCATGTCGCAGACGATCACGGTGCCGTCGGTGGCCGGGCCCTCCTCGTCGCTGGTGATGAGGAAGCCGATCGAGCCGCTGTGGCCGGGGCGGGCGGCGATGAATTCCTCGCAGGCCACGACCATGGCCGCGATCGAGGTCTTCATGTCGGCGGCGCCGCGGCCGTACAACTTGCCGTCGCGGTGGGTGGGGATGAAGGGTTCCGAGCGCCACTGCTCGACCGGGCCGGTGGGCACCACGTCGGTGTGGCCGGCGAAGACGAGCAGCGGCGCCGTGGTGCCCTTGCGCGCCCACAGATTGGTGACGCCGTTCGATTCTATGGTTTCGCAGACGAAGCCGAGCGGCTCGAGCAGCTCGATCAGGTGGCGCTGGCAACCCTTGTCGTCCGGGGTGACGGAGGAGAGGGCGAGCAGTTTTTCGGTCAGCGCGAGGGTCTTGGAGTGGGTCATGTTTTTTAGTATGAAGGTGTCGCTAGGCCGGCGAAGCCGCCGGCGCGAAGCCGGGGTCGGACCCCGGCGGCGGATTCGGTTTACAGCGCGAAAATCGCGCGGTACTGCGCGTCGGAAAAGCCGACGTGGAACTGGGCCGCGTTATGCAGCACGGGGCGCTTGACGACGGACGGCGACTCCAGCATCAGTTCGAGGGCGCTGGCGGCGTCGACGACGGCGGCCTTGCGCTCATCGCTCAGATTGCGCCAGGTGGTGCCCTTGCGGTTCACCAGCACGTCCCATTTCAGGTGTTCCAGCCATTGCGCGACGGTGGCGCGCTGCAGGCCCTGCTTCTTGAAGTCGTGGAAGGTGAAGTCCTGCTGCTGCGCGGCGAGCCAGACGCGGGCTTTTTTGACCGTGTCGCAGTTTGGGATGCCGTATAAGGTCATTGTCATGATAAATCGGAAGGCGTGCAGGGTTGATCGGGCATGCTGCCCGCGCGTAGCCGCATAGGATACCATGGCTGGGCCGGCGCCACAGCGGCGCGGCGCCGGCCGGCGGCGGTTTCAGGCATCAAGGGTGAATTCGGTGAACGAGGCCTCGGCGCTGGGCTGGGGCGGCGGCGCGGCCTGGGCGTTCTTGCTGCCCGGGCCGTTGTTGAGCAGCCAGAGCAGATTGGTGGCCGAATCGGCGTTGGCCAAGGCCTCCTCCTGGCTGACCGCGCCGTCCTGCACCAGCTTCAGCAGCGCCAGTTCGAACGATTGCGAGCCCGGCGACATGCTGTTTTCGATCGCCTCCTTGATCTGGCCGATCGCGCCCTGTTCGATCAGGTCGGCGATGTGGCGCGTGTTGACCATGATCTCGGCGGCGGCCGTGCGCGCGCCGCCCTGGATCGAGCGCACCAAACGCTGCGAGACGATGGCCTTGACGGTCGAGGACAAATCCTGCAGCAGGGCGGCGCGGTTGTCGGGCGGGTAGAAACTGATGATGCGGTTGAGGGCGTTGTAACTGTTGTTGGCGTGCAGGGTCGCCAGCACCAGATGGCCGGACTGGGCGTAGGCCAGCGCGGCGGCCATGGTTTCGCGGTCGCGGATCTCGCCGATCAGGATGCAGTCCGGCGCCTGGCGCATGGAATTGCGCAGGGCGGTGTGAAAATCCTTGGTGTCGCTGCCGATTTCGCGCTGGTTGACGATGGAGCGCTTGTTCTTGAACAGGTACTCGATCGGATCCTCCAGGGTCAGGATGTGGCCGGCGCGCAAGTCGTTGCGGTGGTCCAGCATCGCCGCGATGGTGGTCGACTTGCCGGAGCCGGTGGCGCCGACGATCAGCATCAGGCCGCGCTTCTCCATGATCAGCTCGGCCAAGATGGGCGGCAGGCCGAGGTCGGCCAGCGCCGGGATATTGCCCGGCACGAAACGGAAGACGGCCGAAATGCTGCCGCGCTGGCGGAAGGCCGACAGGCGGAAGCGGCCCAGATTGCTCACCGAGACGCCCATATTGAGCTCGTTCTCGCGCTCCAGCTCCTCCATCTGCCCGGGCGTGCAGATTTCCGCCAGCAGGGCGACGACATTCTCCGGATCCAGCTTTTGCTGGTTGATGGGAATCAGGTTGCCGTTGATCTTCAAATGCACGGGGGAATTGACGGCGAAAAACATATCCGACGCGTTCTTTTCCTTCATCAACTGGAACAAACGCTCCATGGCCATCGCGATCCCCCTTCAAGTACATCGGTAAAGCCGGGGACAGACCACGATTTTCGGGAAACGTTTCCCGAAAATCGTGGACTCGGCGTCCCCGTCTGTCCCCGGTTTTTTAAATGCCGCGCAGCAGTTCGTTGATGCCGGTCTTGGCGCGGGTCTTGGCGTCGACGCGTTTCACGATGACGGCGCAGTACAGACTGTATTTGCCGTCGTCGGAGGGCAGGTTGCCCGAGACGACGACGGAGCCGGCCGGCACGCGGCCGTAGGTCACTTCGCCGGTGGCGCGGTCGTAGATCTTGGTCGACTGGCCGATGTAGACGCCCATCGAGATCACCGAGTTCTCTTCGACGATGACGCCTTCGACGATTTCCGAGCGGGCGCCGATGAAGCAGTTGTCTTCGATGATGGTCGGGTTCGCTTGCATCGGTTCGAGCACGCCGCCGATGCCGACGCCGCCGGACAGGTGGACGTTCTTGCCGATCTGCGCGCAGGAGCCGACGGTGGCCCAGGCGTCGACCATGGTGCCTTCGTCGACGTAGGCGCCGATGTTGACGAAGGACGGCATCATGACGACGTTCTTGCCGATGAAGCTGCCGCGGCGGGCGACGGCCGGCGGCACGACGCGGAAGCCGCCCTTGATGAAGTCCGCCTCCGTGTAGTTGGCGAACTTGGTCGGCACTTTGTCGTAGAACTGCATGGTGCCGTCGGACGGCATGACGACGTTGTTTTCCAGGCGGAAGGAGAGCAGCACGGCTTTCTTGACCCACTGGTTGACGACCCAGTCGGCGCCGGTCTTTTGCGCGACGCGGATGCTGCCGTCGTCGAGGCCGGCGATGACGTGGTTGACGGCGTCACGCAGTTCGGCGGCGCCGTTGCCCGGATTGATTTCGGCGCGTTGTTCCCACGCCTGCTCGATGATTTGCTCTAATTGTTGGCTCATGATGTACTTTGGTTGGTGAATCAGCTTGCTGATAGGGAGTTGCAGAATTGTACGATGCGGCGCGCCGCCTCCAGGCCCTCGCCGGCTTCGGCGACCAGCGCCATGCGCACGCGGTTGCGGCCCGGATTGACGCCGTGCGCCTCGCGCGCCAGGAAACTGCCCGGCAGGACGGTGACATTATATTCGGCGTACAGGCGGCGCGCGAACTCGCTGTCCGACAGGCCGGTGCGGCTGACGTCGGCCCACAGGTAGAAGCCGGCGTCGGGCAGTTCGACCTCCAGCACGCCCTGCAGCAGCGGGGTGATGGCGGCGAACTTGGCGCGGTACTGCGCGCGGTTCTCTTCGACATGGGTTTCGTCGTTCCAGGCCGCCACGGAGGCCGCCTGCACGGTGGGGCTCATGGCGCCGCCGTGGTAGGTCCGGTAGAGCAGGAATTTCTTCAGCACCTCGGCGTCGCCGGCGACGAAGCCGGAGCGCATGCCCGGCACGTTGGAGCGCTTCGACAGGCTGGAGAAGACCACCAGGCGCGCGTAGGGCCGTTCGACCGTGGACAGGCCGAGCATGTGGGCCGCCTCCAGGGCGCCCAGCGGGGCCTGCTCGCCGTGGTAAATCTCCGAGTAGCACTCGTCGGCGGCGATGACGAAATCGTGGCGCTCGGACAGCGCGAACAGGTTTTCCCAGTCCGTCAGCGTCAGCGTCGCGCCGGTCGGATTGCCGGGCGAGCAGAGGAAGAGCAGGGCGACGCGCTGCCAGACCGAGGCCGGCACGCTGTCGTAGTCGCAGGCGAAATTGCGCGCCGGATCGGAGTTGACGAAGTAGGGCTCGGCGCCGGCCAGATAGGCGGCGCCCTCGTAAATCTGGTAAAACGGGTTCGGGCTGATCACCAGCGAGCCGGCGGCCGGATCGATGACCGTCTGCGCCAGCGCGAACAGGGCTTCGCGCGAGCCGTTGACGGGCAGCACCTGGGTGGCCGGATTCAGCGCCGGAATGCCGTAGCGGCGCTGCAACCAGCCGGCGATGGCGCCGCGCAGCGCCTCCGAGCCCAGGGTGGTCGGATAACTGGCCAGGCCGGCGACGTTGTCGATCAGCGCCTGCTGGATGAAGGGCGGCGTCGGATGCTTCGGTTCGCCCATGCCCAGGCTGATGGCGGAAAAATCGCCGTTCGGCGTCACGCCGGCGAACAATTGGCGCAGTTTTTCAAACGGGTACGGTTGCAGTTTGTCGAGATGTGGATTCACGTGGCGGGCCAGAGCGGAAACGGTTGGGAAGCGACGGCCGGAAAGCCGCAGATAAGCCCCGCATTATAGCGTTGTTGGCCGGGCCGGGTGCGCCGCCGCCGCCGCCCGGCCCGGGGCGGGGCGCGGCCGCTGCGGCGTGGTGGAAAATGTCACTCAGTGCAATAATGCGCGCTAGATAATTATTTCGATGGGATAGCCATGCAGCCAGTACTTGGAAAAGACAGTGTGATACTCGGCGCGGTCGTCACGCCGACGGTGGCGCTGGCGCGCCTGGGTGTCGGCCTCGCGCAGGGCGCGCTGCTGTACCTGCTGTTCCGCGCCGGCACCGCCGGCCTGTGGCCGGCCGACGCGCCGTATGTCTTCGCGCCGCTGCTGCTGGTCGGCGTGATGCTGCCGGTCCTGCTCATTTCCGCCCTGGGCCATCTGAAGCCGCGCCAGGCCGCGATGTGGATGCTGGCGGCGGCCCTGCTGATCGCCTTGCTGGCGCTGCACGACATCTGGCGCGGCGGCGGTTCGAGCGGGCCGTGGGGCAGCCACTGCGAGGGCGCCACCGCCAACGTGCCCTCGGCCCTGCTGTTCCTGTTCAGCGGCGCCGGCCTGTTCATCGCCCACGCGCTGGTGCTGGCCGGCGCGCAGGACGGGCGCCGCATCGCCGCCTACGCGACGTATTTCGAGATGGCCTGGAAGCTCGCCATCCAGCTCCTGTTTTCCGCCTTCTTCGTCGGCGCGCTGTGGTTGGTGCTGTGGTTGGGCGCGGCGTTGTTCATGCTCGTCAAGCTGGCCTTCCTGAAGGACTTGCTGGGCCGGGCCTGGTTCGTCATCCCGGTGATCTGCTTCGCCTTTTCCTGCGCCATGCACCTGACCGACGTGCGCCCGGCCATCGTGCGCGGCATCCGCACCCTGTTGCTGGTGTTGTTGTCCTGGATCTTGCCGATCACGGCCCTGATCGTCGCCGGCTTCATGTTCAGCCTGCCGTTCACGGGCTTGTCGGCCCTGTGGGCGACGCGCCACGCCACCTCGGTGCTGCTGGGCACCTCGGCGGTGCTGGTGGTGCTGATCAACGCCGCCTTCCAGAACGGCGACGTGAGCGCCGCCGTGGCCCGCGTGGTCGCCGTCAGCGCGCGCCTGGCCGCCCTGTTGCTGCTGCCGATCTGCGCGCTGGCCGTGTACGCGCTGGCGCTGCGCGTGGACGACTACGGCTGGACCTCGGACCGCATCATCGCCGCCGCCTGCCTGCTGGTGGCCGCCTGCTACGCGCTCGGCTACGGCTGGGCCGCGCGCAAACGCGGCCTGTGGTTGCACGGCATCGCCGGCGTCAACGTGGCCACCGCCTTCGTCGTCCTGGCCGTCCTGCTGGGCCTGTTCTCGCCGCTGGCCGATCCGGCCCGCTTGTCGGTGAGCAATCAGATGGCGCGCTTCGCGGCCGGCAAGATCGGCGCCGAGAAGTTCGATTTCAATTACCTGCGTTTCGACGGCATGCGCTACGGCCGCGAGGCCCTGCAGCGCCTGCAGGCGCAGAGCGGCGGCGCGGACGCCGCGCTGGTGCGGGAAAGGGCGGCGCACGCGCTGAAGCTGGAAAACCGCTGGCAATCGTCGAACGTGGTCGCGGCGCCGCTGGTGGCGGCCGACATCGCCGCCAACGTCAAGCTGTGGCCGGCCGGCGCGGCGCTGCCGGCCGGTTTCCTGCGCCAGGATTGGCGCCTGACCCAGCCGAACTGGGAATTGCCGTGGTGTTTGCGCAAGCGCGGCGACAGCTGCGACGGCTACCTGATCGATTTCGACGGCGACGGCAAGCCCGAGGTGCTGTTGGTGGGCCACGACGGCAGTTCGACCTCCATTCTGCTGGGCGAGGACGGGCAGGGGCAGTGGGTGTCGCTGGGCCAGTTGCAGGGCGAGGCGGCGCGTTGCGACACGATGTGGCAGCAACTGGCGGCGGGCAACTTCAAGCTGGTGGCGCCGCGCGTGCGCGACCTCGAGGTGGCCGGCCAGCGCGTGCGGGTGCTGAGCAGCAACGCGGCCGAGGCCTGGCGCTGCCGGCCGCCGGCGCCGTAGATCAACAGGGCGCGGCGGCGTAAAAACGGGGCGCGGCTGAGCCGGCGGCGCTTGTTCAGCCGCGCGAGCGGACCTGGCGGACGTGCTTTTCCAGCTCGTCGAAGGAGGGCCGCTCGGTGTTGGAGATGACCTTGCGGCCGAATTCGACCGCCAGCGCCGGGGCGTAGCCGTTCAGGCTGGCCAGCAGCGTCACCTTGACGCACTGGTACATCTTCTGCGCCTCGTGGTGCTTGCGGCGCAGCAGGCTGGCGACCGGGGCGACGAAGCCGTAGGCCAGCAGGATGCCGACGAAGGTGCCGACCAGGGCGTTGGCGATCAGCACGCCCAGTTCGGCCGGCGGCAGGCCGACCGAGGCCATGGTGTGCACCACGCCCATCACGGCGGCGACGATGCCGAAGGCCGGCATGGCGTCGGCCAGTTGCGCAATGGTCTGGATCGGCATTTCGCCGTCCTCGTGATGGGTTTCGATTTCATTGTCCATCAGGTTTTCGATCTGGAAGGCGTCCATATTGCCCGACACCATGAGGCGCAGATAGTCGGTGATGAATTCCAGGATGTGCGGGTCGGACAGGGTGTAGGGATACTTGAGGAAGATCGGGCTGCGGTGCGGATCGTCGATATCGCCCTCCAGCGACATCAGGCCCTCCTTGCGCGTCTTGGTGAGGATCTCGAAGAGCAGGGCCATCAGCTCCATGTACAGGGCCTTGGTGTATTTCGAGCCGTGCATCAGCGAGGGCAGGGCGTTCAGGGTGGCCTTGATCGCCTTCGAGTCGTTGCCGACGACGAAGGTGCCGAGCGCCGCGCCGGCGATCATCAGCAGTTCGGTCGGCTGGAACAGCGCGGCCAGATGCCCGCCCTGGAGCGCGAAACCGCCGAAGATCGAGAGCAGGACGACGATGAATCCAAGGATGACTAACAAAATATGCTCCTAATGGTAATATTTCCGTATCGCAATATTACCCTGATTTCATCCCCGCGTGCCGCCGGCCACGCCAATTTCCCCCTTCCCGCACCCTGGCGGACAGCGCCGATCTCGTCCTATGCGCGGCAGCGCACGGAAATCGCGGCGCCGCCGCGTTAGTCTTTGCCGGTGGCGCGCGACTTCCGCGCACCGCGAACGAGGGAGAGATACATGGGAATTTGGATACTGGCGGCCGCCGCGGTCTGTCTGGCGATGATGCTGTTCCAGGTCGCCGGGGCGTTTTACCTGGGGGCGCTGGCGCTGTGGCTGGCGCTCGGCTACGCCTGCGAGCTCATCAATCTCTTCGCCGCCCTGATCATGCTGGCCGTGCTGGGCCTGCCGGCGCTGCTGCTGGCCTGCGGGCCGCTGCGCCGCAGCCTGCTGAGCCCGTACCTGCTGGACCTGTTCAAGCGCGTGCTGCCGAGCATGTCCGACACCGAGCGCGACGCCCTCGAAGCGGGCACCACCTGGTGGGACGCCGACCTGTTCTCCGGCCGGCCCGACTGGGACAAGCTGCTCAAGTTGCCGAAACCCACGCTGAGCGCCGACGAGCAAGCCTTCCTCGGCAACGAGGTCGGCCATCTGTGCGAACTGGTGGACGACTGGGAAACCAGCCAGGTGACGCAGGGCTTGTCGGCGAAGGCCTGGCAATACGCCCGCGACCAGGGTTTCCTCGGCATGATCATTCCCAAACAATACGGCGGCAAGGGTTTCTCGGCCTATATGCATTCGCAGGTGGTGATGAAGCTGTCGACGCGCTGCTCGGCGCTGGCGGTGTCGGTGATGGTGCCCAATTCACTGGGACCGGCCGAGTTGCTGCTGCACTACGGCACCGAGGCGCAAAAGGATTACTACCTGCCGCGCCTGGCGGCCGGCATCGAGGTGCCGTGCTTCGCGCTGACCAGTCCCTACGCCGGTTCGGACGCGGCCGCCATCCCCGACGTCGGCGTCGTCTGCATGGGCAGCTTCGAGGGCCGCGAGACGCTGGGCCTGCGCCTGAGCTGGTCGAAGCGCTACATCACGCTGGGACCGGTCGCCTCGCTGCTGGGGCTGGCCTTCCGCGTGGTCGACCCGGACGCCCTGTTGGCGCCGGGCACGCCGCTGGGCATCAGTTGCGCGCTGATCCCCACCAGCCACGCGGGCGTCGTCATCGGCCGGCGCCACTGGCCGCTGAACGCCGTGTTCCAGAACGGTCCGACCTCGGGCAGCGAGGTCTTCATTCCGATGGAGTGGCTGATCGGCGGCCAGGAGCGCATCGGCCAAGGCTGGCGCATGCTGATGGAATGCCTGGCGGCGGGACGCGCCATCTCGCTGCCCTCGGCCGGCGTCGGCACGGCCAAGCTGGCCGTGCGCGGCACCAGCGCCTACGCGGCGATCCGGCGCCAGTTCAAGACCTCGATCGGCAAGTTCGAGGGCGTGCAGGAGGCGCTGGCGCGCATGGGCGGCAATCTGTACATGATGGACGCGACGCGCAAGCTGTCGGCGCTGGCCGTCGACCTGGGCGAAAAGCCGGCCGTCATTTCGGCCATCGCCAAATACCATGTCACCGAGCGCGGCCGCGCCGTCGTCAACGACGGCATGGACATCCTCGGCGGCAAGGGCATCTGCCTGGGGCCGAGCAACTTTCTCGGCCGCGCCTACCAGCAATTGCCGATCGCCATCACCGTCGAGGGCGCCAACATCCTGACGCGCTGCCTGATCATCTTCGGCCAGGGCGCCATCCGCGCCCATCCCTTCGTGCTCAGGGAAATGCGCGCGACCACCGAGCCGGACCGGCGCGCCGCCCTGCTCGAATTCGATGACGCCTTCTTCGGCCACGTCGGCTTCGTCTGCGCCAACGCGGCGCGCGCCCTGTGCTACGGCCTCAGCGGCGCGCTGCTGGCGCCCGAGGCGCGCGCCGCCGCCGTCGAGATGCTGCGCTACTACCGCGCCGTCGACCGCCTCTCGACCGCCTTCGCGCTGCTCACCGACATGTCGATGTTCGTGCTGGGCGGCACGCTGAAACGGCGCGAGTCGATTTCGGCCCGGCTGGGCGACATCCTCTCCCAGCTGTATCTGATCACGGCGACCCTGAAACGCTACGAGGACGACGGCCGCCAAGCGGAGGACGCGGTGTATGTGCACTGGTCGGTGCAGGACGCGCTGCACCGGGCGCAGGGCGCGCTGATCGGCGTGCTGGAGAATTTCCCGAACCGGGCGCTGGCGCTGGCCTTGCGGCTCACACTGTTCCCCTTCGGCTTGCCGCACCGGGCGCCGTCCGACGCCCTGGGCCGCGGCGTGGCCACGGCCATGCAGACGGCCGGCGCCGGCCGCGAACGCCTGCTGGCCGACTGTTTCGTGGCCGACAGCATCAGCGACCCGATCGCCTGTGGTGAAATGGCCTTCGCGCTGCTGCCCCAGGTGGTCGAGGTGGAGCGCCGCTTCAAGCCGGCGATCCATTCGGGCGCGCTGGCGCCGATTCCGCAGAGCCTGCTCGAAATGCAGCAATGGGTGGCCGGCGCGGCGGCCGATGGCCTGATCACGGCCGAGGAACGCTACGCGCTGTCGGACTTCGCGCGCTTCACCGACGTCTGCATCCACGTCGACGATTTCCCGCAGGACTTGAACGCGGCGGCCGACGCCGCCAAGCGCCAGACGCGCGTGAACGGGGCGCCGGCGCCCTCGCCGGCGCGCCATTGATACCTGCAAGGGCGAAAAAAGAGCGGCGCCGCGCGGCCGGAGTCGGACCCCTTGGCTTGGACTCCGGCGCCGCGGCGCCGCTCTTTGTCGGCGCGAGGGAGCGGCTCAGCCCTGGCTGGCGGCGTGCGCGCGCAGGCGCAGTTCCTGCTCATGCAGCTCGGGCGGCAGGGCCGCGCCGAAATCCTCCATCTCGTACACCTGGCGGATTTCGATTTCCGAATCGCCCGGCATCGGATTCGGGCAACGCTTGACCCAGTCGATGGCCTCATCGAGCGAGGCGACCTTGATCAGCCAGAAGCCGGCGACCAGGCCGTCGCTCGGGAAGGGGCCGGCGGCGACGCTGCGCTTGCTGCCGGAAAACTGGACGCGCGCCCCCCGCGCGCTCGGTTGCAGGCCCTCGGCCGAGAGCAGCACGCCGGCCTTGGCCAGCTCTTCGTTGAAATTGCCCATATCGGTCAGCAATTTCTCGCTGGGCATGATGCCGGCCTCGGATTCGGCGCTGGCCTTGACGATGATCATGAAGCGCATGGTCGTCTCCTCAAGCCTTGGCGGCGTCGCTGCAGCCTTGCTGGGCCGCCTTTTGCATCTCTTCCGGGCTGACGTCGCGCACATGGGTGGCGATCGACCAGTGGTGGCCGAAGGGATCGTCGAGCACGCCGTAGCGGTCGCCCCAGAACATGTCCTGCAGCGGCATCTTCACGGTGGCGCCGGCCGCCAGCGCCTGGGCGAAGACGGCGTCGGCGTCCTCCACGTACAGGTGTATGGTGACGGGCGAGCCCTTCAGCGTCTTCGGCCCGACGCTGCCCCATTGCGGGAATTCGTCGACCAGCATCAGCGGCGAATCGCCGATGCGCAACATCGCGTGCATCAACTTGCCGTCCGGGCCGGCCATGCGGCCCGCTTCGACCGCGCCGAAGGCCCGCTTGTAGAACGCGATGGCGTCGGCGGCGCCGTCGATGACCAGGTGTGGGGTGATGCTGTGCATGCCTTCAGGAATTGCTTTGACTTGTGCCATGATGATCTCCTGTTTGTTCAAAAAGGGTGAACACTATTCCGACGCGCGCGCCCGGCGAAAGTTCATCCTTGCGCCTTGCGGGCACGGGGCGGCGTAGCATGGGCGTACGACAGGTACTGAGTGGTATTTTTCCGTTCCGCATCAATCTGTTGAGGCGGAGGAAGGGCGGCGCAGAAGGCATAATGGCTACCTTCTGATTTATTTCTGGATAACTAAATATGCCAACCTTAATACAAGGACTATTGTGCGCCTCTTTTCTCGCCGCGTCACTGCCCGCGAGCGCGAGCGCGACCGCCGCCGGCCCGGCCGGCGTCTGGAGCGGTAGCGTCGGCAGCCAGAAAATCATGGCCTGTTTCGATTCCTTCGGCGAGGCTGCTTATTACTACCTGAAGCACTACAAGACGATCGCCCTGAACGTGGCTGAGCAGAAAAGCCTGGCCTGGACCGAGGGCCGCGACGACGCCATCAGCGGCAACTGGCAGTTGCGCGCCGCCGCGCCCGAGCGCATGGAGGGCGACTGGTCCGACGGCAAGCGCAGCCTGCCCATCGTCCTGCGCCGCGTCTACGCCGACAGCAAGGGTTCCTGCACCTACGCCGCCGACGCGCAGATGGCCGCCTTCAACGCCCCGCGCCTGGAGGCGCAGAAGATCGTCGCCAAAGCGGCGCTGTTCAGGCAGCGCCCCTACGTGACACTGTCGACCTTGGGCGGCGCGGTCGGCGGCCTGGCCTTCCCGCCGGGCGAGCCCGCCATGGCGCCCATCCGGCAGCGCCTGGAGCGGCGCTTGCGCGAGGAAATGAGCGCCTATTTCGACTGTTCCGGCCCCGGCCAGGAATACCAGTCCTCGATGTCGATCCAGTTCTGGAGCAAGACCTGGTTGACGTTGCTCGAATCGTCGGGCGGTTCCTGCGGCGGCGCGCATCCCTTCTATGGCAAGGAGGCGCGTGTCGTCGAGATCGCCAGCGGCAAGGACGTTGACCTGTGGCGCTGGTTCAGGCTGGCGCCGCCGAGGCAGGGCGAGGCGCCGCCGGCCTTGAACAAGCTGATCCTCGCGGCGACCTACACCGGCGACGCCGGCTGCGGGCCGGCGCTCAAGGAGAACAGCAGTTATCACGTGTCCCTGAGCGAGAAGGGCATGATGTTTTCGACGAGCTTTCCGCACGCCATACAATCCTGCGACGAGGACATCGTCCTGCCGTACGGCACAGTGCTGCCCTTCCTGAACGAACGCGGCAAGGCGGCGGTGAAGGCGATCCAGGCCGCGCCGAATTAAAGCGCCGGCGCCGGGCCCGGCGCTTTGCCGCCGCTTTCGAGCGCCGCGCCGACACGACTTTGGCAATCCGCGCGCCGCCTGCTTTATACTGGCGGCCTGAGTATCCCGCACAATTGCTTGCGAGAGGGTACTTGGAACTCCTTCCACCGGCTTGGCCGCGCGCCTTTCCGGCGCGGCCCGCCCGTTTCACACTTTCGAATGCTAAGGCCCGTTATGCCATTTTCCTCACTGGGTCTGATTCCCTCACTGGTGCGCGCCGCCACCAAAGTTGGCTACACCACGCCGACCGCGATCCAGAGCGGGGCCATCCCCGCCATCCTGCGCGGCAGCGACCTGCTGGGCGCGGCCCAGACCGGCTCCGGCAAGACGGCCGCCTTCGCGCTGCCGCTGCTGCAGGCGATGCTCACGCCGTGCGGCGGCCCGCGCCAGGTGCGCGCGCTGGTGCTGGTGCCGACGCGCGAGCTGGCGGCCCAGGTGGGCGAAGCCATCCGCGCCCTGGCCAAGCACCTGCCGGTGCCGCTGAAAATCGCCGTCATCTTCGGCGGCGTCTCGATCAATCCGCAGATGATGGACTTGCGCGGCGGCGCCGACATCGTCGTCGCCACGCCGGGCCGCCTGCTCGACCTGATCGACCACAACGCGCTGAAGCTGTCGGGCGTCTCGATGCTGGTGCTGGACGAGGCCGACCGCCTGCTCGACCTCGGTTTCAGCGAGGAAATCGGCCGCATCCTGGCCCTCACGCCGGCCCAGCGCCAGACCCTGTTCTTCTCGGCCACCTTCCCCGAGGAGGTGCAGGCGCTGGCCGACACGCTGCTGCGCGCGCCGGTGCGCGTCGAGGTCGAGGCCATCCCGCAGGAGGCGCCCGACATCGAACAGCGTGCCATCCTGGTCGACGCGGCGCGCCGCACCATGCTGCTCAAGCACCTGATCCTGGAACAAAAATGGAGCCGCGTGCTGGTGTTCGTGGCCACCAAGTACGCCGCCGAGCACATCGCCGACAAGCTGCAGCGCAACGGCATCAAGGCCGATCCCTTCCACGGCGAATTCAGCCAGGGCGCGCGCAGCCAGGTGCTGGCCGACTTCAAGGCCAGCCGCCTGCAGGTGCTGGTGGCCACCGACGTCGCCGCGCGCGGCATCGACATCGCGCAGCTGCCGGCCGTGGTCAATTACGACTTGCCGCGTTCGGCCGTCGACTACACGCACCGCATCGGCCGCACCGGCCGCGCCGGCGAGCGCGGCGTCGCCGTCAGCTTCATCAGCGCCGACACCGAGGCGCATTTCCGCCTGATCGAAAAGCGCCAGAACGTGCTGCTGGTGCGCGAGCGCATCGCCGGCTTCGAGCCCGTCGAGACGGCCAGCGTGCGCCTCGTGCACGAAGCCACCGACGCCGTCAACGGCGGCGTCAAGGGCGCCCGCAAGAGCAAGAAGGACAAATTGCGCGAAGCGGCCGCCCTGGCGCAGGGCGAGGACAAGGTCGCGGGCGAGGGCGAGTAATCTCTTCGCCGCGCTTGCAACAAAATGACAGAAAGCATGCGCCATGACGGCCGGCGATGTCTATAATCGCAAGCAACTAAATACTTGTGAGCAAGAAAATGGCAAAGCTTTTTGTAGTCCTGATCGCGGCCCTGCTGGCCGCCTGCGCCGCAGTCGAGAGCAAGAAACCCGGCGACGAGCTGGCTGGCACCTGGTTCAACCCTTCCGCCGAATTTCCCGCCATGTGCATGACCTTCGCCCCCGGCGGGACGCTGGGTTTCGCCGGCGGCTTCGTCTTCTACAATCCGGGCCGCTGGTTCTTCGACAGCGCCCGCGCGGAGCTGCGCATCGAACTGGGCGGCAGCATGCCTTTCCCGGCCGAAGCGGCGCGCCAGCAGATCCAGCGCCGCGCCGGCAATCTGCTGCGCGCCGAGCCGGCGCACAGGGCGCTGGTCTACCGCCTCACGCCGGCCACCGAAACGCTGGAGCTGGGCGGTTTCGTGTTCTACCGCAAGCTTGCCTGCGAATTGACCCTGGCCAGCAAGGGCTGACGGTCGCGGCCGCGTCGCTCGCCGCTCAGGGGTAATAGTAGGGCGGGGTCGGCACGCTGTCTTGCTCGGCCTTTTTCAGATCCGGCAAGTCGACTTTTTTGTCCCAGAAAATATACCAACCCTTGCGCTGGCTTTCCATCGCTTCCGGATGCTCGTCCTGGTATCGCTGCATGAATTGCGTGAATTCGGAGACATAGTCGCGCTGCCTGCTCCGGTATGTGTGTAGTGCGTTCGGCATATTTTCCTCCCTTGCACATGCGTTCCGCTCCTGCGGAAAGGCCGCAGCCTGAAGGTTCGACCGTCAGAACGGCGCGCGGTTTCGCATTGGCGCCATGGCGATGCGGGACGGTACAATAGCGCCTTGCGCCGGTCCGCATCGCGCGCGACCCTACTAGAACCCGAACACGAAGAAGCCATACCATGTCCAGCCACCCAGCCAACCCCCCCCTGTCCGACGAAGAATACGCCGCCCTCGACGCTCTGCTCGCCGCCCCCGAACTGGGCGGCCGCGCGATGGACGTGTCGATGCTGGAAGGTTTCCTGACGGCGATCGTCATCAGTCCGGACCTCGTCATGCCCAGCCAGTGGTTGTCCTGGGTGTGGGACAAGAAAGAGGGCCTGGCGGACCTGGGGCAGACCAGCGCCGCCGACAGCCAGCGCATCCTCGGGTTGGTGATGCGCCACTACAATTACATGGTCGAATGGTTGGAGAAGGATCCGGGCAGTTTCGATCCCATCTACACCTGCGGCGGCGCCTGGTTGGCGACGGATTGGTGCGCCGGTTTCCTGCTCGGCACGCAAATGGACGCGGCCGGCTGGGCGCCGCTGCTGGCCGGCAAGGCGGAGTGGTTCACACCCTTCACGCGCCTGGGCACGGCTGAGGGGCAGGAACAGATGGAGCGCGACGATGACGCCGACCTGTGGATGGACAAGGTGCCGCCGGCCGTCATCCTGATCAATGCCTACTGGAAGGTGCTGCGCCGCAAACAGAATGCGGGCAAGGACGGCGCGTCCCAGCGTCCGGTGGTGCGCGAGGTGCCGAAGGTGGGGCGCAACGATCCCTGTTTCTGCGGCAGCGGCAAGAAATTCAAGAAATGCTGCGCCGACGCGGCGCCCGTCGCGCAGTAAATAACGCGCGGGCGGGGCCGGCCCGCGCCCGGCCGCTCCCCGCTCAGGACAGCAGTTGCACCAGCGCGGCGGGATGGATCTGCCAGCCCAGCAGGCCCGCCAGTCCCATCAGCACGCCCAAGCCGGTCGGCACCAGCGCCACCGCGTACAACCAGCGCTGGTGGGTCAGCGCCGTCATCGCCAGCAGGGAAATGGCGATCGCCAGCAGCACGTCGGACAGGTCGAACTGGTCGTCCTTGAAGTTGGCGGCGTCGTAGTCCTTCTGGTCCTGCTCGGCCAGCGCCTTCACTTCCTCTTTCTTCTTCCTCTGTTCCGCGGCCAGCGCTTGATATTGGGCGATGGCCGCCTCGTAGCGCGGCTGGGCGTCGGCCGGCGCCGTCGCCGCGGCCAGTTGCAGTTGCAGCAACGTGCCCTTGGCGACTTCCTCGCGGATATTGCGGGCCTGGTAGAAACCCCAGTGGTCGAGCTTGTTGGCCTGGGCTTGCTGCATGCTCTGGCAGATGTTGTCGTCCTTCACCTTGCAGATGCCCATGAAGGTGGCCAGCAGCGCGACGGTGATGGCGACGAGCATGTTCAGGCGCATCGTGGCGCGGTCGCCCGCTTCGCCGGCCCGTTCGACGACTTCCATTTGGTCTATGTCCATGTGTTTTCCTTGTGGTGTGTTGGTGTCGCCTCAGCGCGCGTCCTTGCCCTGCGCCAGGGCCATGCGCCGGCGCAGGCGCTGCGCCTCCTGCGCGGCGCCGGCTTGTTCGGCGCGCAGGGCCTGCGCGCCCAGCCAGGCCAGCAGGGGCCGGCGCCAGCCTTGCGCCGAGGCGGTGTCGACGGCGGTGGCCAGCAGCGCCGGCGTGGCGCGGCCGCTGCGCAGCACGACGCCGGCGGCCACCAGTTGCGCCAGCGGATCGGCGATGGCGGCGACGGCGGCCGCGGCGGCCGTGTCCGAGGCGGCGCCGGCGACGGCGCGGTGTTGCGGCGGCAGCAGGGCGATGTCGGCCGGCTGGGCCCGTCCGGCCAGATAGGCGGCGTAGGCCCGTTCGGGCGCGGCGGCGTCCTGGCGCAGCGCCTCGAAGCCGGCGCAGTCCTCGAACACCAGGCTGGCGACGCGGCTGGCGCAGCGCAGCAGTTCGGCGCGCGCCGCCAGGTCGATCTGGCCGGTGGCGCCGATCTGCTCGCGGGCGCGCTGGAATTCGGCCGCTTCGACCAGGGCGTTGCCGCCCAGGTAGGCGGCCTCGTAGCGCTCCAGCGCGCCCTGCGCGTTCATCTTCCAGTCCGGCACGGGCGGGCCGCCGGCGCAGGCGGCCAGGGCGGCGAGCAGGCTGGCCGCCAGCAGGCGGCGGGGCAGGGTGGTTATCATGGAAGCTTGATCTCCGGGGTGTGCTTGAACGGCCATTTGCGGTTGAGCTCGTTGATCAGTTGTTCGATCTTGCGCAGATTGCTTTCCACGTCGGCGCGCAGCGGGCCGAGGTCGGCGGTGGCGGCCTTGGCGTTGGCGCCCACGGCCTGCGCCTCGGCCAGCACGGCGTCGAGTTTCTTCAGGCTGTTGCGGGCGTCGGCCAGCAGGGCGTTCATCTGCACCACGGTGGCCTGGGCGTCCGTCATCACGCCGCCCTTGCCGAAGACGCGGCTGTCGGCGTTGCCGATCAGGCTGTCGGCCTTCTGCGCTACCCGGTCCACCGTCAGCAGCAGCGCGTTGGCCCGCTCCAGCAGTTTCTGCGAGTTCTTGTCGTCGCCGGCGATCAGGCCCATGGCGCCGCCGGGGCCGTTGAGTTTCTCCGTCACGCCCTTCACGTTGCGCAGCGTCAGCTCGAGGGAGGAGTCGCTGCCGGTGAGCGCCGTCAGGTTTTGCAGCAAGTCCTTGGCGGCGGCCAGCAGGCGCGGGATTTCCGCGCCGGCGTCGCCCACCAGCAGGGCGCGCGCTGCGCCGTCGGGCAGTTGCGGGTCGCTGGGCAGGCCGGTGAAGGCGCGCAGCTTGGCGCCGCCCACCAGGCCCCGCTCCAGGGTGAAGATGCTGCTCGTGCGCAACCAGTGCGCCTCCGAACGCGGCACGTCGACGATGACGCGGGCCTTGCCGTCGGCGCCCAGCTCGATGCGCCGCACGCGCCCCACCGGGAAGCCGGAGAAGGTGACGTCCATGCCGACCACCACGCCCTCGGAGTCGTCGGCCTGCAGCACCAGTTGCTGGGTGGCCTCGAAGGCGCCGCGCGCGTACATCAGGTAGAGCACCGAGCCGGCGACGAGCGCGAACATCAGCACCAGCAGCAGGGCGGCCTTGAATTCGGCGTTGTGCACCGGCGGGGTGCCGGGCAGGGGCGCGTCGGCGCCGGGTTCGGCGCCAGGTGTGGGGTCGGTCATGGGGGGATTTTCAGGATTAATAGTAGTTGCCCATCAGGGAGGCGGCCTCGATGAGGAGGATGACGGAGAACAGGCGCAGCATGTCGGACAGGCCGGGGGCGTCGCGCAGGCGGCGCAGGCGGCCGGTGGCCTTGTCGTCGTAGAAGGAGGAGGCCAGCGGGATCAGGCCGACGGCGAAGCTGAAGAAGATGATCTTGAGCATCAGGATCAGCGTCACGGCCGGATTGAAGACCTGGCCGACGACGCGCGTGTAGCCTTGCAGCGCCCACGGCGTGAAGCCGTAGATGGACAGGTAGGCCAGCACCAGCGAGAGCACGCAGCTGACGGCGGCCAGCATCCAGACGGCGAAGACGCCGGCCGCCACGCGCGGCAGGAATTCCCGGCGCAGCAGGTCGGCGCCCTGGCGCTGCAGCGCGTCGAGCGCGCCGCGGGCGCGCAATTGGGCGAATTCGATGCCGTCGGGCAGGGTGATGCGCAGCGCGACGAAGACCGCCGCCGTCAGCGGTATCAGTTCCAGCACCAACACGCGCACCACCATTTCCAGCGCGTAGCGCGACAGGCCGTAGCTGAGGGCGGTGACGACGACGATGCGGATCAGCACCAGGCTGATCAAGGCGGACAGCACGCTGAACCACAGCAGGTTGGGGGCGGTGGCGAGCACCAGTTGGCGCGCCAGCGGCGCGCGGTTGGCGCGCCGGTAGGTGGACGGCGACAGGGCCAGCGTGAACATCAGGACGGAGAAGTTGAGCAGGCGCCACCAATCGCGCAGCCAGGCCATGGCGGCGCGGTGCAGGCGGCGCAACTCGGAAAAAAGTGATGCTTGTGAAATCATGATGGCATCTTAGCATTCCGGCCGCGCCGCCACGGGCGATTTGCGGCGATCCGCGTGCGGCGATCCGCGCGCCGGGCCCGAAAAAGGCGGGCGGCGGCGCGCAAGACGGGTGGCGCGGGGACGCCGGACCCCCGTGCCACCCAGCCGCCCGCGGCGGCGCGGGTTTATGGCGCGGCGTCGCTGTCGCGGCTGCGCCAGGCGATGATTTCGGCGATGGTCAGGATGGGCATGGCGTGCAGCTCGGCGAAGCGCTCGATGGCTGCGCCGCGCATCATGCTGCCGTCCGGATTCATCAACTCGCACAGCACGGCCGGCGGGTTCAGGCCGGCCAGCGTGGCCAGGTCGACCGAGCCTTCGGTGTGGCCGCGGCGCGCCAGCACGCCGCCGGGCGTGGCGCGCAGGGGAAAGACGTGGCCGGGACGCACCAGGTCGCCCGGCCGGGCGCCCTGGGCGACGGCGGCGCGTATCGTCGTCACGCGGTCGGCCGCCGAGACGCCGGTGGTGACGCCCTCGCGCGCCTCGATGGAGACGGTGAAGGGCGTGCCGTAGCGGCTGCCGTTTTCCTCCGCCATCGGCGGCAATTCCAGCGCCCGCACGGTGTCGGCCGGCAGGCACAGGCAGACGATGCCGCTGCATTCGCGGATCAGCAGGGCCATGTTTTCGACGCTCAGCCTGTCGGCGGCGACGATCAGGTCGGCCTCGTTCTCGCGGTCGGAATCGTCGAGCAGGATCACGGGGATGCCGGCGCGCATGGCGTCGAGCGCCGCGCGCATGCGGCCCTCAAGGTCGGTGGAGTGCAGGGTGTATTGATTGACTAACATGTGAAACGCTCCTCGCATCAAGGCGAAAAACGCTTCAGGGCAAGCGCACGGACGCAGCCGCCCCGGGCCGTTGGCGCGCGGCGGGACTGCGGGTGACGCACATCTTCTTTCATCCGGACTATACCGTCGGCCCTGGCATCGCACCAGATCTGCTGACCTTGCCCGGCGCGCCGCGCGGGGGCGGCGCGCCGGGCAAGCGCTC
>JANXSQ010000348.1 GCA_025356595.1 Janthinobacterium sp. | reverse complement strand
CAACTGGCCGGCATGGCCGGCGCCGACTTCCAGGCCATGCGGCGCCAGTTGAGCGAAGGCAGCGCCGCGCTGGAGGCCGTCGTCGAGTACGTCGCCGCCAACATGAAGACGGACATCAAGGCGGTCTTCGCCGGCAGCGTGTTGTACCTGAAGCTGGCCGGCATCGTGCTGGGCGGCTGGCAGATGGCGCGCGCCGCCCTCATCGCGCAGCGGAAACTGGACGCGGGCGAGGGCGACCAGGCCTTCTACAGCGCCAAGATCGGCACGGCGCGCTTCTTCGCCGACCATATCCTGTCGCAGGCGTCGGGCTTGCGCACGGCCATCATCGACGGCAGCGCCGGCGCGCTGGCCTTGAGCGAAGATCAGTTCTAAACCGGGAGCGGTCCGGGCGGCTGAATAGTGTCGGAGGGCGCTGCGCCCATCCGACCGGGGTGAATTGGAAAGCGGCCCGCGGGCCGCTTTTTTTTATGCGCCCGAGCGGGGCGGCGTCTCTACAGGTGGGCGTCCTTGGGCCGGCCGCCTTTGGGCCAGTCCTTGGCCTTGCCCGAATAGACGGGACGGGGCTGATGGGTAAAGAACTCGGCCACGTCGAGGGCGTCCTGGTCGCTCAGGGTGTCGCCCTGTCCCAGCGGCATATTGTGCTTGACGTAGGCCGCCGCCGTGAAGGTGCGGGCCATGCCGGCGCCGTCGTTGAAGGAATCCTTGCCCCACAGGGGAGGGAAGAGGTAACCCGCCTCGCCATTCTTCAGCCCCTGGCCCTCGGCGCCGTGGCAACTGGCGCATTGGGCGGCGTACACCTTGCCGCCGTGGCCGGCGTCGGCCTTGAGCTGCTGGGCGAGGGGCGCGATGCCGCGTCCCTTGACGCTGGTGCCGGTGGGAACGTCGCTCGACAGCCATTGCATATAGGCGAGGATGCTGTTCATCTCGTCCGATTCATAGGCCAGCGCCTTGCCGTTCATCGAGCGCTCGAGGCAATCATTGACCCTTTCCTGCAGCGAAATCAGCTTGCCGCTGCGCGCGCGGTATTCGGGGAAGACGCCCCAGATGCCGGCCCAGGGCGCGGCGTTCGGTGTGGTGCCGCCGGCCAGGTGGCAGTTGGTGCAGGTCAGGCGATTGCCGACGTTCTGCGGCAGGCGCTGGTGCGTCTCGGTGAGCAGCAACTTGCCCTCGCGGATGGCGGCGCCTTTCGGGCCGCCGCCGATGCTCGCTTCCGCCGGTGTCGGCAATAGCGGGGTCTGGGCTTGGGCGGTGGCATGGCAAGCCATCAGCAGCATCAGGGTGGCGAGCGCCGCGCCGGGTATTTTTTTCATTTCTGTCTCCTTGAGGGGGTGTCCGCAAGGCCTGCCTTCCGTCAAGATGAAGGATGGATGGCAGGCCCGCGTTTCCATTGTATAGCGCAACACATTTCTCTATGGAAATTGTTTTATATCGCCATATTTCTTCCCGCTGCGCCCGGCCTTTTCGTATTGCCATGAAAAAAGCGACCCGAGAGTCGCTTTTTTCTGTCGCGCCGGTGTCGCCACGCGCCCCGGTCCGAGGCGGCGCTTAGCGGCGGGCGATGCTGCCGCCGGCGTTCTTGACGCGGTCGCCGGCGCTCAGGCCCGGGTCCTGGTCGAAGTTGAAACTGGCGGTGGCGCCGTTTTCATATTGAACGGCGACGGTCCAGATTTTGCTCGATTTCATTCTTTGCTCGACCTTGTTGCCGGCGAAGGCGCCGCCGGCGGCGCCGGCCAGGGTCGCCAGTTCGCGGCCGTGGCCGCTGCCCACCTGGTTACCCAGCAGGGCGCCGGCGACGCCGCCGCCGATCAGGCCCAGCGCGCTGCCTTCGCCGGCCTTGTCGCTGACGTTGACCGAGACGACCTTGCCGCAGTCGTTGCAGATGGCCGCCTGTGCCGTGGCGCGGCCCGTGCCGCCCGCTTTCAGGGCGCTCTTGGCGCGCGCCTGGGCCTTGGAGTATTCGCTCTTGGCGTCGCGCACGCATTGCATGCGCGCGCTCGAGCTGCTTTCCTCGGCGCACAGTTTTTTGTCGTCGGCGTAGCGCGACGCGGCGCGTTGGCTGTCGATCGAATATTGTTCTTTGGGTGTCAGATTGCTTTGCGCGAAAGCCGGCGCGGCCAGCAGGCCGGCGATGATCAGGGTCAGGATGAGTGGGCGGGGTGTCATTGTTGTTCTCCTAGTGGAAGGTCAATCCGGCGGCCGGCGCGCTGTGGCGCCGTTCGCGTCGAATTGCAACAGTATAAATCCCTTTGGTGTCTATCGCCGCGCGGAAATTGTGCGGCCTTGCGCGCGCCTCAGCCGTAGGCGCCGCCCGTGTACAGCAGGTCGAACAGGCGCGCGATGGTGGCGATCAGCGTGCCGGCGCCCAGCATCAGGGTGAGCACCAGCAGCAGCGCCAGCGGCCAGTTCGAGGCCGACACCTTGCCGGAGCCGGCGTTGCGGGCGGCGTCCCACTTCTCGTCCGGCGTCAGGCCCAGCACCAGCGCCTCGAGGAAGCCGACCAGGCCGGAGACGATCAGCGGCAGGGCCTTGAAGAACCAGTCGGCGTCGGGCGCCAGCGCCATGATCAGGAGGCTGGCCGGCACGGCCGCCAGATGCACCCAGGCCCAGCGGTCGCGGGCGCCGCCCAGGTAGAGGCGGTGGGCGCCGAGCGTGCCGAGCAGAAAGGCCAGCAGGCTGGCGAAGGTTTTGTTTTTGTGCGAAACGGCCATGGCGATAAGGGGCGGAAAGCGGAAAAGACCGTCAGTATCGGCCAAAAGCGTGGTGCGAACCAGTTTTTTTAGATAAGAACGCTATTGCGCGCTGGGCCTGCTGTGGTTCATAATGTTCGATTAGCCCAAATTACACGCCCGGCATCTTTAGCTTGCCGCCCGGCGGTAAAGCGCGCTATAATTTGCGGCTTTTTCCGCCTCAGCACACTTTTTGGAAATATTATGGTCGTTATTCGTTTAGCTCGTGGAGGCGCCAAGAAGCGCCCGTTCTTCAACATCGTCGCTACAGACTCGCGCAATCGCCGCGATGGTCGCTTCATTGAGCGCATCGGTTTTTACAACCCGATGGCGTCGGGTGGCGAAGTGCCATTCCGTATCACTGAAGACCGTCTGTCGTACTGGCAAGGCGTTGGCGCTCAATTGTCGCCAACCGTCGCTCGCCTGGTCGCCAGCAACAAAGTAGCAGCTTAAGTTAGATCACTGGTTTGACGGTAAATACTGCATCCGGGGTGAAACTCCCCGACGACCTGGTACAGGTGGGCTATGTCTCCGGTGCCTATGGCGTCGCTGGCTGGGTCAGGGTTACTCCTTTCTCGGACGACGCGGATGCCTTGTTGAGCGTCAAAACCTGGTGGTTCGATAAGCCGAACTTGCGCGACCTCGAGGTCAAGCAGGTGAAACTTCACGGCGGCGACGTCGTGGCCCAGTTGCTGGGTGTGGTGGGGCGGGATGCCGCAGAAGCGCTGAAAGGCGCCGCTGTCCAGGTTCCGCGCAGCCATTTCCCGACACTGTCGGCTGACGAATTTTATTGGTCCGATCTGATCGGGCTGACAGTACAGAATTTGCAAGGCGAATGCCTGGGGCAGGTCAGCGACATGATGAGCAACGGTCCGCAATCCATTTTGCGCATCGCTCCCCTCGTTGACCCCGCCGCGGACGGCGCCGAGAAGGCGCCCGAGCGCCTGATCCCCTTCGTGGGCCAGTTTGTCATCAACGTTGACAAGACGGCCAGGACCATCACGGTCGACTGGGGTCTGGATTATTAAGCGGCACAAGAAGGGATAGGCTGGCGATGCAATTCGATGTCGTGACCCTGTTCCCGGAAATGTTCGCCGCCTTGACGCAGTCGGGCGTGACCCGGCGCGCGTTCGAACAACAAAAATGTGGCCTGTCGCTGTGGAATCCGCGTGATTTCACCACCGACAATCACCGCACCGTCGACGACCGCCCCTATGGCGGCGGACCCGGCATGGTGATGCTGGCCAAGCCGCTGGAGGCGACCCTGGCCGCCGCGCGACAGCGTCAGACCGATCTCGGCCTGGCGCCGCCGCGCGTGGTGTTCATGTCGCCGCAGGGGCGCCCGCTCACCCATGAGCGCGTCATGCAATTGAAGCAAGAGCCGGGTCTGGTGATACTGTGCGGCCGCTACGAAGCGGTCGACCAGCGCCTGATCGAGCGCTGCGTCGACGAGGAAATCAGCCTCGGCGATTTCGTGCTCTCGGGCGGCGAGCTGCCGGCCATGGCCCTGATGGACGCCGTCATCCGGCAATTGCCGGGCGTGCTGAACACGGACGCCTCGGCGGTCGAGGACAGCTTCGTCAACGGCTTGCTCGATTCGCCGCACTATACGCGGCCGGAAACGTACGAAGGCATGGCCGTGCCGCCGGTTTTAATGGGCGGCAACCACGCCGAGATCGAAAAATGGCGCCGCCAGCGCATGCTCGAAGCGACGGCGCGCAAGCGCCCCGACTTGCTGCAAGCGGCGCGCGGCGCCGGCCTGCTGACGCGCGCCGATGAAAAATTCTTGACGGGCCTGTGAGCGATCACGGGCGCGTCGGAAGGTAGTACCGCGCGGGCGCTTTGCCCGCATGTTTAACCCCATCCTCTACCGGGCGGAGCAATGCGCCGGCATGATGGTTTCAGGAGTAAGAAAAATGGATTTGATTCAGCAATTAGAGCAGGAAGAAATTGCCCGTCTGGGTAAGACCATCCCTGTGTTCGCCCCTGGCGATACCGTGATCGTCAACGTCAACGTCGTCGAAGGCACGCGCAAGCGCGCCCAGGCATACGAAGGCGTCGTCATCTCCCGTCGTAACCGTGGCCTGAACTCGAACTTCATCGTTCGTAAGATCTCGTCCGGCGAAGGCGTCGAGCGTACGTTCCAATTGTATTCGCCGCTGATCGCTTCGATCGAAGTGAAACGCCGTGGTGACGTTCGCCGCGCCAAGCTGTACTATCTGCGTGAGCGTTCGGGTAAATCGGCGCGTATCAAAGAGAAATTGCCACAACGTAAAGTCGTGGCGAAAGCAAGCGCTTAATTCTAGCGCCTGTTTCTGGAAGAAGGGGCGCCTGCAGGTGCCCCTTTTTTGTTGCATCGTCCCGCGCGTGGAGGTATCGCCTTGGCCGCATTCCTGTTTGATCCGCAAGGCTTGCCGGTCGAGGCCATCGCCGGCGAGCCCGCCGTCCCGGCCGAACGCCTGACGGCGCCCTGGTTGCGCCAGCGCTTCGCCCATCCACCCGTGTGGCGGCCCGAGGAGGTCGAGGCGGCTCCGGCGGGCGCATCGCCCCGCGTGGCCGCCGTGCTGGTGCCGCTGGTGCTGCGCGAGGCCGGCCTGACGCTGCTGCTGACGCGCCGCACCGAGCATCTGAGCAGCCACGCCGGCCAGGTGAGTTTCCCCGGCGGCGGCGTCGAGGCGCACGACGCCTCGGCGATCGACACGGCGCTGCGCGAGACGGAGGAGGAGGTGGGGCTGGCGCGGCGCCACGTCGACGTGCTCGGCACCCTGCCGGTCTACCACACCAGCACCGGCTACAGCGTCACGCCGGTGGTCGCGCTGGTGGCGCCGCCGTTCGAGCTGCGCGCCGATCCGCGCGAGGTGGCCGAGATCTTCGAGGTGCCGCTGGCCTTCCTGATGGACGGCGCGCACCACCAGCGCCTGTCGCTGCCCCTGCCTGGCGGACGCCGTTCCTTCTACGCCATGCCGTATGATCGTTTCTACATCTGGGGCGCCACGGCCGGCATGCTGCGCAATCTGTTTCACCTGCTGCGCGCGGAATGAGGCATTTGGCCTGGCAGCCGGTCGGACTTAGGGAGTCGAAGCGAAAAAATAGCTGGGCGAGGCCAGATTTTGACGATTTCGCAGTGCCAGTAGCGAGCTATTGGCCGAGAAAGCGGCGAAATATGGACCGGCCAGGTATTTTTGCCGCCGACGATCCTAAGTCCGACCGGCTGCTAGGCACTGGCACTTGTAATAAGTTTGATCCGGGCGCTACACTGCGCTATCGTAGCGTGCATTACGGCATTGCTGATTAAAAGGACGTTTGATGACATTTCTTTCCATTTTATGCGCGCTATTGATCGAGCAACTCAAGCCCCTGCGCGCGGACAATCCCATCTACGCCGAAATCAAAAGCCTCGCGATGCGCATGGAAACCTGGTTCAACGCCGGCCATCCGCGCCACGGCCGCACGGGCTGGTTCCTGATGATGGGCGCGCTGATGGTGCCCACGGCGCTCATCTACTGGGTGCTGATCCATTACAATCTGCCGCTGGTGGCCTTCGCCTGGAACATCCTGATCGTCTACCTGACGCTGGGCTTTCGCCACTACAGCCATTATTTCACCTCGATCCAGCTGGCCCTGAGCGCCGGCGACGAGGCGGCCGCGCGCACCCTGCTGGGCGAGTGGACCAAGCAGGACACGGTCGGCATGGAGGCCAATGAAATCGCCCGCATCGCCGTGGAGAAATCCCTGATCACCACGCACCGCAACGTCTTCGGCGTCTTCTTCTGGTTCCTGATGCCGCTCGGCCCCGCCTGCGCCGTCATGTACCGCGTCGCCGAATACCTGTCGCGCGCCTGGAACGAGCCCGAACACATGCGCAACGAAGCCTTCGGCCAGTTCGCCGCGCGCGCCTTCTACTGGATCGACTGGATTCCGGTGCGCCTGACGGCCATCGCCTTCGCCGTCGTCGGCAACTTCGAGGACGCCATCTACGCCTGGCGCAACTTCGCCCACCGCTGGCAGGACGAGGCCATCGGCATCATCCTGACGGCCGGCGGCGGCGCCATGGGCGTGCGCCTGGGCACGCCGCTGGAGAACGCCGCCAAGGTGTTGCCGGTCGACGCCGCCACGGTCGACAGCAGCGACAGCGACAGCGAGAGCGACACGCTGCCCGGCGAGGAGCCCAGCGTGCGCGCGCTGCAGAGCACGGTGGGCCTGGTGTGGCGCGCCCTGCTGCTGTGGATGCTGTTGCTGTTGCTGCTTTCCGGCGCCGTCTGGCTGGGCTAAAAGGACTACAATGGATCCTGGCCGGGGGGCGCGCGCGGCGCCGTCCCGGCCTCTCTTGTAACACGGCTGGATACTCAGGTCTTCTATAAGATATAATACCTAAGTATTGTAAGAGCAGATTCACCAGCCCGGAGTCAGTGCCGGGATCATTCACGCATCCAACCAGCAGCCCATGGTCGACACAGCTCAAACCGACAAGGAACACGCCAGCGAGTTCTTTATTCTTGGCGTCACCAGCAACGGCAAACAGTTCCGTCCCAGCGATTGGGCCGAACGCCTGTGCGGTGTGATGTCCTGCTTCAATCCCGAGGGCGCCGGCGCGCGCAACGCGCACCTGCTGTTTTCGCCCTACGTGCGGCCGACCATCGTCAACGGCGTCAAATCCGTCGTCGTCAACTCGAAGCTGCACCAGATCGAGCCGATGGCCATGCACTTCGTCAAAGAATTCGCCAAGGACAACGACCTGCAAGTGGTCGACGCCTGCTTCCTGCCCTATCCCGACGATCCGCAGCCGTAAGGCGCCGGCGGCCCGCGCCGCCGCTCCCGTCCAATTTCACTTTTGACCCAGATCAACGCCGCCCCCTCATGGCGGCGTAGCGTTGATGTGCGGCGCGCGCCTTGTGCGCCGGAACCGGGGGAGGGGAAGGCCATGCGTATCGCGGATATCTGTACTCTGCAAACCGTGCATTGCAAACGAGACATGACGGTGCAGCAAGCGGCGCTGTTGATGCGCACCCACCATGTCGGCGACCTCGTCGTCATCGAGCAGCCCAACGGCGAGCAAGTCCCGGTGGGCATCCTCACCGACCGCGACATCGTCGTCTCCGTCATCGCCCTGGGACTGGATCCGGCCAGCCTGCTGGTGGGCGACGTCATGACCGAGGAATTGATGACGGCCGCCGAAGAGGAGGACGTCTATGAAACCATAGAGCGCATGCGTTTCAAGCGCATCCGCCGCCTGCCCGTGGTCAACAGCCTGGGCGGCCTGAGCGGCATCGTCAGCGCCGACGACCTGCTCGAATTCCTCGCCGACGAAATGGGCGAACTGTCGCGCATCAGTTCCGGCCAGCTGGCCCGCGAGAGGCAGGCCCGCCAGTAAGGGCAACCGGGGACTCGGCGTCCCCGTCTGTCCCCGGTTTTGCGGCGGCGTCCTAGCTGGTGGTCAGTTCGGCGACGAAGTCGTACATGTCGCCGCGGAAGTAGGAGCGGCAAAACTCCACCGCGCGGCCGTCGCGCAGGAAGCCCAGCCTTTCCACCGACAGGCCCGCGTCGCCCTCCTTGGCTTGCAGCAGCGCTGCCTGTTCGGCGTTGAGCAGCAGGGCGCTCAGGCGCTGCAGGGCGCGCACCGGCCGGTTGCCGGCCCGCTCCAGCGCGTCGTACATGGACACCTCCACCGCCTCCAGCGAGGGCAGGCAGGCCGCCGCGATGGTGGCGTACTCCAGGCACATGGGGATTTCGTCGGCGTAGCGGATGCGGTGGAAGCGGTACACCGGCGCGCCCGGACTGAGGCGCAGGCGCAGCGCCTCCTCCGGCGTCACCGTGCCGGCCGAACGCTTGAGCCAGACGCTGCGCGGCGTGCGCCCGCGCGCGCGCATGTCCTCTGAGAAGGAGGTCAGTTTGGCGAAATTCTTTTCTATCCTGGTGTTGATGAAGTTGCCCGAACCGGGCCGGCGCACCAGCAAGCCTTCGCTCACCAGGCCGTCGATGGCCTTGCGCACCGTGATGCGCGAGACCGCCAGGTCGGTCGCCAGTTGACGCTCGGCCGGCAGCGCCTCGTCCGGCCCCAGGATGCGCTGGTCTATCGCCTCGCGCAGGGCGCGCTGCAATTGCTGATACAGGGGCAGGCTGCTGCCTTGCCCCACGCTGTGCATGATCTGAACCAGGGTTGTCATACCGTCTCCGTTGCGGCGCGTTCATGCGCGCCTGCTCATTATGGAACTACCTCGCTGGATAATACCAAAAAAGACCGTCTCAAGACCAATTCCCCTTGTTTCATCTGTAACAGACCCCATGCGCAGCCTGTGACGGGCCTCGCCACGTCCAAGTGGTCTGTATGCGCGAAACAACGATATGAAAAAAATATTGTAACTGGTAGCATTCTGGTATTGGATAGTAGTATATTGGCGTTGAATTGGTTTTGTAGGTGGTACCGAAGGATCTGCACGATGCTGTCTCTGGCGGCGGAATGGAAAGAAGATCTACGTTAAAAAATGACAGGCTTTATCCAAAGCCAACATCAAGGGGGAGTGTATGAAACGTAATTTGACACCAGTTTACGCGGCACGCAATTTGACACCGATCGCCACCGCCGTGGCCATCATGATCGCCGGCGCCGGTTTTTCGGTGCAGGCGCAGGCGCAGCAAGCGGCCGAACCGGTCGCCGTGGTGACCGTCTCGGGCGTGCGCGCGGCGCTGGAGAAATCGCTCAAGCAAAAACGCAACGCCGATTCCGTGGTGGAAGTGGTGACGGCCGAAGACATCGGCAAGATGCCGGACCGTAACGTCGCCGACGCGATCCAGCGTCTGCCCGGCGTGAATACCCAATCCTCCGCCGGTGGCGAAGGCGGCTTCGGCGAAAACGACCGCGTCAGCCTGCGCGGCACCAGCCCCAGCCTGCAGCAAACCTTGTTCAACGGCCACGCCATCAGCACCGGCGACTGGTTCGTGCTGAACCAATACGGCGGCAACGTCGGCCGCAGCAGCAGCTTCGCCCTGCTGCCGTCCGAACTGGTCAGCTCCGTGGTCGTGCGCAAGAGCGCCACCGCCGATCTGGTCGAGGGCGGCGTGTCCGGCGCGATCGACGTGATCACCCGCCGGCCCCTGGAGTTCAAGAAGGCGGTCACGGTGGAGGGCTCGGTGCAGGCCGTCTACAACGATCTGTCGAAAAAGACCGAGCCGCAATTCTCCGGCATGGTCAACTGGAAAAACGACAGCAATACCCTGGGCCTGATGGTGCAGGGCTTCTCGCAAAAAACCTCGGTGCGCCGCGACGGCCAGGAAGTGCTGGGCTACGCCGACATCCTGCCGACCAGTCCCGCCGCGCTGAAAGATCCATCGCTGGTCGGCGTGAAGGTGCCCACCTTCATCGGCGCCAGCCTGTTCGAGCAAAAGAAAACCCGCGAAGGCGGCGCCTTCGACCTCGAGTTCAAGCCGACGAAAAACCTGACGCTGGACTTGAACGGTTTCTACTCGCAATTGAAGGCGCCGCATCAAAACACCAACTGGCTGGCGGCCCCGGCGAATTCGATCAACCGCGATAAGCAAGTGCCTTTGCCGGGTTACGTGGTCAAGAACGGCACCCTGGTCGGCGCCAGCTTCGCCAACAACTCCGGCGAGGTCGACAACATCTACCGTCCCGACGCCGGCGGCGAGGCCTACTATGTGGACTTCAATGTCAAGTACCGCGCCACCTCGGACCTGACCTTCAGCGGCAAGGCCGGCCGGACCCATGGCGTCGGTTACGACCGCCAGGATGTCTACTATCAAAACAACGTCAACGGTGGCATGAGTTATGCCCTCAACGGCTTGAGCCCGGCCACCGTGTCCTTCCCGGGCGGTTCCACCAACAAGCCGGGTTCGACGGCCTGGGCCGGCGGCGGCGAGTCGCAGTCGATCGACAAGGAACTGTACGCACAAGCCGATGGCGAACTGCGCATCAGCAACGGCATCTGGGACTCGGTCAAATTCGGCGTCCGTGCCACCGACCACAAGCGCAGCGCCGAGCATCCGCTCGACACCCGCCCCGGTCCGCTGGGCTTCAGCAATCCGGGTCCAAGCTGGAACGGTCAGATGTATCCGAGCAATTTCGCCTCCAACCTGGGCGGCAATCTGTCGTCGAACTATTTCAAGTACGACGGCGCCGCCTTGGCCGCCTGGGGCGCCGCGCCGGGCAACCGCTCGTTTGATTATGTCGCCCGCCACAACTGGACCGACGAATTCAAGCTGCAGGAAAAAACCAACGCCGCCTACGGCATGGTCAGCCTGACCGGCGACCGCTGGAGCGGCAACGTCGGCCTGCGCGCCATCCAGACCAAGCAGACCTCGACCGTCAACGAGGCCGTCGGCCCCAACGTCGGTTCGGATTTCGGCAGCTACAAGACCGTCGTCTACGAGCGCAGCTACAACGATTTCCTGCCGAGCGCGAACGTGAAGTTCGACGTGCGCGACGACCTGGTGGTGCGCGCGGCGTTGGCCAAGACCATGGCCCGGCCCGACTACAGCGCGCTGGGCGGCGCGGTGTCGCTGAACAACGACGCCTTGAGCGGCACCAAGGGCAACATCAACCTTAACCCCGTGCGTTCGAACAACGCCGAAGTCAGCGCCGAGTGGTATTTCGCGCCGAAGTCGGCGGTGTCGGCCGGCCTGTTCTACATGGACATGACGTCGGTGGTCGCGCAGCGCGGCACCTCCGCGACCTACTTCAACAGCAAAACCAACGTCAACACCGTCTACGGCATCACCGAGTCCTTCAACACCAAGGGCAAGAACAAGGGCGTCGAGTTGAGCTATCAGCAACCGGTGCTGGGCAACTTCGGCGTGCTGGCCAACTACACCTACGCCGATGGCAAGCTGGACGGCGGCGGCGAGATGTTGAACGCGTCGAAAGACACCTACAACCTGACCGGTTTCTACGAGGACGACCGCTTCAGCGCGCGCCTGGCCTACAACTACCGTTCGGCCTACAAGGCCGGCGTCGACCGCGGCGCCAGCCAGCACGTGGAAGGCAGCGGCGGTCTGGCCGGTTCCTTCAACTACAAGATCAACGAGAATTTCACGGTGACCTTCGACGCGCTGAACCTGACCAACACCACCATTAAAATGTACGCGGACAGCAAGGACCAGCCGCGGGCGTTTTACTCGAACGGCCGTACGTTCTACCTCGGCCTGCGCGGCAAAATGTAATCGCACGGGCTGACGCGCGCGCGGGGGTGCGGGCGTCGGCTCAGATCGCATGTTTGTCAGGCAAGTCCCTTCGCGGGGACTTGCCTTTTTTTTCGTGCGCCCGGCAGGGCGCACTTACTTGGAGGTGAAAGTCCTCTACTCGCCCGACAAGGGGAAGAGTTAGCTGCACGGCAAGGGTGTCGCGGGCGACTGCGAATCTGGAGGAAGCCGAAAGCAAAGCGCTG
>JANXSQ010000344.1 GCA_025356595.1 Janthinobacterium sp. | reverse complement strand
CAGCGCTTTGCTTTCGGCTTCCTCCAGATTCGCAGTCGCCCGCGACACCCTTGCCGTGCAGCTAACTCTTCCCCTTGTCGGGCGAGTAGAGGACTTTCACCTCCAAGTAAGTGCGCCCTGCCGGGCGCACGAAAAAAAAGGGGCGGATCCGTCGGATCCGCCCCTTTTTCTTGCCGCCGCGCGCCGTCAGCGGTGGAAATCGCCCGCGCGCTCCGGCTGATAGACGATCTCCTTGATCGTCACCGTGATCGCGCCGCCGCCCGGCCGCGGCCAGGCCATGCTGTCGCCCAGCGACAGGCCGAGCAGCGCGCTGCCGACGGGAGCCAGCACGGAGATGCGCTCGGCGCCGCCGTCGAGGTCTTTCGGGTACACCAGGGTCAGGCAGAACGGCTCGTCCGAACCGGCCATCGTGAAGCGCACGGTCGAGTTCATCGTCACCACCGTCGGCGGGATTTCCCCCGGCTCGAGCACTTCGGCGCGGCCCAGTTCGGCCAGCAGCGCCGCCTTGTCCGGCGACAGCTTGTTGCCCAAGGCGTAGAGCAGCGTTTCCAGCCGGTCCAGATCCTGGGACGACAAAATGATTCGTGGGTTCTTATCCAAAGTATTCCTCGCAAAAAAATAAATGATGGGCGCGCCGGCGCCGCCGGAAACGCTTTCCGCCCGCGCCGCGAAATTGCGCCGTCGCGCGCCGTTTCCGTGCCAAAATAAAACGACCCTCACTCTTTCAGAAAGGCCAACGGCAACCGTCGCTTGCGTTTTTCCCATTGTTGCCGTCAACACTATATATGAGACAGCTACTTCCTGCACGCACCACCCTGGCCGCGCTGCTGGCGCTGGCCGCGGCCAGCGCCGCCGCGCAGAGCGGCGCCATCCAGCGCACCGTCATCGAACGGGCCGACGTGTCGATCGAGAGCCGCGAGGCGGTGGTCGCGCGGGTCGAACTGGCGCCGGGCGCGGTGGCGGCGCGCCACACCCATCCGGGCGACGAAATCAGTTACGTGCTCGAGGGCGAGGGCGAGTTGCTGGTCGACGGACAGGCGCCGCGCAGGGTGCGCGCAGGCGACGCCTTCGTGGTGCCGGCCGGCCAGGTGCACGCGGCGCGCAACACCGGCCCGGGGGGCATGCGCCTGGTGGGCGTGTATGTGGTGGAAAAAGGCCAGCCGCTGGCCAGTCCGGCCAAATAAGCGCGCGGCCCGCGTGCGGAAAAACCACAAGCCCTGTACTTTCCGGCGCCGCGATGACACTATGGCGCCCTGATTAACAGATGACGACGCGAGTTCCGGCTCACGGCGCCCGTCACCGGACTGGAACGCATCGCATGCAAGGGCAAGGCCGCTTACCGAACAAGGCCGCAAGGCGGCGCGCGCACGCGCGCGCGCCGCGCTGGCTCGCCGCCGCCCTGCTCCTGGGCGGCGCCGCGCCGCTCGCCGGCGCCGCGCAGGACCTGACCGCCCTGCCCTTCGAACAACTGCTGGCGATGGAGGTCTACAGCGCCTCCAAGTTCCGCCAGCAAGCCAGCGCGGCGCCGGCCACGGTGACGGTCATCAGCGCCGCCGACATCCAGAGCTTCGGCTGGCGCACCCTGGCCGACGCGCTGCGCAGCGTGCCCGGACTGTATGTCGGTTACGACCGCAACTACAGCTACCTGGGCGCGCGCAGCTTCCTGCGTCCGGGCGACTACAACAGCCGCTTCCTGCTGCAGATCGACGGCCAGCGCATCAACGACGCCGTCTACGACCAGGCCCCGCTGGGCGGCGAATTTCCGCTCGACCTGGAACTGGTCGAGCGCATCGAATACGTGCCCGGACCGGGCTCCTCGATCTACGGCGCGAACGCCTTCTTCGGCGTCATCAACGTCATCACCAAGCGCGCGCGGGACTTGGCGGGGGCGCGCGCCAGCGTCACGGCGGGCCAGTTCGGCGAGCGCCGCGGCGCCGCCAGCTACGCCTGGGCCGAGCCGGGCGGCGCCTCCCTGCTGCTCGCCGCCAGCCGCTACGACAACGACGGGCGCGACCTGTATTTCGCCGCCTTCGACCAGGCCGGCAACAACCACGGCGTGGCGCGCGGCCTCGACTATGAAGACGGCCAGCGCATCTTCGCCAAGGCCGGCGCCGGCCCCTTCAGCCTGCAATTGCTGCACGCCGAACGCAACAAGGGCGTGCCGACCGCCTCCTTCGCGCAGAACTTCAACGACGCCCGTTCGCGCACCGTCGACACGCAAAGCTACGCCGAGCTCGGCTACAACGGCGCGCCGGCCGGCGCGGGCGAGCTCGGCGCCCGCCTGTTCTGGGGCAGTTACGACTCGGTCGGCGACTACGCCTACGGGCCGAGCCTGAACCGCGACGGCAGCGCCAGCCGCTGGTGGGGCGCCGAGCTGAAAACGGTCGGCGCGCCGCTGCCCGGCCACAAGCTGGTGGCCGGCGCCGAGTATCAGCACGATTACCGCCTGCTGCAATACAACTACGACCTCGCGCCCTACCTGGAACGGCTGCGCGTGGCGCGCGACGACAGCCGCTTCGGCCTCTACCTGCAGGACGAAATCACCCTGCGCGAGGACGTGCTGCTCAACGCCGGCCTGCGCTACGACCAGCGCGGCGGGCGCGGCGCCGTGCTCAGCCCGCGCCTGGCGCTGATCTGGCAGGCCGGCCCCGGCACCACGCTGAAGGCCATGTACGGCAGCGCCTACCGCGAGCCGAACAGCTTCGAGTTGTACTACGCCTACGCCGGCGCGGGCGGCCAGAGCGCCAACCCGACCCAGAGCCGCGAACGCATCCGCAGCGGCGAACTGGCGCTGCTGCGGCAACTGGGGCCGGACGCCCGCCTCAGCGTGAGCGTCTTCGAAAACGACGTGCGCGACCTGATCTCGCAGCGCATCGACGCCGCCAGCGGCCTAGCCTATTTCGCCAACAGCGCCGGCGCCAAGGCGCGCGGCGTCGAGTTCGAATACCAGCGCAACTGGCGCGGCGCCGCGCTGCGCGCCAACTACAGCTGGCAGACGCTGCGCCAGAACGGCGCCGACCTGAGCGCCGTCAACGCGCCCACCCACCTGGCCAAGTTCAACCTGGCCCTGCCGCTGTGGGAGCCGCGCTGGCGCGCCGGCCTGGAGGCCCAGTACGTCGGCCCGCGCGACACCCTGCTGGCGCGCACCGGCGGCTACTGGCTGGCCAACCTGAACGTCTTCTCGACGCGCCTGACGGCCCACCTGGACCTGGCCGCCGGCCTATACAATGTCTTCAACCGCGGCTACGCCGACCCGGCGCCGGCCGAGCACGCGCAGGACAGCATCGCCCAGGACGGGCGCAACGCGCGCCTGACGCTGAAGTATGCGTTCTGAGCGCGCGCGCCGCCACGCCGCCCCGCTGTGCGCCCTGCTGGGCGCCCTGTGCCTGGCCTGGCCGGCGCCGCCGGCGCGCGCCCAGGCCGTCCCCGAATATGAATTGAAAGCCGCCTTCGTGTTTAATTTCGCCGTCTTCACCGAATGGCCCGCCGACACCCTGGCCGGCGGCGCCGCCATGACCATCTGCCTGCATCCGGGCAACAGCCTGCTGCCGGCCCTCAGCGCCCTGGCCGACAAGGCCGTCAACGGCCACAAGGTCAGCGTGCGCGCGCAGGCCGGCGCCGGCCTGCGCGGCTGCCAGATCCTCGTCCTCGACAGCCTGGACCGCGAGCGCTGGCCGCAGTGGCGCCGCGAACTGGGCGGCGCCGGCGTGCTCACCGTCACCGACGACCGCGTCATCGGCGCCGACGGCGCGGCCATCGCGCTGGCCATCGAGAACCGCCGCATCGGCTTCGACGTCGACATGGGCGCGCTGCGCCAGGCGCGCCTGAGCCTGAGCTCGAAACTCCTGCGCCTGGCGCGCAGCGTGCGCTGATGGCCCGCCTCCAACTGCCCCTGTCCGGGCGCCTGGTGGGCAGCAAGATGGCGCGCCTGAACCTGCTCACCTCGGCGGCGGTGATGGCCGTGGCCAGCCTGCTGCTGATCCTGTTCCAGTTCATCGCCCTGCGCGACGCCCTGGTGGGCGACCTGCGCATCCAGGCGCGCATGGTCGGCGCCAACAGCGCCGCCGCCCTGCTGTTCGGCGACGCCGGCGCCGGCGAGGAAATGCTGGCCGGCCTGGCCGCCTCGCCGGGCGTGCGCAACGCCGCCATCCTGGGCACCGACGGTCGCCTGTTCGCCCACTACCGGCGCGCCGACGCGCCCGCCATGTCGGCGCCCTCGGCGCAACTGCGCGGCGCCGGCTTCCGCTTCGGCGCCGACGCCGTCGAGGTGCTCGAGCCGATCGCGGCGAACGGCGCGACCATCGGCGAGGTGATGCTGTGCGCCGGCATGACGCGCCTGTACCGGCGTTTGCTGGCCTACGCCGCCTTCACCGTGGCGGTGGCGCTGTGCTCCTTCCTGCTGGCCTACCTGATGGTGGCGCGCACGCGCCAGTCGGTGCGCCAGGCCGAGGCCCACCTGCACTACCTGGCCCACGTCGACCCGGTCACGGAACTGCCCAACCGGCACGAGTTCAACGAACGCCTGGCCTTCGCCCTGGCCCGCGCCGACCGCCAGGAAAGCAGCGTCGGCCTGCTGCTGCTCGACCTGGACAACTTCAAGGTCGTCAACGACACGCTCGGCCACAACTGCGGCGACGCCCTGCTGAAGCTGGTGGCGCAGCGCCTGATCGGCGTCCTGCGCGCCAACGACATCATCTGCCGCATCGGCGGCGACGAGTTCGTCGTCCTCGTCGAACCGGCCGACGACGCCTCCGAACTGGCCGCCGTGGCGCGCAAGATCCTCGCCGCGCTGGCCGCCCCGTTCGGACTCGACAGCCACCAGTTGTACGTCAGCGCCAGCATCGGCGTGAGCCTGTACCCGGTCGACGCGCAGGACGCGCAAACCCTGACGCGCAGCGCCGACACGGCCATGTACCACGCCAAGAACCGCGGCAAGAACTGCTACGCCGCCTTCGTCCCGGAGATGGAGCTGCGCGCGCAAAAGCGCCTGGCGATGGAGGCCAACCTGCGCAAGGCGCTGGAGCGCGGCGAACTGCACCTGCACTACCAGCCGCAGATCGACCTGCGCAGCGGGCGCATCGTCGGCGTCGAGGCGCTGACGCGCTGGACCTGCGCCGAACTGGGCCCGGTCAGCCCGGTCGAATTCATCCCGGTGGCGGAGGAAAGCGGCATCATCGTGCCGCTCGGGCGCTGGGTGCTGCAGAGCGCCTGCCGCCAGGCGGCCGCCTGGCGCGCCGCCGGCCTGCTCGACTCGATCGAGCACGTCGCCGTCAACCTGTCGGCCTGCCAGACGCGCGACGCCGGCCTGATGGACGACATCCAGGCCATCCTGGCCGAGACGGCGCTGCCGGTCGGCCTGCTGGAGCTGGAGATCACCGAGGGCGTGCTGATGGAGAACGTGCACGCCAACCTGGAACTGATGCAGCGCTTCCAGGACGCCGGCATCCACCTCTCGATCGACGACTTCGGCACCGGCTACTCCTCGATGGCCTATCTGAAGCGCTTCCCCATCGACCAGTTGAAGATCGACCGCAGCTTCGTCCACGACCTGCCGGGCGACGGCGAGCCGATCGCCACCGCCATCATCGCCATGGCGCACAGCCTGAACCTGACGGTGGTGGCGGAGGGCGTGGAGACGCAGCGCCAGGCCGACTTCCTGCGCCGCGCCGGCTGCGACATCGTGCAGGGCTTCCTGTACGCCCGGCCGATGCCGGCAGAGCAGTTGACGGCGCTGCTGCGCGAGCGCCGCGTGTGGGCGGCCGAGGCGCCGCAGTGTAGTTGAAGGCATGGGCGCGCGCCCGGCGCCCGTCCGTGGCCGGGCATCGCACAGCGTGGGAACGAAAAAAAGCCGTTCAGGCCTCGCGGACTGAACGGCTTTTTCAATGCCGGCGGCGTTTACACCAGCTTCACGGCGTGTTCGCGGGTGGCGTGGAAGGTCAGTTTCGGCCAACGTTCCTCGGTCAGGCGCAGGTTGACGCCGGAGGTGGCCAGATAGGCCATGTTGCCGGCCGCGTCGTAGGCGACGTTGTGGCCCAGCGCCGTCTCGAAGTCCTGCAGCACGCGCTTGTCGTCGCAACTGACCCAGCGGGCGCTGCTGATGCTGGTGCCCTCGAAGACGGCGTCGACGCCGTACTCGTTGAGCAGGCGGCTGGCGACCACCTCGAACTGCAGCACGCCGACGGCGCCCAGCACCAGTTCGCCGCCCTGCACCGGTTTGAAGACCTGCACCGCGCCCTCCTCGCCCAGTTGCTGCAAGCCCTTGTGCAATTGCTTGATCTTCAGGGGATTGCGGATGCGCACCGAGCGGAAGAAGTCCGGCGCGAAGTAGGGAATGCCGGTGAACTGCAGCATCTCGCCTTCCGAGAAACTGTCGCCGATCTGCATATTGCCGTGGTTGGGCAGGCCGATGATGTCGCCGGCGTAGGCCTCTTCGACCTGTTCGCGCGAGGAGGCCATGAAGGTGACGACGTTGGAGACCTTGATCTCGCGCCCCAGGCGCAGATGCTTGATCTTCATGCCGCGCTCGAAGCGTCCCGAGCACACGCGCAGGAAGGCGATGCGGTCGCGGTGGGCCGGATCCATGTTCGCCTGGATCTTGAAGACGAAACCGGTGAACGGCACTTCGGCCGGCGCCACCACGCGCATGGTGGCGTCGCGCTCGCGCGGCGCCGGCGCCCAGTCGACCAGGGCCGAGAGGATTTCGCGCACGCCGAAGTTGTTGATGGCCGAGCCGAAGAAGACCGGCGTCTGCACGCCGGCCAGGAACTGCTCCAGGTTGAAGGGATGCGAGGCGCCGTGCACCAGCTCCACTTCCATCTTCAGTTGTTCTATCTCGAGCGGGAACATCTCCACCAGGCGCGGATTGTCGATGCCCTTCAGGACCTCGAAGGTCTGGTCGGCCTTTTCGTTGCCGGCCTTGAACAGCATGACCTCGTCGCGCAGCAGGTGGTACACGCCGCGGAAGTTCTTGCCCATGCCGATGGGCCAGGTGACGGGCGCGCACTGGATCTTCAGCACCGATTCGAGTTCGTCGAGCAGGTCGAGCGGATCGCGCGTCTCGCGGTCCATCTTGTTCATGAAGGTGACGATGGGCGTGTTGCGCATGCGGCAGACGGCCAGCAGCTTGATGGTCTGCGCCTCGACGCCCTTGGCCGCGTCGATCACCATCAGGGCCGAGTCGACCGCCGTCAGCACGCGGTAGGTGTCCTCCGAGAAGTCCTGGTGGCCCGGGGTGTCGAGCAGGTTGATGACGTGGTCGCGGTGCTCGAACTGCATCACCGAGCTGGCCACGGAAATGCCGCGCTGCTTCTCGATCTCCATCCAGTCGGAGGTGGCGTGGCGGCCGCTCTTGCGCGCCTTGACGGTGCCGGCCAGCTGGATCGCGCCCGAGAACAGCAGGAGCTTTTCGGTCAGCGTGGTTTTACCCGCATCCGGATGGGAAATGATGCCGAAGGTGCGGCGGCGCTGCACTTCGCGCGCGATCGCGGCGGGCGCCTTGGAGCTGGCGGCCGGGGCGGCGGAGTCGGTATTGTCGGAATTGTCGGGAGTGCTGAGTTCGGTATCGTTGGCCATAGTCGTGACCATAATATGGCCCTTGCGAAAAACCCTCAATTTTACAGACTCTTGCGCCCTCCGTGTGAACTGTTCGGCGCCGCCGGCGCCGTCCGGGCAAAAGAGTCTGCCTTGCAAAAATGAAAATGATTCCCCGCGCGCCTATTGCGCCAGCTTCCACTCGCCGTTGCGGATGTCGAGCAGGCGGAAGGCCGACAGGCCCAGGCCCATGTGGTCGCCGGCCGACATGTCGAACTGGCCGGCCGTGCCGACGTAGCCGCGGGTGGCCTCGATGGCGTCGCGCACCCTGGCCTTGTCGCTGCCGCCGGCCCGCTTCAGGGCGGCCACGGCGATCATCAGCGCGTCGTAGCCGTGGCCGCCGAAGGTCGACACCTCCGTCTTGTAGCGTTCGCGGTAGCTCTTCTCGTACGCCGTGACGACCTCCTTCTGCGGGTCGCCGGGCGCCAGTTGGGCGGCCACGACCAGGGCGGCGGCCGGCAGCTTGACGCCCTCCGAAGCCGGCCCCGACAGCTTGATGTACTCCTCCGAGGCCACGCCGTGCGACTGGTAGAGCGGCAGCGTGATGGCCAGTTGCTTGTAGTTTTTCGTCGCCACGGCCGGCCCCTGCCCGGCGCCGAACACGAAGACCGCCTGGATGCCGGGCGTGGCGCGGATCTTGGTCAGTTGCGCCGTGACGTCGGTGTCCTTCGGGCCGTAGGTTTCGCTGGCCACGATGCTGATGCCGAACTTCGGCGCCACGGCGACGCTCTCCTTGTTGCCGGACTGGCCGAAGCCGCTGGTCTCGGACAGCATGCCGATCTTGCTGATGCCCAGGCGCTTCATCTCGCTGAACACCTTCTCGGCCGCCATGCGGTCCGTCGGCGCCACCTTGAAGACCCATTTCTTGACCGGTTCGATGATGGGCACGCCGGCCGCCATCGAAATGAAGGGGATGCCGGCCTTTTCCACCAGCGGTATCATCGCCATGCTCGAGCCGGTGGTGGTGCCGCCTATGATCAGGTCGACCTTGTCGGACTCGATCAGGCGCTTGGCGAAGCTGTTCGCCTTGTTGGCCTCGCTGCCGTCGTCGTAATGGATCAGCTCCAGCTTGCGCCCCAGGACGCCGCCCTCGGCGTTGATGCGCTCGATGTACATTTGCAGGGTCTTCAGCTCCGGATCGCCCAGATAGGCCGCCGCGCCCGTCGCCGAGACGACCGAACCGATGCGTATCGGCTCGGCCGCCCCTGCCGCGCCCTGCGCGCAGACCAGTAACATCGAAAAAACAAATTTGTTCATGAGTCAGTCTCCTGTGTGTCGGCCCGGCGTGCCCGGGCCGACGGTTGCGCCGCGTGACGGCCGGCTTGCGTCCTCGATGAGGATCATTTTTATGGCGTACTCGGATCGAAACTGGCGCGCCGCGGCCGGCGGGTGTCGGCGGCGCCGGCCTTGGCGACGGTGGCGGCGTCCGGCCCCGCTTGCGTCCGCAAGCCTACAAGCCCGCGGCGTCGGCGCGGGCGATCCGCAGCGCCTCGTCCAGCACCGCGAAGTCGCCGATGTGGTTGGCCAGCAGCAGGATCAGCGCCGCGTTGGCCGCCTCGCTTTGCGCCGCCGTGAAGTCGCGGTGCATATCGATCAGGCGTTCGTAGAAATCGTCCGGCCGCTCCAGGTTCGGATGCGTGTTCAATGCGCCGCTCATGCCGCCTCCTCGATGCTGGTGGTATTGATGGTGTTGGCGGTGGCGCGCGCCAGCGCCGCGCCGACTTGCGCCGCGTCGAAGCGGCGCCAGCGCGCACAGACGTGCTGGTCGGGCCGCAGCAGGTAGTAAGTGCCCGGCCGCGCGTCGAAACGCTGCGCCAGCAAGCCCTCGCTGTCGACCAGGATGTCGACGCCCTCCAGCGCCGGCGCGACGGCGCCGGGCGGCAGCACCAGCAGCGGCCGCACGCCGATGGCGCCGCCGCGCAGCGCCAGCATCGCCTCCAGGGGTGCACCCGGCGCGTAAAAGTACACGCCGCAGAAATCGTTGCCGACGCAGGCGCTGAACCAGCCCGGCGCGCCGTTCACGACTAGCGGGGCGTCGTCGACCGGGGCGCCCGGCAGCATCGCGCCGGCGAAGGCTTCGGCGTCGGGCGTGTTCAGGGCGCTGCCGCGCAGCGTCGCCGGACGCGACAGGCGCCCGCTGTTGACCAGTTCGCGGGCGAAGGCGTGCTGCTTCGACAGGCGCAGGGCGGCGTCGCGGAAGCTGCGGCTGACGGCGCTCTTGGGCGTGATGAAGTCGGTGGCGCGGCTCGAATGGAGCAGATTCTCATCGGCCGCGTACTCGCGTTCCTGGCCGTAGGTGTCGAGCAGCGCGTCGGGCGCCTTGCCGGCGAGGACCAGCTTGAGTTTCCAGGCCAGGTTCTCGGCGTCCTGCACGCCGCTGTTGGCGCCGCGCGCGCCGAAGGGCGAGACGCGGTGCGCCGCGTCGCCGGTGAAGAACACCCGGCCGTGGCGGAACCGCTCCATGCGCTGGCAGGAGAAGGTATACACGCTGACCCATTCCAGCGTGAACTCGACCTCCTCGCCCAGCAAGGCCTTGAGGCGCGGGATGACGTTCTCCGGCAGCTTTTCGGCCACCGGGTCGGCGTCCCAGCCGAGCTGGAAGTCGACCCGCCAGACATTGTCCGGCTGGCGGTGCAGCAGCACCGATTGATTGCGGTGGAAAGGCGGATCGAACCAGAACCAGCGCTCGGTGGGAAAGTCCGCCGTCATCTTCACGTCGGCGATCAGGAAGCGGTCCTGGAAGGTGCGTCCCTTGCTCTCCAGGCCGCACAGCTCGCGCACGGCGCTGCGCGCGCCGTCGGCCGCCACCACGTAATCGGCCAGCAGGGTGTGCCGGCCGTCCGGCGTTTCCACCGTCAGCGCCGCGCCGTCGGCGGCGTCGGCGATGCCGACCACCTTGTTGTGCCAGCGGATGTCGATGTTGGGCAGCTCCAGCGCGCGGTCCAGCAGATAGCCTTCGACATAGTACTGCTGCAGGTTGACGAAGGCGGGCCGGCGGTGGCCCGTTTCCGGCAGCAGGTCGAAGCTGTACACCATGTCGTCGCGGTAGAACACCTTGCCGACGTTCCAGGAGACGCCCTTGCGCGCGATGCGCTCGCCGCAGCCGAGGCGGTCGAAAATCTCCAGCGTGCGCTTGGCGAAACAGATCGCCCGCGAGCCCACCGAGAGACGGCAATCGTCGTCGAGCAGCACCACGGCCACGCCCTGCTGCGCCAGGTCGATCGCCGTCGCCAGCCCGACCGGACCGGCGCCGACGATGACGACCGGATGGCGCGCCGCCCGCGCCGCGCCCTCGTCGCCCGAGCGCCGGTAGGGATAGGCCAGGTTTTGATAGTCTTTTTCGATGTTCATGTCGATGCGCCCGGTCAGTGTTGCAGCGAATGCCACATTTCCTGGTCGCGCTCGGCGGTCCAGATACGCGGGTGCTTGATGCCGCCCGCCTCGTCCACGGCGCGCGTGACATCGAAGGGCAGGCAGTGCTCGTAGATGAAGACGTGGCCGAATTTCGGGTCCATCTTGCTGCGCACCAGGGCCATCGCCTCCTTCAGCGTGCTGCCGGCGGCCACCGCCTCCTTCGCCGCGCCCAGCAGGGTGGTGACGAAATCCTTGGTGTAGTCGATGCCGGCGTTGACCTGGGCCGGCGTCATCAGGGCCGGGCCGCGTCCCGGGATCAGTTGTTCCGCGCCCAGCGCGCGCAGCGCCTCCAGCGTGGCAGGCCATTCCTCCAGTTGCGCGTCGCCGGTGTAGGCGGCCGCGTCGTACTCGACCAGGTCGCCCGAGAAGCAGATCTTCTGCGCCGGCAGCCAGGCGATGGTGTCGCCCTTGGTGTGGCCCATGCCGATCTGCATCAGCTTGACCTCCAGCTTGCCCATGTAGATGGTCATTTCCTTCTCGAAGACCATGGTCGGCCAAGTCAGGCCGGGCACCGATTCGACGCCGGAGAAGAGGCGCGGGAAGCGTTCGATCTCGGACTGCATGTCCTGCGCGCCGCGTTCGACGATCATCTCGTAGGTGCCGCGCGAGGCGATGATCTGCTCGGCCCCCTCGGCGAAATAGGCCGAGGCGCCCAGCACGCGCACGGCGTGGTAGTGCGACAGCACGACGTACTTGATGGGCAGGTCGGTGACCGAGCGGATGTGCTTGATCAGCGCCTGCGCCATGATGGGCGTGGCCGTGGTGTCGATGACCATCACGCCGTCGTCGCCGATGATGACGCCGGAATTCGGATCGCCCTCGGCCGTGTAGGCGTAGGCGTTGTCGGACAGCTTGATGAAACTGGTTTTCTTCTCTTCCAGGTCGGCTTGCGATGCGAATTTCTTCTCAGACATGTTCAATCCCTTTGATGCGGCGACGGCCGCCCGGCCAGCCGCGCCCGGACGAGCGCGGCGATTAGTCATAAACGAATGCATTTGATGTGAGTCAAGTTTGTAATAGTTGAATGCATCTGTCAATCACAAATCACAATCTATTTGCCGACTGTTAAAATCCCCCCATGAACGCAGCCGGCGACACAGCGCAGCGCGCAACCATCTTTTCGGGAAGTCAATGAAAAAAGAACGACGCGGCATCCAGTCGGTGGAAGTGGGCGGCCAGTTGCTGGAAGCCCTGGTCAGCGAGGGCGCGCCCATGCTCCTGCGCGACCTGGCGCAAAAGGCCGGCATGACCTCGGCCAAGGCCCACCCCTATCTGGTCAGCCTCGGCAACATCGGCCTGATCCAGCAGGACAGCGTCTCCGGACGCTACGAACTGGGCCCCTTCGCCCTGCAGATGGGCTTGATCAGCCTGCAACTGCTGGACCCGGTGAAAATCGCCCTGGCCGAGACGGCCGCGCTGTGCGAGGAGATCGGCCACACCGTCGCCCTGGCCGTGCTGGGCAACTGCGGCCCGACCATCGTCCACCTGGACGAATCGCGCCAGCCCATCCACGTCAAGATGCGCACCGGCACCGTGATGTCCATCCTGAACACGGCCACGGGGCGGGTCTTTTCCGCCTACCTGCCGGCCGAACAGGTGGCCCGGCTGAGCGCGCGCGAACTGGGCGACCCCGGCGTGGCCAACCACGCCGGCGCCACCTTCACGGCGGCGGCGCTGGCGGCGCTGCTGGCCGAGGTGCGCGGCCACGGCATGGCGCGCACCGTGGGCGATCCCACGCCGGGCATCAACGCCATCAGCGCGCCGGTGTTCGACCACGCCGGCAAGATGGCGCTGGCGGTCACCGCCATCGGCCCCATGGGTTCGCTGGACGCCGCCTGGGACGGCGCCGCCGCCACGCGCCTGAAGGAATGCGCGGCGCGCATTTCGCGCCGCCTGGGCCACAAGGCCGGCGCCGCGCCGGCGCCTTGCTGAGGGGGTTGCCGGCATGTACGGTGTCCGCCCCGCCAACGCCGCCGACGCCGCGGCGCTGCAGCACATCTACGCCAGTTGCGTCGGCACGGCCGGCTGGCTGCCGGCGGCGGCGCGCGCGCGGCCGGACTTCGCGCTGGCCTCGCGCGGCGAAAGCGTGCACGTCGCCTGCGACGCGAACGGCGCGGTGATCGGATTCGTCTCGATCTACCTGCCGGAGTCCTTCCTGCACCACCTGTTCGTCCTGCCGCGCCGGCAGGGCCAGGGCGTCGGCGGCAGCCTGCTGGCCTCGCTGGAAGCGTGGTTGGCGCCGCCCTGGCGCCTGAAATGCGTGCGCGCCAACCGGCGCGCCCACGCCTTTTACCTCGCCAAGGGCTGGCGCGCAATCGGCTGGGAGGAATCGGACCAAGGGCCCTGCGCGCTGCTGGAGTGGCGCGCAGGGCGGGAATGAGGCGAAGCGGCGCGAGACAATAGCTGAAGTAAACGCTAAAATTGTCTTTTATGTAGTAAATCCAGCCAGGGAGAGCGCGCATGAATTACCAGGGAAGCTGCCATTGCGGCAAGATCGCCTTCGAGGTCGAGGGCGAACTGAGCGGAGTGATGGAGTGCAATTGCTCGATGTGCCGCCGCAAGAGCGCGCTGATGTGGTTCGTGGCGCGCGACCAGCTGCGCCTGCTGACGCCGGAAAGCGCCCTCGCCACCTACACCTTCAACAAACACGTGATCCAGCACCGCTTTTGCCCGACATGCGGCATCCATCCCTTCGGCGAAACCGTTGACCCGCAGGGCAAGCGCATGGTCGCCGTCAACGTCCGCTGCCTCGACGCGGTCGACCTGGCCGCCCTGTCCGTGAAGCACTACGACGGCCGCGCGCGTTGAGCGCCGCCGAGCCGGCGACGCCCGGAGGCGCCGCGCTGCGCGCGCCGCTGCCGGCCGACTACGCGGCCATCGCCGCCTGGCTGCCCGACGCGACCGCCTGCCAGCGCTGGGCCGGCCCGCATCTGGCCTTTCCCTTCGCCGCGGAGGAACTGGAAGGCCTGCTGCGCGTCGACGGCGGCAGCGACCATTGCCTGTCGGACGCCGGCATGGCCGTGCTGGGTTTCGGCCAGCACTGGCCAACGAGCGGGGAAAACACGCATCTGGGTCGCATCATCGTGTCGCCGACGGCGCGCGCGCGGGGATTGGGCCGCCTGCTGTGCCGGCAACTGATGGCCAGCGCCCTGCTGCGTCCGGGCAGCCGCACCTTTACGCTGCGCGTCTACCGCGACAACGCGCGCGCCATGCGGCTGTACGCCAGCCTCGGCTTCGCGCCGGTCGAAGCGGAGTCCGGCGCGGACATCCTCTTCATGCGGACGGCCTGAAACGCGCCGGGGAAGCGGGTCCGCTCAGAGGCTGAGAGTTTTTCGGACGTGGGCGAGCAGCGCGCCAGAAGGTGGCCGATCAAGGCGCAAAGCACAGCCATAACTCGGGCTATGGCGAGCATTTGCAACGCCGAGCGGGCACTTTCTGGCGTGATGAGCGTGCATGAACGAAAGATTCTCAGCCTCTCAGCCCAGCGCGCGCAACTCCGCCTCGGTGAAGCCGGCCTGGCGGCGCGCCTCGATGTTGAAGGGGCCGCGCAGGGTCGGCGCCCGGTAGAGCACGGCGAGCTCGGCATAGGTCGCGCCCGGCTCCAGGCCGCGTTGCTTGCACAGATGGAAATACCAGCGGTTGCCCACCTCGACATGGCCGATCTCGTCGCGCAGGATGATGTCGAGGATCTGCGCCGCGCCCAAATCGCCCGCCTGCGCCAGCTTGGCGCGCATGGGCGGGATCGCGTCCAGCCCGCGCGCCTCGAGCGTGCGCGGCACCAGCGCCATGCGGGCGAGCGGGTCGCCGCAGGTCTTTTCGACCATTTCCCACAAACTATTGTGGGCCGGGAAATCTCCATACTCGTGTCCGAGCAGTCGCAGATGCGCGGCGAGCAGGGAAAAATGCGTCGCCTCCTCGGCCGCCACGCGCAACCAGTCCGTGTAGTAGTCGGGCGGCATGTCCGGGAAGCGCCACAGCGCGTCCAGGGCCAGATTGACGGCGTTGAATTCGATATGCGCCAGCGCGTGGATCAACATGGCGCGCCCCTCCGGGGTCGCCATGGAACGCTGCCCCAGCAGGCGCGGATGGACCAGTTCGGGCCGCGCCGGGCGTCCCGGCACCGGCGCCGACGGCAGCAAAGCGGCGCCCACATCGGGCGCGCAGTTGCCGGCCAGCGCATCGGCGGCCATCACGGCGATGGCGGCCACCTTGGCGCCCGGCTCCGCTTCGAGCAGACATTGCAGGGCGCGCGCGCGCAATTCGGGCGCCGCCACGGCGTCAGCGGCCATGCCGGGGAACGGAAAGAAGGCGCGGAATGGAGCGGTGCATGGTGTGTCCCTGGTGCGGATGAAAGGCCGCAGTGTAACAAATGCGGCCGCCCCCGGCGCCGCGCGGCGATATTTCGGCCGCGCGCGACACAATGCTGAAAGCCCGGCTCCGCGTGCTGCTTAGCGGAAGATGGGCTCCCAACCGCTTGCCGGGGAAATGACGCTGTCCTTGGCGAGACTGCGCTCCGTCGAGGAAAAATTCGCGCAATACACCTTGGCCTTGGTGGCCTCATTCGTTTCTTCGGTGGTGGCGGGACGCACCGCCTCCTCACTTTTTGAAACCGATACGGTCTGATTGTTATCCGGATAGCAGATGCCGACACCTTTGATCGACGGGATCAGCAAGCGCACATACCACGGGATAATCTGGGCAAGCGCGCGGCGCGCCGCCGCTATGCCGTCGACGATTTCGCCATAGCTGAAATTTTCGGCGGACAGCTTCGGCACCAAATAGAACTCCACGCTCAGCGATCCTTTTTTCTTATTGGTCAGGAACTCGGCGCTGTCATCATAGAAATCTTGACTGAGCGGAACGGTGAGGAAGCCGGACGGCGATATGTTCAGTTTTTCGAAGGTCTTTTCTCCGCGCAGGGACACATCCAGATCGGGAATCGGCGTATGGGTCTTGGCGGACATCACCTTGATTAAGAGTTTCACCCGGCCATTGCTGGCGTTGGCAACCTTATTCAGGATTTCGTAAGCCGTCTTATAGGGCATGATCGCCGGATCTCTCACGCCGGTGATCTGCACGCTCTGCACGGGCGCTTCCGCCTCTGGCGTTTGACCCCATGCCGGGGGCAGCGACACGATCGATAGCGTCGCACAAAGGGCAAGTTTCGCGCGGACGGACAATGAAACGCGGATTTTTGCAGCTTTGTTCACTCTTACTCCTGACGGCACTGTTGAAAACAATGGGATATCTCTGAAAACTCATTGTCATGAGCACTTGTCCGAGAATATCATTTCAACAGCTATTTGTCAGAATCGCAAGAGCTTGATCGGGCACAGGGTGCTTTGGGATATCGGGGCGGACGCGGCGCAAGCCCCGTCCGCCCCGGCGGCGCCTACTGGCTAACCGGATTGAACCACAGCGTTGGATCTTCGAACGGGGTCTCTTTCGGCAGCAAGGCGTTCTTGATGCGGAAGATCTTGCGGCCCTTCAGATTCGCCTGGGCGATGGCCTTGCCGTTGTATTTCTTGAAGATGGAGTCGAAGGAGCCGTCCTTGATCATCTTGCGGATGCCCGCCTGCATGCGTTTCTGCAGGGCGCCGTCGGCCTTGTTGAAAAAGAAGTAATACGGCCAAGGATAGTAGATCAGGATGTTTTTCTCGACGGCCAGCTTGGGATTGGCCTTGACGTTGTGCTCCTGCTCGGCGAAGGCTTCGCTGATGCCGCGCGGGAACAGGTCGAAACGCCCGCCGGCCGTCATCTTGAACAGCTCGTCGTATTTCGCCGTCGTCACCTTGAAGCCGTTCGCCTCGTACAGCGCGACGTCGCCCCAGCCCGTGCCCTGCCCTATCGTCAGCTTCTTCAGTTCGGCCAGGGTCGTCACCTTGTCGATCTCGGCCTGCTTGTCGGACTGGATCAGCGCCACGCGATAACCGAGGATGCCCTTGCGCAGCGGGATGCGGATCGGCAGCAGATCCTTTTCCTTGTCGGTCGAGGTCGAGCTCCAGGCGATGTTGACCACCTTGCCGCCCTTGAGTTCGTTCAGCGTGCGCTCCTCGTTCATCTTTTCCGCCGACGCCTCCATCTCGAAGGGGCCGAACTCGGGCGTGGTCTTTTCCAGCGCCGTGCGCATGATCTCCAGCAGATCGTTGAAGCGCGTGTCGCCCGCCGTTTCGTTGGCCGGATATGTGACCTTGATCCCCGCGCTCAGCGCCGCCGTCGACAGCAGAGCCGCCGCCACGAACACACCGACCTTTGCCGCCGTTCCCGAAATAATTTTCAACATGAGTGTCATCTCCCCAGTTAACAACAAGAAGCACCCGTATCCAGCCACGACACGGGCGCAATGCCGACCGGCCGGCACGCTCTGCTGGCGTGTCCGACCGGGGCAACGAGGCTCATCCGCGCGCGCATGAGCCAATCGATACTACCACCAAGCCTCGACCTGCAGACCGGCCGAGGTGCCATTTGTGTTGCCGCCGAACACACCCGAACTCGACAGCGTGCTGCCCATCGTGGCCGAAGCCTGCGCCGCGCTGTTCCACTTGGCGTAGGTGAGGAAGGCGCGCAATTCCGGACGCGACCAGAAACCCTTGGCCGCCGCGATGGTCGGCGCGAAGGTCACCTTGGTCAACTGCTGCGTCTCACCGCCGCCGGCCGGCTTGATGCGGTCGTGGCCCACCTCCAGTTGCAGCTTCAGGTTGTCGCTCAGCGCGTAGACGGGGCGCACGCCCACCGAGGTCCAGGTCTGGCTGCCGGCGTTGCTCTTGTCCTTCTGCACCAGGGCGACGGCCGAGCCGCCGAATTCCGGCGTCACCTGCCAGGCGATGGTGTCGAAGACGCGCGTGCGCTTGACGTCGGAGCCGAGCATGATGTCGCCGGTGCCGCCGATCTTGATGCCGGCGCCGACGCCGTATTGCACGCCGAATTTATTGTCGCCGCCCAGCACCTTGTCCTGGATGTGTATGAGCGAGGCCGACCAGCCGTTGTGCGCGCCCTCGACCGAGGCATCCTTGTTGATCAGGCTGACGTCGAACTTCAGGCTGCCGTCGGTGTTGACGGCCACGCCGTCGTAGCTGAAGCTGTGGCGAGTGGCCGAGACTTGCTTGTCGATATCGTTGCGGAACAGGCCGTAGCTGAACTTGCCCACGCCCAGCGGCAAGCCGGTGACGCCGCCGCCGACGCCGTCGCCGTGCAGGTATTTGAAGTCGAGCATGTGGATGTCGGGACGGTTGTAGTAACGCTTACCGATCCAGACCACGCCGCCGTGCATGAAATCGAGGTTCTTCGCCTCGACGAACATCTGCGCCACGCTCAGTTTCTCGTTGCCGATGTCGGAAGTGGGCGTGTAGGCGGCGGCCCAGAAGGTGCCGACGAAGCTGGCGCCGTTGGAGGCCTTCAGCAATTCCTTGGTGTAGCCGAATTCGCCGTCGGAATCGCACTCGTTGCCGAGGCGGTATTTGGCGACGCCCTCCAGGCCGTAGCAGGCTTGCTCGCCCTTGGCCGAGTTGGTGCCGACGCCGGCGCGGAAATACCCGTGGAACTCGCCCTCGGCGTCGCTGGCGAAGGCGGTGCCGGCGCTCAGGGCCAGGATCAATGCTGCGGGCAAAGTCTTCAAGATGCAGTTTTTCATATCGTGTCTCCAACATATAGTTTTAGTTTTAAAATTTCGTGACGCTTGCTGTCACACCCCCGGCCGTACACACCTCCCTTCGAAATTCGGACAACAGCCTCCCCTGGCGCAGCGAAGGCCTGTTCAGAAGCGCGGACGGGCGGCCGGCCCGGACCCGAAGGTCGGAAGCCGGCCTCACGCCGCGCTGCCCGCGGATTTATTTCATGGTCGGCATGGCGAACTCGGCGCCGGCGGCGGTCGAGGCGGGCCAGCGCTGCGTGACGGCTTTTTGCTTGGTGTAGAAACGCACCGATTCCGGGCCGTGCGCGTGGTGGTCGCCGAACAGGCTGCGCTTCCAGCCGCCGAAGCTGTGGAAGGCCATCGGCACCGGGATCGGCACGTTGACGCCGACCATGCCGACCTGCACGCGGTGGGCGTATTCGCGCGCGGTGTTGCCGTCGCGCGTGTAGATGGCCGTGCCGTTGCCGAATTCGTGGGCGTTGACCAGATCCAGCGCGGCGGCGAAGTCCGGCACGCGCACGATGCACAGCACCGGCCCGAAGATCTCTTCCTTGTAGATCGTCATGTCGGGCGTGACATGGTCGAACAGGGTGCCGCCCAGGAAGAAGCCCTGCTCATGGCCCGGCAGCACGAAGCCGCGCCCGTCCGTGACCAGGGTGGCGCCGGCGGCGACGCCGTCCTTGATGTAGCCGACGATCTTGTCCTTGTGGATCTGCGTGACCACCGGACCCATTTCGGCCGTCAGGTCCATGCCCTCGGTGATTTTCAGCGCGGCGATGCGCGGCACCAAAGCCTCGACCAGCTTGTCGGCGACGTTGCCGACCGCGACGACCACCGAGATCGCCATGCAGCGCTCGCCGGCCGAGCCGTAGGCGGCGCCCATCAGCGCGTCGACGGTCTGCGCCAGATCCGCGTCCGGCATCACCACCATGTGGTTCTTCGCCCCGCCCAGCGCCTGCACGCGCTTGCCCTCGGCGCAGCCGGTGGCGTAGATGTGCTGGGCGATCGGGGTCGAGCCGACGAAGCTGACGGCGCGCACGTCCGGGTGCGCCAGCAGACCTTCGACGGCCTCCTTGTCGCCCTGCAGCACGTTGAAGACGCCGTCCGGCAAGCCCGCCTCAGTCAGCAACTGCGCCATCAAGAGGCTGGCCGAGGGATCGCGCTCGGAGGGCTTGAGCACGAAGGTGTTGCCGCAGGCGATGGCCATCGGGAACATCCACATCGGCACCATGACGGGGAAGTTGAAGGGCGTGATGCCGACGCAGACGCCGAGCGCCTGGCGGATCGACCAGGCGTCGATGCCGTTGCCGACCTGCTCGCTGTACTCGCCCTTCAGCAATTGCGGGATGCCGCAGGCGAATTCCACCACCTCGATGCCGCGCGTCACCTCGCCCTTGGCGTCGGTGAAGACCTTGCCGTGTTCGGCCGTGATCAGGGCGGCCAGTTTGTCGGCGTTTTTCTCCATCAGCTCCTTGAACTTGAACATGACGCGGGAGCGGCGCAGCGGCGAGGTGCCCGACCAGCCCGGGAAGGCGGCGTGGGCGGCGGCGACGGCCGCGTTCAGTTCGCTGGTGGTGGCCAGCGAAACGCGGGCGCTGACGGCGCCGGTGGCAGGGTTGAACACCTCGCTGCTGCGGGTGGAATTGGAGGCGAGTGGGCGCCCGCCGATGAAATGGCCGATGTTGTGCAGTTGCGTAGTCATGTGATGCTTTCGCTAAGTTGTGGGTATCCTCGGGACGGCGCCTTGCGGCGCGCGCGTCCCCCTGGGGCCGACCCGGCGGGCCGATCCCCTGCTTACTGCCGGTGCTTTTTTGCCGTGTGCGGCGGATTTACTTTTTCAACATCCATTCATGCGCCGGGTCGTTCTTGAAATGCCATTCGCGCTTCGCGCCCGCCATGACGTTCAGGTAATAGGCGTCGTAGCCGTAGGGGACCACGACCGGGTGATAGCCGCGCGGCACCATCACGACATCGTGGTTTTCCACCGCCATCGACTGGTCCAGCGAGCGGTCGTCGGTGTACACGCGCTGGAAGGCGAAACCCTGCGCGGGGTTGAGGCGGTGGTAATAGGTCTCTTCCAGCGAGCTTTCCAGCGGAATGTTGTCGCTGTCGTGCTTGTGCGGCGGGTAGCTCGATGAATGGCCGCCCGGCGTCAGCACTTCGACCACCAGCAGGCCGTCGGCCGGCTCCGTTTGCGGCAGGATGTCGCAGACGTAGCGGGTGTTGGCGCCGCTGCCGCGCACCGAGCGTTGCATGGAGGCCGGTTCGATCAGGCGCGCCGGCCGTTCGGTGCGCGCCGGCGCGCTGCACAGCGCCACTTCGGCGGCCGTGTTGGCGGTGATCTCGACGTCCTGCCCGCCCGGCACGTAGACGGCGTAGGGCGAACGGTCCTCGAAGACGCTAAGGCGCTCGCCGATGTCGGACCAGCGCTGGCCGCCGGCGTCGACCCGCACGGTGCCGCACAGGACCACAATGCACAGTTCGCGCGCGCCGGTGTTGAAGGCCACGCTCTCGCCGCGCGCCAGGCGCTGCGCGGCGAAGCCGACGTGCTTCCAGCCGGCCGATTCCGGCGTCACGCTGACGATCTCGCGCCCGCTCTGGCGGCCCTTCACGAGCAGGTTCATGCCGCCCCCTGCCCGGCCGATTCGATTTCGCCGACCAATTGCGCCAAGTGCTGATACCCCATCTGCGCGTACTGGTAGCTGGGCGCCACGGCCGGGTCCTGCTCCGCCTCGACCACCAACCAGCCCTGGTAACCGTGCCGGTACAGCAGTTGCAGCATGCCCTTGAAGTCGATGCAACCATCGCCCGGAACGCTGAAGGCGCCGTTGATCACGGCCTGCAGGAAGCTCCAGTTGCCGTTGCGCGCCAGCTTGACGACGGCCGGGCGCACATCCTTGCAGTGCACATGCGAGACGCGCTCGATGTGCTTGCGCAGCACCGCCAGCGCGTCGCCGCCGGCGAAGGTGATGTGGCCGCTGTCGAACAGCAGGCCCACTTCCGGCCCGGTCAGCGCCATCAGCTGGTCGACGTCGGCCGGCGTTTCGACATACGCGCCCATGTGGTGGTGGTAGGACAGGCGCACGCCGTGGGCCAGGGTGTGGCGGGCGAAGGCCGTCAGCTTGTCGCAGTATTCCTGCCACTGCGCGGCGCTGGTGAAGCGCGGCCGCTTGTACAGCGGACGGGCTTCACCCTGGATGGCGTCGGCCACTTCGCCGTACACCATCACCGTCGCGCCGGATTCGGCCAGCAGGCGCAGGTGCGGGCCGACGGCGGCGATCTCCTCCTCCACGGAGCGGTGCACCAGGCGCCCCGAATACCAGCCGGAGACGCATTCGAGCTTGTACTTGCCCAGCACGGCGCGCAGCGCGCCCGACTCCTTCGGGAACTTGTTGCCCAGCTCGAAGCCGACGTAGCCGATCTCCGCGCCTTCGCTGAGCGCCGTTTCCAGCGGTGTTTCGCCGCCCAGCGAGGGCAGGTCGTCGTTCATCCAGGAGATCGGGTTGATGCCGATTTTGACGTTGAACGCTTTGTCGTTGAATGCGATGTTCATCTTATTTCCTTTGTCCTTGCTTGCCTTGTTCGTAGCGCGTGCGCGCCGCCCTGACCTGCTCGCGTTCCGACACCTCCGGCACCGCCACCTCCCACCAGCATCCGCCTTCGCTGGTGGTGCGGGTCGGATCGGTGTCGATGCAGACCACATAGGTCGCGTCGGCGCCGCGGGCGCGTTGCAGGGCCGCCTCCAGCTCCGCGATGGTCTTCACGTTCTCGCCGTGGGCGCCGAGCGACTTGGCGTGCATCGCGAAGTCGATGTGCGGCGCGCCCTGTTCGCCCTGCAGGCAGTCGTCGAACATATTGTTGAAGGGCGCGTTGCCGCAGGCTTGCTGCAGGCGGTTGATACAGCCGTAACCGCGGTTGTCGAGCACCACGATGATGAGCTTCTTGCCCAGCATGACGGAGGTGGCGATCTCCGAATTCATCATCAGGTAACTGCCGTCGCCGACCATGACGATCACCTCGGCGTCCGGCTTGGCCATCTTCACGCCCAGCGCGCCGGCGATCTCATACCCCATGCAGGAGAAACCGTATTCAACGTGATAGCCGCCCGGCGTGGCGGTGCGCCACAGCTTGTGCAACTCGGCCGGCAAGGTGCCCGCCGCGCAGACGACGATGTCGCGCTGGGTCGACGCCGGATGCGAACGCTGCACCGCGCCGATCACTTCGCCGTCGTAAGGCAGGGCCACGTCGCGGCGCGCCGTGATGGCGGCCACCGTGGCGCGCCACTGCGCCGCTTCGGCCTGCGCCTTGTCCCGCCAGGCGGCGTCGCTGCGCCAGCCTTCCAGCCGGGCCGACAGCGCCTGCAGGCCCAGTTTCGCGTCGCACTGGACGCCAACGCCGCGCCGCTTCAGCGCGTCGAAGGCGTTCACGTTCAGGCTCACCAGCTTCGCCTTGGCGAACAGGGAGTTCGAGCCGGTGGTGAAGTCCTGCAAACGGGTGCCGACCGCCAGCACCAGGTCGGCCTCGGCGGCCAGCAGGTTGGCGGCCGGCGAGCCGGTGACGCCGATCGCGCCCAGTTGCAGCGGATGGTCCCAGGCCAGCGCGCTCTTGCCCGCCTGGGTTTCGGCCACCGGCACGCCGTGTTGTTCGGCGAAGTCGCGCAGCGCCTCACCGGCCAGGCCGTACAGCACGCCGCCGCCGGCGACGATGAGCGGATTCTTCGCGGCGCGCAGCAGCGCCACCGCCTCGTCCAGCTCGTCCTGCGCGGCCGGCGCGGCGCGGAAGCTCACCAGGCGCGGCTCGAAGAAGTCGGCCGGGTAGTCGTAGGCCATGGTCTGCACGTCCTGCGGCAGCGCCAGCGTCACCGGGCCGCAGTTGGCCGGGTCGGTCAGCGTCTGGATCGCGCGCGGCAGAGCCGTCAGCAACTGCTCCGGGTAGATGATGCGGTCGAAATAGCGCGACAGCGGCTTGAAGGCGTCGTTGGCGGAGACGCTGCCGTCGCTGAAATCCTCGATCTGCTGCAGCACCGGGTCCGGCGCCCGCGAGACGAAGACGTCGCCCGGCAGCAGCAGCACCGGCAGGCGGTTGACGTGGGCCAGCGCGGCCGCCGTCAGCAGATTCGTCGCGCCGGGGCCGATGGAGGTGGTCACCGCCATCATGCGCCGCCGCATATGCGCCTTGGCGTAGGCGATGGCGGCGTGCGCCATGCCCTGCTCGTTGTGGGCGCGGTAGGTCGGCAAGGGGTTCAGCGGGTCATTGCGCTGCTGGTACAGCGCCTCGCCCAGCCCGGCCACGTTGCCGTGGCCGAAGATGGCGAAGACGCCGCCGAACAGGGGCTCCGTGGCGCCGCCGCCGGCGTCCACGCGCAGCGCCGCCAGGTAGCGCACCAGCGCCTGCGCCATGGTCAGGCGCACCGTCTTGTTGTCGGTCGCGCTCATGCCGCACGCTCCAGTTTCGCCGCGCGGCTGCGCTGCCAGATCCGGATCAGCGCCTCGAAATTGGCGCGCGTCGCGGCGATCAGGCCAGCGTCGTCGATTTCGCCGGCCAGCCAGCGGCGGCTCGGTTCGTGGAAGATGGTGCGGCCGACCAGGAAGCCGCGGCAGGTGGAACTGTCGCGCGCCTCGTTGAAACTGGCCGCCAGATCGTCGATCGAAGCGTTCAGTCCCAGCAGCACGACGCCGCGGCAGTAGGGGTCGCGTTCCTGCACCAGCGCGTCGATGGCTTGCCACTGCGCCGCGCTCAGGTGCTCCAGCTTCCACCACTCCGGATAGATGCCGATGTTGTAGAGGCGCTTGACGGCGCGGTAGACCGTGTCGGCGTCGCAGGCCATGCTCTTCGGCGGGATCACTTCGAGCAGCAATTCGTGGCCGCTGATTTGCGCCGCCTCGTACAGGGCCTTCAGTTGCGCCTCCTGCTCCAGGCGGTTTTCGACATTATCGTCCGGATGCAGTTGCACCAGGCATTTGATGACGTGCTCTTTCGGCCAGCTGATCAGGTGCGAGCCGATCGAGCGGCCCCAGTCGAATTGCAGGGGATTGGAGCCGGGCAGTTCGACCGGACGGCCGATCCACCAGCCGCGCCCCGTGGCCGCGTTCAAGGCATCGGCGCCGTAGCGGTCGTCGATCAGCACGCCGGTCTTGCCAGCCAATCCCAGCGCCGCCTCGGTCTGGCCGACAGCCTCGACCAGCAGTTGCTTAAGCAGCGGCAGGCGCGCCTCGCTGACGCCGTTCTGCTGCGCCATCTCGAAGAACTGGTTGCGGTGGTCGAAGGCGAACACGCACAACTCCGGCCAGGCTTTGCGGGCGACGCTGACGCGGTGCAGGCGCTGCAGCGTGGCATCGTCGGCCGGCCGCTGCAGGCGCGCGGCGTGGGCGATGAAGTAGTCCAGTTCGACCTGGGTCGGCATGGCCGGCGCGCAGCCGTGGCGCGACACCACCAGGGCGCCGCAGCCGTTGGCGTACTGGCAGCAGGCGGCGTAGTCGGCGCCGTTCAACCAGCCCTTGAGGAAACCGGCCAGGAAAGCGTCGCCGGCGCCCAGCACGTTCAGCACTTCGACCTGCGCGCCGCGGTAGTTGAAGGCGGCGTCCAGCTCGGCCGGGATGGCGCCGTCGATCACGGCGCAGCCGAGCGGGCCGCGCTTCACCACCAGCGTGGCGGCGGACACGGCGCGCACGGCGCGCAGCGCGGCCATGATGTCGGCGCCACCGCCGGCGATCATGAATTCCTCCTCGGTGCCGACCAGCAGATCGAACTGCGGCAGGATGGCCTGCAGATGCGCGGTGACGCCCTCGTTCGAGACGAAGCGGGTTTCGCCGTCGGCCTTGCCGGACAAGCCCCACAGCACCGGCCGGTAGTCGATGTCGAGCACGGTGCGCACATTGTTGCGGCGCGCCAGCTTCAGGGCCCGCGTGCTGACGGCGTGCATCGCCTCGGTCGAGAAGTGCGTCCCGGTGATCAGCAGCGCGCGGCTCGAGGCGATGAAGGCTTCGTCCACGCCGTCGGCCGGGATGGCCATGTCGGCGCAGTCTTCGCGGTAGAAGATCAAAGGGAAGGTGTGCTTGTCCTTCAGGCCCAGCATGACCAGCGCCGTCAGCCGCTGCGGATCGACCGAGACATGGCTGATGTCGCAGCCTTCCCGCGCCAGCGTCTCGGTCAGAAAGCGGCCCATGTGGTCGTCGCCGACCCGCGACAGCATGGCCGAGCGCAGGCCCAGCCGGGCGCTGCCGAAGGCGATGTTGGCCGAGGAGCCGCCCAGGTATTTGGCGAAGCTGCCCACGTCCTCCAGGCGCGCGCCGATCTGCTGGGCGTACAGGTCGACCGCCAGGCGGCCGAGGCAGATCACGTCGAGCGCTCTGCCGGGCGCGAATTGGGTAGGATTGTTCATAGTCTGTGCTTTCTAAATGCTTACACCGTCAAGTTCGCTCATCAGCTTTTGCATCTCCGCGCCGCCGGCCATCATGTCCAGCACCTCGTCCTTGCTCACCGTGTCCTTGGTGTAGGTGCCCAGCGACTTGCCGCGGTTGAGCAGAGTGAAGGAGTCGCCGACCGGATAGGCGTGGTGCACATTGTGGGTGATGAAGATCACCGACAGGCCCCGTTCGCGCGCCTTGTAGATCAGCTTCAGGACGTTGAAGGACTGCTTCACGCCCAGCGCCGCCGTCGGCTCGTCGAGGATCAACACGCGGGCGCCGAAGTGGATGGCGCGGGCGATGGCCAGGCACTGGCGCTCGCCGCCCGACATGGTGCCGACCGCCTGGTGCGGGTCGCGCACCATGATGCCCATCTCGGCCAGCTTGTCGCGCGCCGTGTTGGCGGCGTACTCCATGTCCATCACCGGCAGGAAACCGAACATCTTCGTCATCGGCTCGCGGCCCATGAAGAAATTGCGCGCCACCGACAGCAGGGGCACCAGCGCCAGGTCCTGGTAGACGGTGGCCACGCCCATGTCGAGCGCCTCCTTCGGCGAGGCGAAGCAGACCGGCTTGCCGTCGACCAGATACGCGCCGTCGGTGGGGCGGTGCACGCCGGCCAGGGTCTTGATCAGGGTCGATTTGCCGGCGCCGTTGTCGCCCAGCAGACAATGCACCTCGCCCGGTTTCAGGCGCAGCGTGACGTTTTGTAAAGCGATCACCGAACCGAAACGCTTGCTGATGTTTTCCAGCGCCAGAATATAGTCGCTCATGACTTACCTCGCTTCCGTCACGCGGCTGCGGACGAAGTTATTGAATAAGACCGCGATCAGCAGCATGACGCCGAGGAAGACGCGGAACCAGTCCGAATTGATGTCGGTGTAGGTGATGCCGATCTGCACCACGCCGAAGATCAGCGCGCCGAAGCAGGCGCCGACCACCGAGCCGTAGCCGCCGGTGAGCAGCGCGCCGCCGATGACGGCCGCGATGATGGCCTCGAACTCCTTCTGCATGCCGCGGTCGGCGGCGGCCGAGCCGACGTCGAACACTTGCAGGGTGGCGAACAGGCAGGCGCAGAAGGCGGTGAAGACGAACAGCGAGATCTTGATGGCTTTCACCGGCACGCCGACGTTCTTGGCGGCGTTGGCGTCGCCGCCGACGGCGAAGATCCAGTTGCCGATGCGGGTGCGGGCCAGCACGAAGCTGCTCACCAGGGCCAGCGCGGCCCACCAGACGATCACCTTCGGGATGCCCTTCACCAGCGGCGCGCCGTTGTCGAGCGCCGTGATCAGGCCGGCCGAGGCCAGCCACTGGAACAGGCCCTTGCCGACCTCGCCGTGGAACAGCAGCGTGGCCAGCCAGTCGTTGGCGGCCAGCGAGCCGACGCCGCTGACGATGGTGCGGTTGGCGAACATGATCGACAGCGCCAGGGTCAGGCCGCGCAGGATGAACAGGAAGGCCAGCGTGACGATGAAGGAAGGCAGGCGGGTCTTGATGACCAGGTAGCCGTTCAGCCAGCCCAGCGCCATCGAACCGGCGAAGGCGAACAGGATGGCCAACCACACCGGCCAGTGGAAATACACCGAGGGGATGGCGATCATCATGCCGGAGAAGCCGATCATGGAACCGATCGACAGGTCGAACTCGCCGGCGATCATCAGCACGCAGGCGCCGATGGCGATGATGCCCAGATAGGCCGCCACCTGCGACCAGTTGACGATGCCGTCCAGGTTGAACATGCCGGACCCGCCGGCGGTGACGCCGAAGAAGAGGAAGACCAGCACCGCGCCGGAGATCGAGGCGAACTCGGGCCGGCCGAACAGGCGCTTGAACCAGGTGACCTGCCCGACGCGCTCGTCGGCGCTGCTCTTGGCCTGGGGCTGCTGCGCCGGGGCCAGGCCCGGCTGCGCATTGAATTTAACCGCACTCATAACATATCCTTTTATTTATAACCGTTGCCGCCTGGTCCCTGGCGCCGTTCGACCAAGGCCGCGGATGCGGGGCCGGCGCCGCTGCGCCCCACCCCGCCTGTTTGCCGCAGCAGCCGGAGACTCCGGCGGCATCGACCCGCTCTTAACGGAACTGACCGGCGTACTTCTCAACCTTGGCGATGTTGTCCTTGGTGACGAAGCCCGGACCGGAGCTGATGTGGCGCGCGCCGTACGAAGGCGCCAGGCCGTATTCGGCCAGGCGGGCCTTGAACTTCGGATTGGCCATCAGCTTTTCCTTGATCCTGGCGATGTCCGTGGTCTTGTCCTGTTTCATGATCGCCAGCACGGCGACCGGGATGTAACCCTGCAGGTAGGGTTGCTGGTCGATGGCGAACTTGACGCTGCCGTCCTTGATGCCCTTGGCGATCTCGTCGGACAGGTCGAAGGTGGCGAACCACATCTTGCCCTTGGTGCCCATCTTCTCCAGCGCCTTCAGCGAGGCGTGCGCCGAGGTCGGGCCCAGGGCCAGCACGGCTTGTGTCTTCGGATTGTTGCGCAGGTAGGCGCTGAGCTTGCTTTCGATGGTGGTCGGATCTTCGCCGGCGTCCAGCGTGGCGGCCTTGAAGTCGACCCCGATGGCGTCGGCGAAACCGCGGCAGCGCTCGAAGGAGGAAGGGTTGGTCGCGTAATGATTCACGCAGACGAAGGATTTGATGCCGGCCGCCTTGGCTTTTTCGCCGGCGCCCTTGCCGGCGTCATATTCGGGCTGGCCGACGTGCATCACGGCGCCCAGTTGCTCGCTCTGCTCCAGCGTGCCGGAGTTGATGGTGATGAAGGGAATCTTCTTCGCCGACACCTGGCCCAGCGGCTTCTTCAGGACGTCGAAATCGGCGATGCTGACGATGGCGCCGTCGTAGTTGCGCGCCGCCGCCTGCTCGACCAGACGGGCCATGTCGGCCAGGTCGCCGTTGGGCGGATTGCGGTAGTCGACCTGCACATTGAAGTCCTCACCGGCCTGCTTGACGGCGTTCTTGATGGTGTTCCACCACGAATCCGAATCCGGCGCGTGGCTGATCAGCACGAACTTCTCGCCGGCCGCGTAGCTGGTGCTGAGCATCAGACCCAGGCCCAGGGCCGCCACACTCTTCAGAAAAATCTTGCGCTTGTTGCTTTGCATGAATGTCTCCTCTATGGATAGTTTTTTTTTACCTGCTTGGGTGTCGTCTGGGGCCGCCGCAAGCCTGGCCGCCCTCATCGCACTGTGTACAGATTAATCCAGCGCAAAAGCAAATGCAATAAAATTTTCAAAATAAATTATTTTAGAAATTCGTTTCTATTTTCGGAAATCGACCCTATAATTATCGCCAGAACAGCAGAAAGGTAAGCCATGGCCGAAATCGCCCCGATCGACAAACTGATGCAACACATCGCCGACGAATACGACGCCCTGTCGCGCCAGTTGAAAGTCATCGCCCAATACATAGAGAAGCACCGCGCCAGCCTGATGCTCGAGCGCATCAGCGACATCGCCGCCGCCTGCGACGTGCAGCCCTCGGCCATCGTCCGCTTCGCGCAGCGCTTCGGCTACTCGGGCTTTTCCGAAATGCAGGACGTGTTCCGCCAGGCCTACACAGAGCAGACCAACGCCACGCCCGACTACCAGCAGCGCATCCGCAAGCTGATCGCCACGCGCGACAGCCAGATCAGCGTCGGCGACATGACGCGCGAGTTCGTCGGCGCCAGCCGCGACGGCCTCGACGATCTGGCCGCCGGCCTGGACGACGCGCAGCTCGAGGCGGCCGTGAGCCTGCTGCAAAAAGCCGACAACATTTACGTCATCGGCGTGCGGCGCTCCTTCCCGATCGCCTCCTACATCGCCTACGCGCTGGAGCACACCGAGAAGCGCGTGCACCTGATCTCCGGCCTGGGCGGCATGCACCGCGAACAGATGCGCAGCGTGCGCGAGCGCGACGTGGCCATCGCCATCAGCTTCGCGCCCTACGGCAAGGAGACCCAGCAATGCGCCAAGCTGGCCCAGGACAAGGGCGCCAAGGTGCTCGTCATCACCGACAGCAAACTGGCGCCGCTGGCGCGCTCGGCCGACGCCCTGCTGACCGTCACCGAAGGCAGCGCCTTCGCCTTCCGCTCGCTGACGAGCACCATTTGCCTGTGCCAGGCGCTGTTCATCGCGCTGGCCTACAAACTCGAGTTGGACATAGAAGAAATCAAAACCCCAGGAGAAGATGATGATTGAAGTAGCACTGTTCGGCGCCGGCCGCATCGGCAAAATCCACGCCGCCAACCTGGCCGCCCAGCCGGGCGTCCGGTTCAAATACGTGGTCGACGTCAACACCGGGGCGGCCGCCGCCCTGGCCGCCGTGCACGGCGGCAGCGCCGCCAGCGTCGACGAAGTCCTGGCCGACCCGGCCGTCAAAGCCGTCGTCATCGCCTCCAGCACCGACACCCACGCCGACCTGATCATCCGCGCGGCGGCGGCCGGCAAGGCGATCTTCTGCGAAAAGCCGGTCGACCTGACCATCGAGAAGGCGCGCGCCTGCGCCGCCGCCGTCGAGCAGGCCGGCGTGCCCTGCATGATCGGCTTCCAGCGCCGCTACGACCCGACCTTCGCGGCCGTCAAGGAACGCATCCTGGCCGGCGAGATCGGCACGCCGGAAATGCTCATCGTCACCAGCCGCGACCCGGGCGCGCCGCCGGTCAGCTACATCCAGGTTTCGGGCGGCATCTTCAAGGACATGCTGATCCACGACTTCGACATCTTCCGCTGGATACTCGACGACGAAGCCGTCAGCGTGCACGCCACCGGCAGCTGCCTGACCGACCCGGCCATCGGCGCGGCGGGCGACCTCGACTGCACCGCCGTGACCATCCGCAGCGCCAAGGGCCGCCTGTGCCAGATCAACACCACGCGCCGCGCCGCCTACGGCTACGACCAGCGCTTCGAAGTGCTGGGCAGCGCCGGCATGCTGCAGGCCGGCAACCACAAACCGACCGAAGTGAGCCTGCACAACGGCGCCAGCGTCAGCGTCGACAAGCCGGAACACTTCTTCCTGGAACGCTACCGCGTCGCCTACGCCAACGAAATGGCGCATTTCTTCGACGCCGTCAGCAAGGGCACGCCGCTGCGGACCACGGTCCAGGACGGCCTGAAAGCGCTCGAACTGGCCGAAGCGGCGACGCTGTCGTGGCGCGAACAGCGCGTCGTCACCCTGTAGCAAACCTTGGCGCCCGGCGCGCGCGGCCCCGGCCGGACCGCGCCGGGGCTACGCAAAGCCGCCGCAAAAAGACGGGGCCGTAGCCGGTGGAAACGGCGCCGCGACACACAACAACAATGGAGACAGCAATGCAACAACAAAAACTACGCATCGGCATCGTCGGCCTGGGCCGCCTGGGCCAGCGCCACGCCATCAACCTGGCGCAGCGCGTGCCGAACGCCGAAGTGGTCGCCGCCTGCAGCCCGCTGCCGGCCGAGCTCGACTGGGCGGCGCGCACCTTCGGCATCACCCAGGGCTACGCCGACTACAGCGCCCTGCTCGCCCACCCGGGGCTGGACGCCGTCTTCCTCGTCACGCCGACCTCGCTGCACGCCGAGCAGATCATCCAGGCCCTGCGCGCCGGCAAACACGTCTTCTGCGAAAAACCGCTCTCGCTCGACCTGGCCGACTGCCTGAAAGTCGAAGCCGAAGCGGCGCGCCACCCGCAACTGAGCATCATGATCGGCTTCGTGCGGCGCTTCGACGCCAGCTACCACGACGCCCACCAAAAAATCCTGCGCGGCGACATCGGCAAGCCCTACCTGATCCGCTCCCAGACCTGCGACCAGAACGACCCGAGCGGCGCCTTCATGCGCTTCGCGCCTAGCAGCGGCGGCATCTTCCTCGACTGCAGCGTGCACGACATCGACCTGGCCCGCTGGCTGCTGGGCAATCCGGCGCCCAAACGCGTCTACGCCAGCGGCACCAACGCCATCCACGGCGGCCTGAGCGAATACGGCGACGTCGACAACGGCCTCGGCACGGTCGAATTCGCCGACGGCAGCATCGCCACCTTCCTGGCCTCGCGCACCATGGCGCACGGGCACGAAACGCTGACCGAAGCGTTCGGCACCGCCGGGCGCCTCAGCGTGGGCAACAACGCGCGCCTGAACCGCGTCGAAATCTCCGACCGGCACGGCGTGCGCAACGAATGCACGCCCGACTTCTACGCCCGCTTCAGCGACGCCTTCCTGATCGAAGCGCAAGAATTCACCGACGCCGCGCTGGGCCGGCGCGCCCTGACGCTGACCCTGCACGACGCCACCGAAGCGACCCGCATCGGCCTGGCCATGACCCAAGCCATGCGCGAACAGCGCCCGGTCGAATTCTAAACCGCGGATCGGGGTCAGGTCTTGCATGTCATCATTCCTTTCAGCATGGTGATGCGCAAGACCTGACCCCGATCTACCAATGCCGCGCCCGAGATCAGGATCGGGGTCACGCAGCAGGATCGGGGTC
>JANXSQ010000335.1 GCA_025356595.1 Janthinobacterium sp. | reverse complement strand
CGGGGTCAGGTCTTGCATGTCACCATTCCTGACGGAATGGTGACATGCAAGACCTGACCCCGATCTACGATCTAGATGGCGCCCCCCGATCCGGAGACCTTATTGCGCGGCGGGCCCTTGCCAGCCGGCGCCCATGGCGCGCGCCACGGCCACCGTCGCCAGCAGGCGCTGGGTGGCGATCTGGACGCCGGCGCGGTCCGCCGTCAGCGAGCTGCGCTGGGCGTCGGTGACGTCCAGGTAGTTCGATACGCCGCGCTCGTAGCGCGCCCGCGCCACCAGGTAGGCGCGCGCCGCCGCCTGCTGCGACTGCAGTTGGGCCTGGCTCTGCAACTGGCGCTGCTCGAGGTCCGACAGCGCGTCCTCCACTTCGCGCAGCGCCGTCAGCAGTTTGCCCTCGTGGTTCGCCAGCGCCTCTTCATAGCGCGCCTTCGACAGCGCCAGGTTGGCGCGGTTGCGGCCGCCGTCGAAGATGGGCAGCGTCAGCGCCAGCGGACCAGCGCTGAACTGGCGCGAGCCGCCCTGCGCCAGTTCGCGCAGGTTTTCCGAGGCGTAGCCGAAGTTGCCGGTCAGTTGCAGCGAGGGGTAGAACGCGCCTTCGGCCACGCCCACCTGGGCGTTCGCGGCGCGCAGCGCGGCGACGCTGGCGGCCAGGTCGGGCCGCTGCGCCAGCACGCCGGCCGGCAGGCCGACCGGGATCGCCGGCGGTTGTGGCAGCACGGCCGCGTGCGCGGCCGGCGCCCGTTGCAGCGCCGCCGGCGCGACGCCGGTCAGCGCCGCCAGCGCGTGTTCGAGCAGGGTGCGCTGGCGCTGCACCTCGTGCAGGTCGGCCTGCGCGTTGGCCCGTTCGACGCGCGCGCGCGCCAGGTCGAGTTCATTGGTCAGGCCGGCGTTGAAGCGCGCCTCGACCAGTTGTTCCGATTCGCGCCGCGTGCCCAGGGCGCCGTTCAGGATGGTCATTTCCGCGTCCAGGCCGCGCAACTGCCAGTAGGTCGTCGCCACCTGCGACGACAGCATCAGCAGCACGCCGTCGCGGTCGGCCTCGGCCGCCAGCGCCTGCGCGTCGGCCGCCTCGACCATGCGGCGCACGCGCCCCAGCAGGTCGAGCTCATACGACATCGAGGCGCCCAGCGCATAGTTGTTGCCGCTGATCGAACGGTGTCCCAACGCCAGACCCTGCGAGGTGTTGGCCGAGGTGCGCGAGTTCGACGCCGAGGCGCTCACGCCCAGCGACACCGACTCCGCCGCGCGGGCGTTGCCCGTTTGCGCCTGCGCCTGCAGCAGGCGCTGCGCGGCCGCCTTCACGCCCGGATTGTCGCGCAGCGCGCTCTGCTCAAGGCGGTCCAGGGTGGCGTCGCCGAACACGCTCCACCAGTCCCGCGGCAGGCGCGCCTCCTGCGCGCCGCCCGGCCCCTGGTGGCGGAAGGCGGCCCCGGCGACGCCGTTTTGCGGCGCGGCGAAGTCGCTGCCGACCGTGGCGCAACCGGCCACGGCCAGGGCCACGGATGCCGCCAGCGCGGCGCGTTTGAATGCTGTGATCATGCGATTACCTCAAAAAATAGTTAGTCGGTGCGGGCCGCGCTTAGTGCGCGCCGCCGCCGCCGCCGGATGGCGCCTTGACCTTGTCGGCGAACCACAGCACGCCGATGCAGGCCAGCAGGATCACGCCGACGATGAAGAAGCCGTCGTTGTAGGCCATCACGAACGATTCGCGCCGCACGATGTTGCCGATCGCCGTCAGCGCCTGATTGCCGGCGGTGACGGGGTCGACGCCCTTGGCGATGAAGGACTGCGTCAATTGATCGATGCGCTCGACGGTGGGCGCGGCCAGCATCGTCACCGACTCGCCCAGGCGCGCCGAATGGAAGTGCTCGCGGCTGCTCAGGGCCGTCGCCAGCAGGGCGATGCCGATCGAGCCGCCCAGGTTGCGCGTCATGTTGAACAGGCTGGAGGCGGACGGCATGTCGCGCGGGGCGATGCCGGCCATGGCGAAGTTCGACAGGGTCAGCATGATGAAGGGCTGGCCCAGGGCGCGCACGATCTGCGACCAGAACAACTGGTCGTAGCCGGTGCCGGCGTCCATGTAGGCGTTCATCAGGCAGGAGCCGCCGAACAGGGCCAGGCCGACCGAGCACAGGATGCGGTTGTCGACCTTCGACGACAGTTTCGCGGCGAAGGGCATGATGAACAGTTGCGGCAGGCCGACCCACATGATGACTTCGCCGATCTGCATCGGCGAGTAGCCGGCGATCTGGCCGAGGAACAGCGGCAGCAGGAAGGACGAACCGTACAAGCCCATGCCGGTGACGGCCGACAGCACCGTGGCGACGAGGAAGTTGCGCCGCCCGTACAGCGCCAGGTTGACGAAGGGTTCGGCGCGCGTGGTGCTGGTGACGACCCAGCCGAGGATGCCGGTGATGGACAGCGCGGCGAAGGTGATGATGAAGGGCGAGTCGAACCAGTCCTTCGAATTGCCCTCCTCGAGGAAGATGGTGAGGCCGCCCAGGCCCATGGCCATGAAGCCTATGCCCAGCCAGTCGGCCTTCCACAACTGCTTGAGTTGCATCGGCGCCCGTTCCAGGCCGTACAGCATGCCGGCGATCAGCAGCGCGCCCGGCACCCAGTTGATGTAGAAGATCGAGGGCCAGCCGTACAGCTCGCTCAGATAGCCGCCGAAGGTCGGCCCCATGGCCGGCGCCAGGGTCGCCGTCAGGCCGAAGATGGCCATGCCGGTGGCGCGCTTGGAGGCCGGCAGCTTCACCATCACCAGGGTCATCGCCATCGGGATCAGGGCGCCGCCGGTGAAGCCCTGCAGCATGCGGAAGACGATCATGCTGGGCAGGTTCCAGGCGGCGCCGCACAGCGTCGAAAAGAGCAGGAACAGCGCCGTCGTGCCGATCATGTAGTTGCGCAGGCCGAACACGCGCGTCAGCAGCGCCGTCAGGGGGATGACGACGATCTCCGCCACCAGATAGGCGGTCGAGATCCACGAGCCCTCTTCCTGCGTGGCCGAGAGCGTGCCGAGGATGTCGCGCAGCGAGGAGTTGGTGATCTGGATGTCGAGCACGGCCATGAAGGCGCCCATCATGCCGGCGGCCACGGCGACCCAGGTGCGCGCGCTGACCTGCTCGCCGACCAGCGGCGGCGCACCCGTCATTGTTTGTGTCGTACTCGTCATGGCGCGATCCTAGTGCGCCGCGGCGCGGGCCGGCTCGGACTGGTTCACCGCCACCTCGGCCAGCGCCGACATGCCGGGCACCAGGCGGCCGCTGAGGGCCTTGATGTCTTCCGCCCTGAGGACGATCTTGACCGGCACGCGCTGGACGATCTTGGTGAAGTTGCCGGTGGCGTTGTCGGCCGGCAGCAGCGCGAATTGCGCGCCCGAGGCCGGCGAGAAGCTATCGAGCTTGCCGACCAGATGCTTGCCCGGCATCGCGTCGATGCTCACCTCCACCTCCTGGCCGGGGCGCAGGTCGGCCAACTGGGTTTCCTTGAAGTTGGCGGTGATCCAGACGTTGTCCTGCACGATGGCCGTCAATTGCTGGCCCGGCTGGACGCGCATGCCCACTTCCAGCGAGCGCTTGCCGATGCGCCCGGCGACGGGCGCCAGGATGCGGTTGTAGGCCAGTTGCTGCTGGGCGTCCTTCAACTGCACGCGCAAGACCCGCGCCTGCGCCTTGAGCACTTCGCGGGCGGCGCCGGCGGCGCTGATCTGCGCCTTGGCGGCCAGCGCGCTGTCGCGCCGCGCGCTCAGGTCGGCGGCGGCGCCGGCGCGGCCGGCGTTGGCCGCGTCCAGCTCGGCCTTCGAGACGGCCTTCATCTGGCTCGTGTACAACTGGCCGTAGCGGTCGGCGTCCTGCTTGGCGCGCAACAGCAGCGCCTCCGACTGCAGCACCTGGGCGGCGGCCGCGCTGGCCTGCGCCTGCACTTGGGCGATCTGCGCCTCCGACTGCAGCACCTGCTGCTCGGCGGTGTCGATCTGCGCCTGGATCTGCTCGGCCTTGACGCGCTGGTCGAAGGGATCGAGTTCGGCGATCACGTCGCCCTCCTTGACCAGTTGATTGTCCTCCACCAGCACCTTGGTGACGACGCCGGCGATGCGCGCCGAGACCGGATGCACATGGCCGGAGACGTAGGCGTTCTCCGTTTCGACGAAATAGTGGCTGCGGTACCACATGCGTCCGCCGGCGCCGATGGCGGCCAGCGCGATCAGGCCGGCGACGAACAGGACGCGCCCGTTGGGCGGAGTCTTGGCCGGCGCGGCGGGCGCGGCCGTGGGTGGCTGGACCGCCGGCGAGACGGCGCTGAGCACTTTTTGTTCTGTTTGGCTGTGCTGGGTAGGCATACGGCGCTCCAAAAATGAAATTATGTAGGTGCATTATTGGATAAACGAAACCCGAAGTCAAGAAATGAAACGATTGCATTTCATTTTATTTTGGACTAGAGTGGCGCCATTCCCATTAAAATACGGCGATGAATATGTCACACCCCGCCTTCACCGACGCCGAGCTGGACAGCACCGCGCACGCCCCCGCCAACCACGACCCATCCTGCTGCAAAGCGGCGGGTCGGCCGCGCGCCGCCGACATGGAGGCGCGCCTGGAAAGTCTGCTGGAAACGGCCGGCTGCCTGTTCCTGCAAAACGGCTACGGCAAGGTCAGCCTGGAATCGATCGCGCGCGAAGCCCACGTCGCCGTGCGCACCATCTATGTGAAGTTCGGCGGCAAATCGGGCCTGTTCAACGCCGTCATCGCGCGGCGCCGGGCGCGCTACTTCGCCACCATGGCCGACCTGCAGACGGACATGCGCCCGATCGAGCAGATCCTGGGCGACTTCGCCATGCGCTTCATTGAATTGATTTCGAAGCCGGAAGCGATCAGCCTGCACCGCATGGTGCTGGCCGAGGCGGCCAGCAATCCGGAACTGGCCGTCACCTTCAACCAGGTCGGGCCGGCGCAGACCCGCGAACTGCTGGGGCGCTTCTTCAGCCGCCCCGACATCAAGACCCTGTTCAGCCCGAAGGTGCCGCACGAGATGCTGGCGATCCACCTGCTCAACTGCATCATGGGCGACCAGTTGTCGCGCATGCTGTTCCCCGCCGTGACGGAGCCGAGCGAGGCGGAGATGCGCGCCACCGTCGCCCTGGGCCTGGAACTGTTCTTCAACGGCACGCTGCGGCGCGGCGCGCCCGCCGCGTAAGGGCCGCGGCGCGCATTGCGGCCGCCGCAAGCGCCTACTTTTTCGTCCGGGGCCGCTGGGCCGCAGTGGACGTGTTGAGTGCCACGGCGGCAAGGATAAGCGCCTTCAAAGCCTGTTCGTCGATCTCCTCGCCCGCGTGGAAATCGATGGCGCGCCGGGTGCTTCCTTCGAGGCTGGAGTTGAACAGGCCGGATGGATCCGCCAGGGAGGCGCCCTTGGCGAAGGTCATCTTCACGACACTCTTGTACGTCTCGCCGGTGCAGATGATTCCGGCGTGCGACCACACCGGCACCCCGCGCCACTTCAACTCCTCCACCACCCCGGGGTCGGCCTGCTTGACGAGAACGCGGACCCGGGCGAGCTACCGAATGTCTGCCGTTGGTCGTACGCTGGCCGTAAGCAGATGAAGCGGACGGCCATTCCAACACCATCCAGCGGTCCGAAACGGGCCTAAGCGTCGCCGCAAGCGGCGTCGGCGAGCCGGCTGCGCCGCTGGATGCGGGCGTTCTTGGCGACGTCCAGTATCAGGCTTTCCTCCTGGTCGGTGCTATGGCGCAGCGTCAGCTCGCCGCCGTGGTAGCGCTCCGCGTAACTGCCCAGGTCGGAAACAGTCGACTGCGGGCGCGGCGCGGCGGCATCGGGCGGCCGGTCCGCGCCGGTCAGCACCTCGATGGCGTCCCGGTGCAGGCCGGTGTAGATATCGAGCTCGGGCTGCAGTTCCATAAAACCTTTCTGGGTAAAAGCGTAGCGCATCAGGTCGAGCGAGGTGTCGAATTTCTGCGCCAGGAAAAATGTGCGGAAGCTCTCGTATTTGAAGGCGATTTCGCCGTCCGTTTCAAGCAGCAGGCCGCGCGCGCAGAGCGCCTCGAGCGGACCGACGAGCGGCATGCGCAAGCCCTTCACGTCGAAATAATCGGCCTCGAACTGGCGCAGCGCGCTGCGCCGCATGGCCGGCGCCTTCGACTCGAACAGGTGGTAGGCCAGCTCGATCAGGAAATCGCGCTGCAGCGCGCCGGCCTCCGTCGTCCCGAGCAGGCTGGCGGTGTAGGCGGCGATCATTTCGGCGCGGTTGGCGGCGGCGCAGGGCAAGCCGCGCTCCGCCAGCGACAGCGCGATCGACAACAGGAATGGCGTCCGCGGCAGGTCCAGCCGGGCCATCGCGCCCAGCGCGGCGTCGTAGCGGCCGCTGAGCGCGTCGAAGGCGCCGCCGCACCAGTTGCGCGCCAGTTGCCGCGCCTGCGCCGCGCCGAAACTGTGCAGATAGACGATGTCGGCCGGCCGCGCCAGCTGCGCCAGGAGGGCGCCGTGCAGCGTCTTTTCGAGTCCCTCGGCGAGCGTGAAGCAGAACTTGCAGGCTTCGAATTCGTCCATGAAGGCGGCCAGGACGGCCAGCGCGCCGGCGTCGGCCAGCGTCAGGTTGTCGCAGCAGAGCAGCGCGCCGCGCCGCAGCAAGGTGGCGGCGACGCCGGCCGTATCCTGTCCGCCGCTGCGCGCGGCCGCCGCCAGTAGCGCCGCGCGGCTCGGCGTGCCCAGCGCGCGCAGGTCGATCAGGAAGGCGCGTCCCGGCTGCGCCCGCAGGCACAGATAACTCAACAGCGTGGTCTTGCCGGACTCCTCGCGGCCGACGAAAAACACCGCCCGCTCATTCTCCGCCAGCTCGTGCAGGAGGCGCGACTGGCTGCGCATGCTGTCCCGTTCCAGCCGGCCGCCCAGATTGCTCAGCGGCGGCTCGACGAAGATCTCCGCCAGGCCGCCCGGAGCGAGCGCGGACGTGCCGTGCGACAGCAACTGGCGCGCGAAGCGCACGGGCGCGGCCGCGACGGGCGCCGCGACGTCGGACGGGAAGCTTTCCCGGCCATGTTCGGTGTAGCGGGCGGCCAGCGCGAAATCCTGGCGCGCGTCGCTGTAGCGCCGGAGCGTGACGCTCCAGTGCGGCGCCGGCGCGCCGCGGAATTCCAGCACCGAATAGCCGTGGAAATTGGCGTCGACCCGCTCCCGCAGCGCGACCCTGGCGTCGAACAGCACCCCCAGCGCGTGCGGCAGCGTCGCGGTGTCGCCGCTGCGCCGGTGGCCGTGGAACAGGGCGTGGACGTTCTGATACACGGCGCGCTGCTCGGCGTCGGCCCGGCCGCGCGAGGAAAAAAAGCTGAAACCGGCGCCGCCGTCGCCGTCCCGCGCCGCGCCGTCCCGCGCGCGGCTGCGCGGCAGCAGGGAAAAGCGCGTGTCAGGCCCGGACGCGGCCGCCAGCAGCGGCTCGATGAAGTGCGTGTAGATATAGGTCGGCGGCGTGTCCCCGGCCTCGCCCCTGGCGAGCAGCTCGCCGCTGAAAAAGATCGCGTCGATGGGATTGCCGGCGTCGCGGTAATCGGCGATATCTTTGTAGAGCGCGCACAAGGCCATCTGCTGGTCGCGCTCGCGGGCGCGGCTCAGATGCAGGTCGGACACATGGAGTGCGGTGAATTTTTTCATCTGTCAGGAGGCGTCGATTGCGGGCTCGGCATCGCCCGGCGCCGCCCGGAACAATGAAAAGTTTCCCAAACAGAATTTTTACATTTTTCCACTATAGAAATACTAACCAATGCTCACTTCACATAGTTTCCCTCCACATTTTTTGCCGCCGGACAAAAAAAAGATCGGGGTCAGGTCTTGCATGTCATCATTCTTGATGGAATGGTGACATGCAAGACC
>JANXSQ010000332.1 GCA_025356595.1 Janthinobacterium sp. | reverse complement strand
GGTTGGTGCTCGACCTGAAAGCGCAGCGACCCGGACGAAAATTCGACCGGGTCGTTAAAGCGGTGGCACAACGATATCCAGAGAAACGGCTAACCAAGAAAGCTTAACTTAGCGGCATTATGGTCTGTCCCCGGTTTCCGGCGGGGCTAGAGCATCAGCACGGCCAGCAGCGATTGCACTTCGGCTGCCGATTCGCGCATGATGCTGTTCAGGGTGCCTTCGCCGAGTTCGCAGTCGATGGTGCGCGCCGCTTGCGCCGTGGTGGCGCCCGGGCTTTCGTGCAGCGGCGAGGCCACCGGCGCGAGGTCGTTGGCCAGCAGCAGGGTGTCGCCCAGGTTCTCCGGCGGCAGCGCGCGCAGGCCTTCCCACAGCGCTTCCACCGACGCCTGCACAGCTTCCGGCACCGCCAGTTTCTTCAGTACGCCGCGGCCGATTTCCTGCTCGCCGTGCTCGATCCAGTCTTCCGGCTCGCCGTCCAGGATGCCGGGGAATTCGGCCGCCCGCGACAGCATGTAGAAGCCGCCCACTTCGTGCATGATGCCGGCGAACATGGCGGTGTCGGGGTCGACCTTGCTGACGCGCCGCGCCAGCACTTGGGCCAGCGCGGCGACGTGGGCGGTGTGCTCCCACAGTTGCGCCATCCTGGCCTTGATCAGGGGATCGCTGACGGCGCTGCCCAGCTGGCGCACGATGAGCGCCGCCACCAGCGATTGCAGCGTGCGCACGCCCATGCGCTGCACGGCCGCGCGCACGCCGGCGATTTCGTTGCCGGAGCGGTTGTAGGCGACCGAGTTGGCGATCGCCACCGTGCGCGCCGCCAGCAGCGGGTTCGCCTGCACCAGCTTGGTGGCCGCGTCGATGTGGCAATCCGGGTCGCTCAGCGCTTGCTGGAGTTTCAGGGACGCGTCCACGCTGGTGGGAAACGTCAGTTCACCGCGGCTGGCCTGGGCGGCGATGCTTTTAAAGGCGTCGAGTCTGTTCATCGAAAAATTATACTCGCAATATTGCCATGCGGAACTTATTTGCAATTCCCCGTGGAAATATTTTCGATCCGATAAACCGGGCGCGAGAAGCCGGATGTGACAAGGGACAGCGCAGACCGACTGGCGTCGGCCCTGGCTGTCCCCCGTCACCGCCGCGCGGGGCGGCGGGCGTCGCGGCGCTTACGCCGCTTCGCTGAAGATGGCGTCGCAGCCATCCTGGGTGGCGTCGCTGTCCTGCAATTCGTCGACCAGGCCCAGGTCGAACAATTCCTCGATCGCGTTCATGAAGCTGTTGTGCTTGGTCGCGCCGATCAGGCGGTAGATTTCACCGGCTTCGTTGCGGATGCCGATGATCAGCTTTTCCTGGCGCACCAGATCCGGGGTGCTGACGTTGAGCAGCAGGTTGCCGATAATGTGTTTGTCGAAATGGGCCGGTTTTTTGCCTTCGAGCAGTGTCGTTTTCAATCTTTTTCCTTTGCTTTTTATGTGGAGCTGCGGCTTGCTTGACTACGGGAATCGGGTGATGCGGGGGCGGCGCCGTCCGCCGCGATGACGCTCTTGAGCCCGGACAAGGTCTGTTCCAGGCGCGTGAAGTCGGCGTCGCTGAACTGCGCGAAGACGCTGGCGCCGTGCGCCGTGACCTGCGGGAACACGTCTTTGAAGACTTGCTCCCCCTGGCCGCTCAGGCGCACGAAATAGGAGCGCTTGTCGGCGACGCTGCGCTCGCGCTCGACCAGACCCTTGCGTTCGAGGCGGTCGATGACGCCGGTCAGCGTGCCTTTCGTGATCAGGGTCTTGGCGCCCAGTTCCTTGTACGTCATGCCGGGCGTGTTGCCCAGCGTGGCGATGATGTCGAACTGGGCGTGCGTCAGGCCGAAGGCGCGCACATGCCGCTCCGACAGGCGTTCAAAGCCTTGCAGGCATTCGGCCAGCAGCCGCAGACTTTTCAAATAGCGTTCACCCATAGGGCGTGATTATATCCTGTGCGGCGGTTCGCAATTTATTGCCGGCGCGGGTAATATGGCGCCTACCGTTAGTATCTATACATCTATATAAGACTTTCTACATGACCCACCAGTTCCGCGGCATCCTGGCTCTACTTCTTGTCACCCTCGTCTGGGGCACCACCTTCCCGGCGATGAAAGCCCTGACCGCGCATTTCTCGCCGATCTGGATCGTCTTCATCCGTTTCCTGCTCGCCAGCGTGCTGATGCTGCCCTTCTTGTGGCGCGCCCGCTACAAGGACGTGCGCATCGGCGCCCTGGTCGGCGCGGTGCTGTTCATCTGCTATGTGTTCCAGGTCGAGGGACTGGCGCTGACGAGCTCGAACCGCAACGCCTTCATCACCGGCCTGAACGTGCTGGTGGTGCCGCTGCTCGGCTATTTCGCCGGCAAGAAGCCGGAGCGGCGCATCGTCGTCGCCCTGCTGCTGGCGCTGGCCGGCCTGTTCACGCTGTGCTCGGAGGGCGACGCCGCCTGGAGCCGCGGCGACACCCTGGCCCTGCTGGCGGCGTTCGCCTTCGGCCTGTACGTGAAGATGATGGAGGGCGCCGCCCGCGAGGTCGGGCAGTTGATGACGCTGACGGCGATGCAGATCGTCACCGTGGCGCTGTGCTCGGCGCTGTGGTTGCTGGCGCGCGAGATCCCGCGCACGCAGATCGAGGTCAGCGCCGACATGCTCAATTACTGGGGCAACATCGGCGCCGGCGTGCGCGCCCACGTCCTGCAGTTCCTCTACCTGGGCGTGATCTGCACGGCCGCCATCATCTCGCTGCAGACCTGGGGGCAGAGCCACAGCACGGCCAACGAGGCGGCCGTGATCTACGCCTTCGAGCCCGGCGCGGCGGCCTTCTTCGCCTATTTCTGGCTGGGCGAGGTGATGACGCCGCTGGCCTGGATGGGCGCGGCGCTGCTGATCTCCGGTATGATAGTCAGCCAATGGAACGCCGAGCGTCCGGCCGCCGCGCTGGTGCCCGAATAGGCCTTCCCCACACTTGAAAAGCTCGCCGATGCCGCCTTGCCCGCCTGATGTCATTCGCTAACCTCTGCCGGGTCGGACTGGACAAACCCTTGCGCATCCTGCTGATCAACGCCGGCGAGGCCGACGCGATCACCTGGGCCGGCCTGGTGCAGCCGCTGCGCCTGTGCGCGGCGGCGCTGGGGCCGCAGATGCTGCAACTGGACGTGCGCGCGCCGCAGCAGGTGGTGGCCGAGGCGCCGGGCCACTGGCACATCGCGCTGCTGGCGGCCGACGAGACCCAGGCCGCGCCGCGCCCCGAACTGTGCCGCGCCCTGATCGAGCGCTGCCGCGCGGCGCCGTTCTGGGGCGCCGTCGGCGCCGCCGTGCTGTGGTTGGCCGACGCCGGCGTGATGGACGGCGTGCGCATCGCGCTGCCGTGGGCGCTGTACGCCGACGCCGAGGCGAAGGCCGAGCGGGCCATCCTGACGCCGCACCTGTTCGAGATCGACGGCGCGCACCTGACCTGCTGCGGCGGCGCGGCCAGCATCGACTTCGCGCTGACCCTGATCGAAACCCTGTTCGGCGCCGACGCCCAGGCGCACATCAAGGAGGCGCTCTGCATCGACCGGGTGCGCGGCAAGGAGGAGCGCCAGCGCGTCGCCCTGCAGGCCCGCTTCGGCGTGCTGCAGCCGAAGCTGTCGGAGGCCGTCACGCTGATGGAGGCGAACATCGAGGAGCCGCTCTCGACCGACGACATCTCCAACCTGGTGGGCCTGTCGCGGCGCCAGCTCGAGCGCCTGTTCAAGCAATACCTGGGCAGCCTGCCGTCGCGCTACTACCTGGAACTGCGCCTGCAGCGCGCGCGCCAGCTGCTGCAGGGCACGCACAACTCCATCGTCCAGGTGGGGCTGATGTGCGGCTTCTCGTCCGGCTCGCACTTCTCCACCGCCTTCGGCGCCCTGTTCGGCCACACTCCGCGCGAAGAGCGCCAGCGCAAGCTGATGCCGCCATAACCGGTTCTTCTGCCGCGCCCGTGGCGCGGCGGCGGCGGTCAAAAATGAAAATCCTTGTCGCAGATTCAAAAGAGTTTTAGCATCCCGGTTTTTATAATGTTGTACACGCGCAGCTGTCGTAGTTGCCAACGTACCTAACTTGAGGAATGCTATGAACGCCAAGCTTGATTCGTCCGTCACCGATCGTCCCGTCACCAGACAAACCTTCGACGAAGTCCTGGTTCCGACCTATGCGCCGGCGGCGATGGTGCCGGTGCGCGCGCTGGGCCTGGACTTGTGGGATCAGACCGGCAAGCATTACCTCGATTTCACCTCCGGCATCGCCGTCACCGCCCTGGGCCACTGCGCCCCGGTCGTGGTCGAGGCGCTGACCAAGCAGATCAACACCCTCTGGCACCTGGGTAACGGCTACACCAACGAGCCGGTGCTGCGCCTGGCGCTGGCGCTGACCGAGGCGACCTTCGCCGAGCGCGCCTTCTTCTGCAACTCCGGCGCGGAAGCCAACGAGGCGGCCCTGAAGCTGGCGCGCAAGTACGCCCACACCAAGTTCGGTCCGCACAAGTCGCGCATCATTTCCTGCTTCTCGTCCTTCCACGGCCGCACCCTGTTCACCGTCTCCGTCGGCGGCCAGGCCAAGTACACCGAAGGCTTCGAGCCGCTGCCGCAGTCGATCGACCATATCGTCTACAACGACATCGAAGCGGCGCGCGCCGCCATCGGCGACGATGTGTGCGCGGTGATCGTCGAGCCGGTGCAGGGCGAGGGCGGCGTGGTGCCGGCCGACGCGGCCTATCTGCAAGAGCTGCGCGCACTGTGCGACAAGACCGGCGCGCTGCTCATTTTCGATGAGGTCCAGAGCGGCATGGGCCGCACCGGCGATCTGTTCGCCTACATGGGTTACGGCGTCACGCCGGACATCCTGACGTCCGCCAAGGCGCTCGGTAACGGCTACCCGATCGGCGCCATGCTGACCACCGAGGCGCTGGCCGCGACCCTCAACGTCGGCACCCACGGCACCACCTACGGCGGTAATCCGCTGGCGGCGACGGTGGCCCTGAAGGTGCTCGAAACGATCAACACGGCGGAGTTCCTGGCCCGCGTCAAAGCCGCCGGCGCCAAGCTGGTGGCGATGCTGGAAGGCCTGATGGCCGACTTCCCGCACATGTTCTCGCTGGTGCGCGGCTCCGGCCTGCTGCTCGGCCTGGTCGTCAGCGATGCCTTCAAGGGCCGCGCCAAGGATATCCAGAAGGCCGCCGAGGCGCAGGGCCTGATGGTGCTGATCGCCGGCATGGACGTGGTGCGCCTGGCGCCGGCCCTGATCGTCTCCGACGCGCAGATCGACGAGGCCGGCCGCCTGCTGCGCCTGGCGCTGGCCGACATCAAGGCCGCGTAACAAGGCAGCCGCATCACGGGCCCGGCGCAACCGCACCGGGCCCAAGCATTTTAGGGAGTACACATGTATGTTGTCCGTCCGGTAGAACTCGCGGATATCGCGGCTCTGGAAGCGCTGGCCGCCGTGACCATGCCGGGGGTCCACACCCTGCCCAAAACGCGCGAGAAAATCGCCGCCTCGGTGGAGCGCTCCATCGCCTCCTTCGCCGCCCATGTCGACATTCCCAGCGAGGAGTCGTATCTCTTCGTGATGGAGTCCAGCGAGGACCGGAGCATCGCCGGCACCGCCGCGATCTTCGCCTCGGCCGGCTCCAACGGCACCTATTTCTCCTTCCGCAACGACGTCATCCAGCAGGTTTCGCGCGACCTCAACATCAGCCACAGCGTGCACGCGCTGACCCTGTGTTCGGAGCTGACGGCGTACTCGCAATTGTCCGGTTTCTTCATCAGCAATATGGCCCAGGCCGGCCTGGAGGCGGCCCTGCTGTCGCGCGCCCGCCTGCTGTTCGCCGTGCTGGCGCCGCACCGTTTCGGCGACCGTTTCTTCGTGCCGCTGGCCGGTATCACCGACGCCGACGGCCAGTCGCCGTTCTGGGACGCGCTGGGCCGTAAATTCTTCCAGATGGATTTCCTCGACGCCGAGCGCGTCATCGGCGGCGCCCGCAACCGCACCCTGATCGTCGAGCTGATGCCGCACTATCCGGTCTACGTGCCGCTGCTGCCGGGCGACGCCCAGGCGGCCATGGGGCAGATCCACCCGAGCGGCGAACTGGCCTTCAACCTGCTGACGGAGGAGGGCTTCGAGGCCGACGACTACATCGACATCTTCGACGGCGGGCCCATCCTGCAGGCCCACAAGAATTCGCTGCGCTCCTTCAGCGGTTCGATGACGCGCCGCGTCGTCGAGGGCGGCGCGGCCAGCCGCAGCGGCTTGAAGGTGAACTACGCGGTCGCCTCCGGCGTCGAGCAGAACTTCCGCGCCGTCACCTTCGCCTGCGACGCGCTGGAGGCCGGCGAGACGATAGGCCTGCCGAAAGAGGTGCTGGAGGCGCTGCAGGTGGCGCCCGGCGCCAACGTGATCTGCGTCAGAATCTGAGAGTGAGAATTTTATGCTAGTGGTACGCGCAATCAACGAGAACGACCTGGACGCCCTGTACGGCCTGGCCAGCCAGGTCGGCACCGGCATGACCACCCTGAAGCCGGACATGAAGATGCTGGGCGACCGCCTGGCGATCGCCTGCGCCTCCTTCGCCGAGAGCATCCCGGTGGCCCAGCGCGACTATATGTTCGTCATGGAGGACACCGACACGGGCCGCCTGGCGGGCGTGTGCGCGATCAAGGGCGCGGTCGGGCTGGAGGAGCCCTTCTACAACTACCGCATCGGCACGCTGGTGCATTCGAGCCGCGAGCTGGGCGTCTTCACGCGCATGGAGACGCTGTACCTGTCGAACGACCTGACCGGCAGCACCGAACTGTGCTCGCTGTTCCTGCATCCGGACTATCGCAGCGGCACCAACGGCAAGCTGCTCTCGAAGAGCCGCTTCCTGTTCATCGCCCAGTTCCCGCAGCTGTTCACCGAAAAGCTGATCGCCGAGATGCGCGGCTACCAGGCGCCGGACGGCAGCTCGCCCTTCTACGAGGGCCTGGGCCGGCATTTCTTCAAGATGAATTTCGACCACGTCGACGATCTGACCAGCCTGGGCAAGAAATCCTTCATCGCCGAGCTGATGCCGCGCCAGCCCCTGTACGTCGCCTACCTGCCGGAAGCGGCCCAGGAGGTGATCGGCAAGGTCCACCTGAGCACCGCGCCGGCGCGCCGCCTGCTGGAGCAGGAAGGCCTGTATTTCGAGGGTTACGTCGACATCTTCGACGCCGGCCCGGTGCTGCAGGCGCGCGTCTCGGAACTGCGCGCGATGCGCGACAGCACGCTCAGCACGCTGGACCCGGACGCCGCCGCCGACGCCTGCGGCGCGCCGGCCGAGGCCGAGCCCTACCTGGTCTCGAACACGAATCTGCGCGACTTCCGCATGATCGTCACGGCGGCCAATCCGGTCGGCGGCAAGATCGCCCTGCCGGAAGCGGAACAAGCACTGCTGCGCGTGCACGCCGGCGAGGCGGTGCGCACCCTGTCACTCAACCTGAGGAAGAATCCCCATGTCTAACCCATCCAACTTCATCAACGGCGAGTGGCTCGCCGGCGGCGGCGCCGAACTGGTGACGATCGATCCGGCCAGCGGCCGCCAGACCTGGTCCAGCCGGCAGGCCACGCCCGCCGACGTGGCGCAGGCCTGCGCCGCCGCGCGCGCCGCCTTCGAGGGCTGGGCCGCGCGTCCGCTGGAGGAGCGCATCGCCGTCTGCGCGCGCTTCCGCGACCTGCTCAAGGAGGACGCCGAGGAGCTGGCGCTGTTGATCTCCGAGGAGGTCGGCAAGCCCTTGTGGGAGTCGCGCACCGAAGTGGCGACGATGGCCAACAAGGTGGACATCTCGGTGCAGTCCTACGCCGCCCGCACCGGCCAGGCGCACAGCAAGATCGCCGACGGCGACGCCGTGCTGCGCCACCGTCCGCACGGCGTGTTCGGCGTCTTCGGCCCCTACAACTTTCCCGGCCACCTGCCCAACGGCCACATCGTGCCGGCCCTCATCGCCGGCAACAGCATCGTCTTCAAGCCCAGCGAATACGCGCCGCGCACGGCCATCAAGACCGTGCAACTGTGGCAGCGCGCCGGCCTGCCTAAGGGGGTCATCAACCTCGTCAACGGCGGGCGCGAGACCGGCGTCGCGCTGGGCCAGAGCGCCGAGCTGGACGGCGTGCTGTTCACCGGCAGCTGCCAGACCGGCATCAGCCTGCACCGCCAGTTCGGCGGCCAGCCGGGTAAGATGCTGGCGCTGGAAATGGGCGGCAACAACGCCCTGGTGGTGTGGGACGTCAAGGATCTCGACGCCGCCGTGCACCACGCGATCTTCTCCGCCTTCGTCTCGGCCGGCCAGCGCTGCACCTGCGCGCGCCGCCTGGTGGTGCAGGACACGCCGGCCGGGCAAGCCTTCATCGCCCGCCTGGTCGAAGTGGCCGACAAGCTGCTGATCGGCGCCTCCGACGCCCAGCCGCAACCCTTCATGGGGCCGGTGGTGTCGGCCGCCGTGGCGGCGCGCCTGGTGCAGGCGCAGGCCGCCATGGTCGCCAAGGGCGGCACGACGCTGCTGCAGATGCGGCACCTGGACGCGGCCAGCGGCTTCGTCTCGGCCGGCATCGTCGACGTCACCGACGCCCGGGGCATCCCGGACGAGGAATGGTTCGGTCCCCTGCTGCAGGTGATCCGCGTGGCGGACTTCGACGCCGCCGTGAAAGTGGCCAACGCCACCGAGTTCGGCCTGGCCGCCGGCCTGCTCTCGGACGACCCGGCGCTGTGGCAAAGCTTCCTGCTGCGCGCGCGCGCCGGCATCGTCAACTGGAACCGTCCGACCACCGGCGCGGCCAGCACGGCGCCCTTCGGCGGCGTGGGAAAATCGGGCAACCACCGTCCTAGCGCATACTATGCGGCCGATTACTGCGCCTACCCGGTGGCATCGATCGAAAACAGCGTATTGGAAATGCCGGCCAAGCTCTCGCCCGGCCTGACCTTCTAAGGAGCGCACATGCACGACGCACGCGAATACAACTTCGACGGTCTGGTCGGCCCCTCGCACAACTACGCCGGCCTGTCCTTCGGCAACGTGGCCTCCTTCAGCAACGTGAAGAGCGCCTCGAACCCCAAGCAGGCCGCACTGCAGGGGCTGGAGAAGATGCGCGCGCTGGCCGCGCGCGGCTTCGCCCAGGCGCTGCTGCCGCCGCAGGACCGGCCCAACTTCCGCCTGCTGCGCGGCATCGGCTTCACCGGCAGCGACGCCGACGTGCTGGCGCGCGCCTACAAGGAAGCGCCGGTGATCCTGGCCTGCGCCTACTCGGCCTCGCCGATGTGGACCGCCAACGCCGCCACCGTCAGCCCCTCGGCCGACAGCGACGACGGCCGCGTCCACTTCACCGCCGCGAACCTGAACAACAAGCTGCACCGCGCCTTCGAGCACGCGCAGTCGGCGCGCACCCTGCGCGCGATCTTCCACGACGAGCGCCGCTTCGCCGTGCACGACGCGCTGCCGGCCACGCCGGCCTTCGGCGACGAGGGCGCCGCCAACCACACGCGCCTGTGCGCCAAGCACGGCGCCCACGCGGTGGAGATGTTCGTCTACGGACGCAGCGAATTCGACGCCAACGCGCCGGCCCCGGCGCGCTATCCGGCGCGCCAGAGCCTGGAGGCGTCGCAGGCGGTGGCGCGCCTGCACGGCCTGAAGCCGGCGCGCACCGTCTACCTGCAGCAGAACCCGGACGTCATCGACCAGGGCGTGTTCCACAACGACGTCATCGCGGTCGGCAACGGCAACGTGCTGTTCTACCACGAGCAGGCCTTCGCCGACGAACTGGCCGGCCTGGACCAGCTGCGCCGCGCCATGGCCGGCGTCGGCGCCGAGCTGAGCGCGCTGCGCGTCGACAGCGGCCAGGTGCCGGTGGCCGACGCCGTCAAGAGCTATCTGTTCAACAGCCAGTTGCTGTCCAAGGCGGACGGCAGGATGGCCCTGGTGATCCCGCAGGAATGCCGGGAAAACCAGGCCGTGGCGCGCTACCTGGCCGAGTTGGTGGCCAGCGGCGGCCCGGTCGACGAGCTGATTCATTTCGACCTGCGCCAGAGCATGCGCAACGGCGGCGGGCCGGCCTGCCTGCGCTTGCGCGTGGCGCTCACCGACGACGAGGCGAACGGCATGCACCAGGGCGTCGTGATGACCGAGGCGCTGTACCATACGCTATGCGCCTGGGTCGGGAAGCACTACCGCGACCGGCTCGAACCGAGCGACCTGGCCGATCCGGCGCTGGCGCTGGAAATCCACACGGCGCTTGAGGAATTGACGACCATCCTCAATCTGCCGGGATTGTACGATTTGTAGCGGGACCGCCGCGCGCAGGCGGGCGGGATAGGCAGGCACAGGATTTTGGCGATCCGCGGCGAGGCGCCGCGGATTCAGATCGATGGATGGAGACGGCTTCCGGCAACGGAAGAGATAATTTGGACGGCTTACCCGCCGTCTTTTGACACGTCGTTGTCGTGTCGCCACAAGCAGGAACGGCAGCGACGGAATTCACATTACCGCAACGGAGATGCAAGATGAAACAGATGCCACAAGATTTGCGTACTCAAACCCTTGATCTGGTCAACGCCAGCAAGCCCTCCGCCGACGGCGGCCAGGTCGCGGCGCTGATCAGCGCCTGGCTCGGCTCCCTCGACGAGGAAGACCTGTCCGACATCGCGCCCGACAGCCTGGCGCCGGTCCTGTGGGAGGGCTTCGCGCAGGCCGCCAAGCGCGCCGGCGCCGCCTGCCAGATCGCCGCGCTGCGCTACGCCGACGGGCGCGGCGGCAAGGCGACGGCCCTGCTGATCCTGAATGACGACATGCCGTATCTGGTCGATTCGATCGTGATGGCGATGCGCAAGCAGCACGTCAACGTGCGCGGCGTGATGAATGCCGTGCTGGCCGTGCGCCGCGACGCCGCCGGCGCCGCCGTCGCGGTCGGCCAGGCCGGCGACCCGCAGGAATCGTATGTCCTGTGCCTGCTGGCCGAAGACCTGGAGGCCGGCGAACTGGCCGCCCTGGTCGCCGCGCTGGAGATGGTGGCGCGCGACGCCGCCGTGGTGCGCCGCGACAGCGCCGCCATGGCCGAGCGCCTCGGCGCCATGGCGCGCGACGCCGCCGGCCACGGCGCCGAGGGCGCCGAAGTGGCGGCCTTCCTGGAGTGGGTCAAGGGCGACGGTTTCGAGCTCTTCGGCTACGCCTACTACAGCGTCAAGCCGGGCGTGCGCGAGCTGGAGCGCGACATTCCGAGCCGCATCGGCGTGCTGCAGGACACCAGCCATCCGATCTACGGCACCTGCCTGGCCAACATCCCGGGCGACTTCGACACCCTGGCCAAGCGCGCCTCGACCCTGTCCATCGTCAAGGCCGACGTGGCCGGCACGCTGCACCGCGATTCGCAGCTCGACTTCATCGGCGTGCGCCACACCGACGCGCAGGGCGCGATCCTCGGCGAGCATTGCCTGGTCGGCCTGTTCACCCGCGCCGCCACGGCCAGCCCGCTGGCCAGCCTGCCGTTCGCGCGCGGCCGCGTGGCCGAGGTGCTGAGCCTGGCCGGCGTGCGCCAGCAGGGCTTCCGCGCCGAGAAATTCCGCGAGATCCTCGACTCCCTGCCGCGCACCGAAGCGCTGGAGGCCGACCTGGAATGGTTGGCGCAGGTGTGCGGCTCGGTTGTTTCCCTGTACAAGCAGCCGCGCACCAAGGTCTTCGCGCGGCGCGACGTCTACGCCCGCCACCTGAACGTGCTGGTCTACCTGCCGCGCGAACGCTACAGCGCCAGCGTCGCCGCCGCGCTGGCCAAGGCCCTGCAAGCGAGTTCCGGCGCCACCCACGTCAGTTCGCAGACCCTGGTCGCCGACGGCCCGCTGGCGCGCCTGTACCTGATCGCCCACGCGGCGCGCTACCCGCTCGACCTGGAAACGGACATCCAGCAGCCGCTGCTGGCGGTGCTGGACGGCTGGCACAGCGGCTTCGCCGCCCTGGCCGACGCCGTCTTCGACATCCCGATGCGCGCCAACCTGCGCAAGCTGGGCGCCAGCCTGCCGCTTGACTACGTCGCCGCGACCGCCCCGGCGGTCGCCTTCCGCGACCTCGGCGCGATCCTGCGCAACACCGATCCGAGCCGCGTCGCCGTGCGCGTCGAAGTGGGCGACGTCACCACCATCCGCCTGTACTCGGTGGACCGGGTGCCGTCGCTGTCGACCATCCTGCCGGCGCTGCACAACGCCGGCGTCGCCATCGACCGCGAGCAAGCCCATTCGCTCAACGCCGCCGACGGCAAGCGCCACTTCGTCACCAGCCTGACGGTGGACGCCGCCAGCGCCGCGAAACTGGCGCAGCCGGCCGTGGTCGGCGTGGCCCAGGAGCTGTTCACGCAATTGTTCAACAACGACGCCGAGGACGGCCGCCTGAACGGCCTGGTCATCGAGGGCGGCCTGAGCGCGCGCGAAGTGCAATTGGTGCGCGCCTACATGAGTTACTGGCGCCAGACCGGCAGCCGCTTCTCGGTGCGCTACGTGGCCGATTGCCTGCGCAAGCAGCCGGCCCGCGTGAAGCAACTGGTGGACGCCTTCCTGCGCCGCTTCGACCCGAGCCTGAGCGGCGCGCAGCACGCCGAGGCGCAGGCCGAGCTGCAACTGCTGAAGAGCCAACTGGCCCAGGTGAACCACGCCGACAGCGAGGAAATCCTCGGCGCGCTGGTCGACCTGGTGCTGGCCACGCTGCGCACCAACTACTTCCAGAACGGCCAGCAGGGCGACAAGATCATCTTCAAGTTCGACACCAGCACGCTGGCGCTGGTGCCGGAGCCGCGGCCCTACCGCGAGATCTTCGTCTTCTCGCGCCGCTTCGAGGGCCTGCACCTGCGCGGCGGCCCGGTCGCCCGCGGCGGCCTGCGCTGGTCCGACCGCATGGAGGATTACCGCACCGAGGTGCTCGGCCTGGTCAAGGCGCAGATGGTGAAGAACGCCGTTATCGTGCCGGCCGGCGCCAAGGGCGGCTTCGTGTGCAAGATGATGCCCAAGGACGCGGTGCGTGAAACCGTCGCGGCCGAAGGCGAAGCGGTGTACCGCCTGTTCATCGCCAGCCTGCTGGAAATGACCGACAACCGCGTGCTGGGCAACATCGTCGCGCCGCTCGACACGGTCTGCTACGACGCCGCCGATCCCTACCTGGTGGTGGCGGCCGACAAGGGCACCGCGACCTTCTCCGACATCGCCAACGGCATCGCCGTGGCGCGCGGCTTCTGGCTGGGCGACGCCTTCGCCTCGGGCGGCTCGAACGGCTACGACCACAAGAAAATGGGGATCACCGCGAAGGGCGCGTTCGAAGCGGTCAAGCGCCACTTCTACGAGATGGACCATGACCTGAACACCACCCCGATCAGCATGGTCGGCGTGGGCGACATGTCGGGCGACGTGTTCGGCAACGGCGTGCTGCTGTCGCGCCAGCTGAAGGTGCTGGCCGCCTTCGACCATCGCCACATCTTCCTCGATCCGACGCCCGACGTCGCCGTCTCGTTCGAGGAGCGGGCGCGCATGTTCGTGCTGCCCCGTTCGACCTGGGAAGACTACAACAAGGACTTGATCTCGGCCGGCGGCGGCGTGTACCCGCGCAGCGCCCGCTCGATCGAGCTGTCGCCGCAGATCCGCGCCGCCCTCGACATCGAGGAAACGGCGCTGGCGCCGGAAGAGCTGATGCACCGCATCCTGCTGGCGCCGGTCGACCTGTTCTACAACGGCGGCATCGGCACCTACATCAAGGCCTCCACCGAGAGCCACGCGCAGGTGAAGGACAGGGCCAACGACAACATCCGCGTCGACGGCAACCAGATGCGCGCGAAGGTCGTCGCCGAGGGCGGCAACCTGGGCGCGACCCAGTCGGGGCGCATCGAATTCGCGCTGGCGGGCGGACGCATCTTCACCGACGCGATCGACAACTCGGCCGGCGTGGATTGCTCCGACCATGAGGTGAACGCGAAGATCTGGCTGGACGTGGAGGTCAACGCCGGCCAGCTCAGCGCGGCCGACCGCAACCGCGTGCTGTTCGACATGACCGACGACATCGAACGCCTGGTCCTGCGCGACAACACGCTGCAGACGCAGTTGCTGGTGCGCGAGCTGCAGGCGCAGACCGAGGCCGCGGTGCAGGACGGTTACGCCGCCCTGATCGCCAGCCTGGAGGAGGAGGGCGCCCTGTCGCGCGAACTGGAGCAACTGCCGACGGTGGCCGAACTGGCGCGCCGCAAGGCCGACGGGCGCGGCCTGACGACGCCGGAACTGGCGGTCGTCATCGCCAACGTGAAGAACCGCTTCAAGCGCATCCTGTCGGCCCTGCCGCTGACGCAGGCCAGCTGGGCCGAGCCTATCCTGAAACCCTACTTCCCGGCCCTGCTGGTGGCCACCCGCGGCGCGCTGGACCATCCGCTGGCGAACGCCATCCTGGCCACGGTGCTGGCCAACGAGGCGGTCAACCGCTGCGGTCCCCTGATGTTGCGCGACCTCGCCGTGGAACACGCGGCGGCCGAGGCCGACGTCATCCTGGCGTGGGGCCAGGCATGGTCGGCGCTGAACCTGGCGCCGGTCTTCGCGGCGCTCGACGCCGACGCCCTGAACGTGCCGCGCGCCGTCTCGATCAAGGTCGACGCGCGCACCCGCGTGCTGCAAAAAGCCATGATCGAGGGCGTGTTGTCGGTGCCCGCCGAACAACTGCGCAGCGCCGGCGGGGTCGACGAACTGACCCGTCTCTTCAGCCTGCCGTCCACCGTGCAGCAACTGATGCGCGCCGACGGCCAGTCGGACGCGGACCTGACGCCGGCGCTGCGTCCGGCCTTCGCGCAGGCCTGGAACGCGGTCGACGCCATCGAGGCGGTGGCGACCTTCGTCTTCGCGGCGCTGTCGGTGACGCGTCCGGCCGGCATGGACCTGGCGGCCTTCCTGCAGGTGGGGATGGCGCTGCGCGGCCAGGCCGGCATCGACACGCTGGAGCGCGGCCTGAAGCTGGTCCCGACCAGCAAGTCGCAGGAGCAGTTGCGCAACTACGCGCAGCACGCCCTGCGCCGCACGCAACAGCGCCTGCTGACCCAGGTGCTGGAACGCGCGGCCGGCGGCGGCGACGCCGGCGCGGCGGTCGAAGTGGTGACCAACGCGCTGGGCCTGTCCGGCTACGCGCCGGCGGCCGACCTGGAGCAGGCGATGCTGGACGTGTGGGCCCTGTCGGAAGCGACAACGGCCGTGGCGGCATGACGGCAGCCGCAACACCGGCTGGCGGTACGGCCGGCGCCGCAGCGCTGGCCGACGCCGTGCGCGCCCTGGCCGACGCCGATTTCGGCGCCGTCGCCGAGCGGTTCTCGGCCGCCGGCTACGCGGTGACGCAGCCGGCGCCGGGCATGTTGCAGATCAAGTGGGCGGGGGCGCGGCAGCGCGCCAGCGTGCTCGTTTCCGTCGGCGTGCACGGCGACGAAACGGGGCCGATCGAAGTGCTGGCGCAACTGCTGGACACGCTCTCGCGCGACGCGGCGGCGCTGGCGGTGGACCTCATGGTCTGCGTCGGCAACGTCGGCGCCATCCGCGCCGGCAAGCGCTTCATCGACGCCGATCTGAACCGCATGTTCCGCGTCCGGCGCGGCGCGCTGGGCGAGGTCGTCGAAGCGGCGCGGGCCGACGCGATGATCGCCGCCACCGAGGAATTCTTCAAGGATGCCGGGCCGCTGCGCTGGCATCTGGACCTGCACACGGCGATACGGCCGTCCGTGTATCCCACTTTCGCGATCGTGCCCGACCTGGTCGCGGAGGAGGCCAAGGCGGCCCTGATCGGCTGGCTGGGCCAGGCGGCCATCGGCGCCATCATCATGAATCCGCAATCGGCCGGCACCTACAGCTATTACTCGGCCGAGCATTGCGGCGCGGCCGCCAGCACGGTCGAACTGGGCCGCGTCGGCACCCTGGGCCAGAACGACCTGGGTTTGTTCGCCGACGTCGCGCTGGCGCTGGACGGCTTGCTGCGCGGCGCCGCGCCGGGCGCGGCCAAGGTGGCGCCGCACGTCTTCAAGGTGGCGCAGGAAATCATCAAGCTCAGCGATGACTTCCGCATGGCGTTCGACCGCGGCACGCAGAACTTCACGGCCTTGCCGGCCGGCGCGCTGATCGCCTGCGACGGCGCGACGCGCTACACCGTGCGCCACGACGAGGAACTGGTGGTGTTCCCGAACCCCGACGTGCGGGTCGGCCTGCGCGCCGGTCTGATGGTGGTGCGGGTGTCCTGATCCGCATGCCGGCCTGACGGTCGGCCCGTGTGGGTCGGCCCGCGTGGGCCGGCCCGTCGCGCGTGGCGCCAAGCCGCCCCTGCGCAAACCTGCCAACTTTGCTAATTAATTAAGTTTCGACTACACTTGCCGCGCGCCGGGCTTTAGTCGGGGCGCGCTTGCGTCCTTCAATTTTTGGCCAATGAATGCCGGGAAAACAAACATGGAAAATCTGAGCAGCACCTATCTCGATCAATGCCGCAGCCAGTTGCTGGCCGAGCAGACCACATCGCTCGCCGAGACGAACAACTGGGCGCATGTGGACCGGCCCAGAGTCCACGCCGACTGGGATGTGCTGTACAAGGAACTGGCGCCGCTGATCGACCGGAGCGCGCCCGGCGACGCCGCCATACAGGCGCTGACGGCGCGCCATTTCGACATCGTCGGGCGCTTCTTCACGCCGTCGAAGGACGCCTATATCGGCATGAGCCTGTTCTATGCCGAGAATGAGGATATGCGGAAATTCCACGAGGGCTACCATCCGCGGATGGTGGCGTTTCTGGGCGCCGCGATGTGCGCCTACGCCCACGCGAAGCTGTAAGTCCGCCGTCCGGAAAGCGCCTGCGGGCGCCGGGGCGGCGCCCGGCGTTTTCCCCACCCCGATGCGGCGGCGGCATGCCGCGCGGCGCGGCCTTGTTGGCACAGCTCATCCCCAAGCGAAGTAATTATCTAATCCTCAATCATTTCGCCTAAAATAATGCCTGTAGGCTACTTTTTAGGCGGAGGCCCCGCGCCGCCGCGCCGCTCTCATCCACTCGCTGATTGTGATTCCCATGCTGAAAAAAATCTTGGCCGCCTTGCTGTGCCTTTCCCTGTCCGGCCTGATGGCCGCCGTCCACGCGGGCGACGCGCCCGCCGCCGCGCCGAAACAGAGCGCGGAGCAATTCCTCTCCTCCTTGAAGTTCATGCAGGGCAAAATCACGCTCGAGGACGGCATCGCCACGCTGGACTTGCCGCCATCGTTCCGCTACCTGTCGCCGGCCGACGCCGAGCGCGTGCTGGTCGAGGCCTGGGGCAATCCGCCCGGCGCCAAGTCGCTGGGCATGATCGTGCCGGCCAAGGCCAGTCCGCTGGACCCGGCGGGCTGGGGCGTCATCATCACCTATCAGCAGGACGGCCACGTCAAGGACAGCGACGCCGACAGCATCAAGTACGACGAGATGCTCAAGGAGATGCAGCAATCGGTGCTCGAGCATAACGCCGAGCGCAAGACGCAGGGTTATCCGGACGTGAAGCTGATCGGCTGGGCCGAGAACCCCAGTTACGACAAGGCGACGCACAAGCTGTATTGGGCCAAGGAATTGCAAATCACGGGAGCCGGCGCGCCTTCGCTGAACTACAACATCCGCGTCCTGGGCCGCAAGGGCGTGCTGGTGCTGAACGCCGTCGCGGGCATGGACCAGATCGCCGAAATCCGCAGCGAGATGCAGCATGTGACGGCCTTCACCGAGTTCGCCGAGGGCCAGCGCTACGCCGACTTCGACAGCAAGAACGACAAGGTGGCGGAGTACGGCATCGCGGCGCTGATCGCCGGCGGCGCGGCGGCCAAGCTGGGCCTGTTCGGCAAGCTGTTCGCCCTGCTGCTGGCCTTCAAGAAGATCCTGCTGCTGGCCGTGGTCGGAGCGGGCGCCGGCATCGCCAAGTTCTTCGGCCGCAAGAGCAAAGTGAATCTGGATAAGTAAGGCGGCCGGCTGTCGCTATACGGAGCGGCGGCAAGCCGCTCGCCGCGCACGGCGCGCAAGGGGCGTCGATCGCGGGTAGAATTGGCGTCCCCTTTCCCACCGCGCGGCGCCCCGATGCACATCGACAAAGACATTCAACAATGGAGCGCGCCGGCCGGCGCCGAGATGGAGGTGGTGCGCGCGCGCATGGGCGTGTGCGGCCTGGCCGGCCATTTCCATGACCGCTGGTCGATCGGCGTGATCCTGCGCGGCGTCTGCAGTTTCCATAGCGGCGGGCGGGAACACACGGCGACGAGGGCGGAATTGTTCATCATCCCGCCCTACGAGGTGCACTACTGCTCGGCCGCCAGCGAGGATGTCGTCTATCAGGTCATGTACCTGGCCGACGCCCGGCTGGCGGCCGTGGCGCCGCGACTCAAGCGCATGGTCGAGGGCGGGCCGCTGCGCACCCGCGCGCTGCCGGCGGCGCTGCTGCGCATGCTGCAGGCGATCAGCGGCGAGGCCGCCGACGAGGCGGCGCTGGCGCTGGCTTTCGGCCAGCTCGACCAGTTCTTCGACGCGCCGCCGGCGCCGCCGGCCAAGGCCGCGCATCCGCTGCAGGACGCCTTGCACCGGCAATGGCCGCAGGCGCTCGACCTGGCCGCGCTGGAGCAGAACACCGTCTACAGCCGCTGGCACGCGGTGCGCACTTTCCAGCGCCAGATCGGCCTGTCGCCGCGCCTGTACCTGCGCCAGTTGCGGGCGCTGAAGGCGCGCTATCTCCTGCAACAGGGCAAGCCGCTGGCCGAGGTGGCGAGCGCCCTGCATTTCTCCGACCAGGCGCATTTTTCACGCGTCTTCAAGGGCGTGTTCGGCGTCTCGCCGGGCAAGCTGCAGCGCGTCATGCTGGGCAAAACCGGCGCCAGGGAAGCGGCGGGTCCGACGCCCGATTGATGCTTGCGTTTCGACGCCGCGCGGCCAAAGGCGGGCGGTCCCGCGTCAGATGAACAGGCCGGCGATGGACAGCAGCAGCAGGAGCGCCATCGCGCGGTTCAGGCGCTGGATCAGGCGGGCGCTGTCGAACAGTTTCGTCGCGCTGGCGCCGAGCAGGGCCCAGGCGGAGAACGAGGCGAAGCACATCAGCAGAAACAGCAGGGTCATCGCGGCCACGCTCAGGGTGTAGGCCGCGCCGGGGACGGTGTAGGTGGACACGCCGGCGGCGGAGGCGAGCCAGGCTTTCGGGTTCAGCCATTGCGCCAGCACGCCGTCGCGGAAGGAGGGCGGGGCGCTCATCTTGACGTCGGCGGCGTGGCCGGAGGCGGCGTACAACTGCCAGGCCAGGTAGAGCAGGAACAGGCTGCCGCCTATCTTCAGCGCGACGAGCAACCAGGGCGTGGCGCGCAGCACCTCGCCCAGTCCCATGCCGATGGCGAACAGCAGCACGGCGAAGCCCAGCGTCGCGCCGCTGATCTGCGGCAGCGTGCGGCGCAGTCCGAAGCGCATGCCGGACGAGATGGCGACCAGGTTGACGGGGCCGGGCGTGACCGAACAGACCAGGGCATACAGCGCGACGGGCAGCCAGATGCCGCGCAGCGCCTGCAGTTCGGCGTGGGGAAGTAACATGGGGTTTCCTCGGTGGGGCGCCGGCGGGGCCAGCGATCAAGCCCCAGTGTGCCCAGCGCCGCCGCCGGAGTCTTGAACGCTGTTGCGCCCGGCGCCCGGCTTGCGCGCTCGCAAGGACGGCGGGCGAAAGCGCGGGAACGCGCCCGATCGCATAGAATCAGGAAAACGCCGGCGCCGCGGGCGTCCCCATTACAGGAGTTCCCCATGGCTTTATCGATGTATACGGCTTCGATCCCGGTGTTTGTGCGTGGCTTGGGCGTGTTGTCGGCGCTGCTGGTGAAGGCCGAGGAGCATGCCGAGCAGGGCGGCATTCTGCCCGAGGTGCTGCTGGGCGCGCGGCTGGCGCCGGACATGCTGCCCTTGACGGCGCAGGTGCAGCGCGCCTGCGATACGGCGAAATTGTCGGCGGAGCGTCTGAGCGGCGTGGTTGCGCCCAAGTTCGAGGACGGCGAGGTGTCGTTCGAGCAGCTGCAGCAGCGCATCGCCGCCACGCTGGTCTATCTGCACAGCGTCGGCGCCGAGCAGATGGCCGACAGCGGCGAGCGCGCCATCGCGCTCGATTTCGAGGCCTTCCAGCCGAAGTTCACCGGCGAGGCGTATCTGCTGACGTTCGCGCTGCCGAATTTCTTCTTCCATGTCGCGACCGCGCACGGCATTCTGCGCAACAGCGAGGTACAAGTCGGCAAACTCGATTACCTCGGCCACTACGACTGAGCGCCCGGCGGCGCCCGCTTGCTCTTAGCGTTGCGGCGCTTGTTGAATCTGTTTTTGCGCTTCGTTGCCCAGCATGCCGCCGCCGATCACGCCGGCGATGGTGGCCAGGGCTTTGCCGCGGCCGCCGCCGACCTGGTTACCCAACAGGCCGCCGATGACGGCGCCGGTGCCGATGCCGACGTAGTTCGTCTGCGCCGGAGCCGCTGCCTGCGGCGCCTGTTGATACTGGCGCTCCTGGCGCTCCTGGCGTTCGGCCGGCTGCTGGTAGGGGCGCTCGTCGTTGTAGGAGCGCGAGGCCTGCGCCACTTGCGTGGTGTGGTGGACGACGCGCGGCTTGTGGGCGACGGGGGCCGGCGCCGTTTGCGGCGCGTTCTGCGCCAGGCTGGCGGCGGACGGCGCGCTGTTCGCCGTCATGGCGGTGTCGGCCGGCGCAACGGCGCCGCGCGAGGTCGGCAGCAGGCCGGCGATCGCCGCCGCGCCGACCAGGCTCAACACGGTCACGGAAATCGCCGCGCCGGCCATCAATGGGTGGATGCGGCTGGCTGTTTGAATGGTTGTGCTGTTCATGTCTATCTCCTGGAATCCGTTTGCTATTGCATGTGTTTAGATTAACGGCCCCGGCGGTGCAGGGATAGACCTTGGGCTGTATCAAAGGTAAGCAGGTGTAACGGGGCGCTTGCGCCGCCAGCGGGGGCGCGAGGCCCGGGGGAACCGACCCGAGGGGGCCGGCCGCGCATGCGCGCCGCGGCTTGGGCGGCGTTGCGGCGCTCAATCACACTTCAAGTCGCTCAGACTTCCAGCGCGTCCGGCCCGAACACTTCGCGGTGCAGGCGCTGCACCGGCACGCCGGCGCCCAGCAGGGCATGCCATTGCGCGTGCATGAAGCCGATCGGTCCGCACATGTAGACATCCGTTTCCGTGCGCGGCCAGGACGGCAGGCCGGCCAGGTCCATGCGGCCGTGGGACGGTTCCGATTCGTAGAAGACGACGCTGCGCAGGTTCGGCATCAGGGCCTGCGCGGCGGCGACGTCGGCCTGGTGGGCGTGGTGCCCGGCGCTGCGCGCGGCGTGGGCGAAGATGACGTGGCGGCCCGGCTTGACGGCGGCGATGCGCTTGAGCGCGGCGATCATCGGCGTGATGCCGACGCCGGCCGACAGCAGCACCACCGGTTCGTTCGATTCGGTGTCGGGGGTGAAGTCGCCGAAGGGATGGCTGACCCGCAGCTCGCTGCCCACTTCCAGATGGTCGTGCAACCAGTTCGACACTTCGCCGTCGGGGCCGGCGGCGTCGCGCTCGCGCTTGACGGAGATGCGCAGCGTCGGCGCGCCCGGCGCGTCGGACAGGCTGTATTGGCGCAACTGGCGGCGGCCGTCGGCGAAGTCGACCGCGCAGCTGATGTATTGGCCGGGCTTGAAGTCGGCCGGCGCGGCGCCGTCGGCGGGCGCCAGCGTGAAGGCGCGCACGTCGGCGCTCTCCTGGCTGATGGCCGTCACGCGCATGGCGCGCAGCTCGCCCGGGCTGGTGCCGGAGGCGGCGTACATGTCCTTCTCGGCGGCGATGAACAGGCGCGCCAGCGAGTTGTAGGCTTCGTCCCATGCCGCCAGCAGGGCCGGCGTGGCGGCCGCGCCGAGGATTTGCTGGATGGCGCCCAGCAGATAGCGCCCGACGATGGGGTAGTGTTCCGCGCGGATGCCGAGCGAGACGTGTTTGTGGACGATGCGGTGGATCACCGGCATCAGCGCGGACGGGTTGTCGATGTTGGCGGCGTAGGCGAAGACGGCGGCGGCCAGCGATTGCTGCTGCGCGCCGTTGGCCTGGTTGCCCATGTTGAACATATTCTTCAGTTCGGGATGGGCGGTGAACAGGTCGCTGTAAAAGACGGTGGTGATGGCGACGCCGTGCTGGCGCAGCACGGGTACGCTGGCATCGATGTAGGGACGGGAGGCTGCTGAGATCATGTGGTTTCCTTGGCTGGCTGCGCGCGGGCAGCGGTCTGGTTGGCGCGGTGCCTTCTTCAGGGCACGGCCGCATTGTACACTAAGATGTATTTCATATGCCTCTTTTATGGCGTTCTGGCGCGCGCCCCTTCATTCCTGCTGGAAAGTTCCGGCGCGGCTTGGCAGTGCGTGCTGTATTTTTGGCGCTTTGCGATATAATCCACTGAATACATGTGACTATACGTGAACTAATGCTGGCTTATTACCAATATGATGGTGAATAATCTGGCAATCTTGACCCGCGCCATCGACGGGTCTGTGGGCTTCGCCGCGCCGTTTCGCGGCGCGCCGGCGCCGCCGGCGCCCGGTCCGGCGCGGCAATGCGGCCCCCGCGGCCGCTTGCGCCGGCCTCCCGCCCGCTCCCCCACGTATAAAAATCATCGTTTTATTGGAGAAAATAGCATGTCGTTTTACGCAAAACTGAAGGCTCTGAACATCGAACTGCCCGTCGTCGCGCCGCCGGCCGCCGCCTATGTGATGTTCGCGCAGACCGGCAACACGGTCTTCCTGTCCGGCCATCTGGCCAAAAAAGACGGCAAGATCTGGGTCGGCCAATTGGGCAAGAACGTCACGACCGAGGAGGCCAAGCTGGCCGCCCGCGCCGTGGCCATCGACCTGATGGCGACGCTGCAGAGCGCCTGCGGCGGCGACCTGACGCGCGTCAAGCGCATCGTCAAGGTGATGAGCCTGGTCAATTCCACGCCCGACTACACCGAGCAGCATCTGGTCACCAACGGCGCCTCCGAATTGTTCGTCGAAGTCTTCGGCGCGCACGGCGCGCACGCCCGTTCCGCCTTCGGCGTCGCGCAACTGCCGCTGGGCGCCTGCGTCGAGATCGAACTGATCGCCGAACTGGCCTGATTTTCGGGCCGGCGCGCCCCTGGCGCGGCGGCGGACCGGCGGCGCGGCTTCGCGCCCCGGTTTCCATTTTCGCGGCACTACATACATCGCTATGCAATAACAGCCGTAGGCGAGGGCGGGGGCAATGCCCCCCGCCCCGACTGCTGCGGCACGCTTTTTCAACTATGAAGATGGAGACAATTCAATGAAAGCGACTGAACAAGGCCTGCACCGCGGCCTGGGTGAACGTCAAATCCGCCTGATGGCGCTGGGCGCGGCGATCGGCGTGGGCCTGTTTCTCGGCTCGGCCAACGCCATCAAGATGGCCGGTCCCGGCATCATGCTGTCGTACATCATCGGCGGCGCGGTGATCTTCGTGATCATGCGCGCGCTCGGCGAAATGGCCGTGCACAATCCCGTGGCCGGCTCCTTCAGCCGCTACGCGCAAGACTACATCGGCCCGCTGTCGGGCTATCTGACGGGCTGGAACTACTGGTTCCTGTGGCTGGTCACCTGCATCGCCGAAATCACCGCCGTCGGCATCTACATGGGCATCTGGTTCCCCGACGTGCCGCGCTGGATCTGGGCGCTGGCCGCCCTGGGCAGCATGGGCGCGGTGAATCTGCTGGCCGTGAAGGCCTACGGCGAGTTCGAGTTCTGGTTCGCCCTGATCAAGGTCGTCACCATCGTCATGATGATCATCGGCGGCGTCGGCATGATCGCCTTCGGCTTCGGCAACGGCGGCGTCGCCATCGGCATCTCCAACCTGTGGTCGCACGGCGGCTTCTTCCCGAACGGCGCGCAGGGCGTGCTGATGTCGCTGCAGATGGTGATGTTCGCCTACCTCGGCGTGGAAATGATCGGCCTGACGGCCGGCGAGGCGGCCAATCCGAAGAAATCGATCCCGGACGCGATCAATTCCGTGTTCTGGCGCATCCTGATCTTCTACGTCGGCGCGCTGTTCGTGATCCTCTCCATCTATCCGTGGAACGAGATCGGCACCACCGGCAGCCCCTTCGTGATGACCTTCGAGCGCCTCGGCATCAAGACCGCCGCCGGCATCATCAACTTCGTCGTGCTGACGGCCGCCCTGTCGTCCTGCAACGGCGGCATCTTCAGCACCGGGCGCATGCTCTACAACCTGGCGCAGCAAGGCCAGGCGCACAGCATGTTCGCCGAAACCACGGCCAGCGGCGTGCCGCGCCGCGCCATCATGCTGTCCATGCTGGCGCTGCTGTTCGGCGTGCTGCTGAACTACCTGGTGCCGGAAAAGGTCTTCCTGTGGGTGACCTCGATCTCGACCTTCGGCGCGGTCTGGACCTGGGGCGTGATCCTGGTCACGCACCTGCGCTTCCGCAAGACGCTCAGCCCGGCCCAGGTCAAGGCGCTGGCCTTCCGCACCCCGTTCGCGCCCTACGGCACCTACATCGCGCTGGCCTTCCTGGCGCTGGTGATCGGCCTGATGGCCTACTTCCCGGACACCCGCGTGGCGCTGGTGGTCGGCCCGGCCTGGCTGGTGATGCTGACGGTGCTGTACTACGTGCTGGGCCTGGCCCCGCGCGCCCGCGAGGAAGTGCCGCAAGGCTACGAGGCGGGCTTGCCGCCGGTGCGGGCGCAGACCCTGGCCGCCGCGCCCCGCGCGCGCAAGAAGTAAGGCAATCGGTAAGCTTGCGCGGACGCCGCCTCCCCGGCGGCGCCCGCGCCCCCGGCGGCCCCGCGCCGCCGTCCCCCGCGGACGGCCGCGCCGTCCGGGTATTCCCTCCCATCATGTCGCAATGCCGCACCGCAAGAGTCGCGCCACGCCGTCCCCGCCTTCGTTGTTTTCCCGCATAAAAGATCTGTTTAGCTATCTCAACGAAAGCCCTATAATCGCTTTGTTTTGAAATCGACGCCGTCGCGCCCGTCCGCCCCGCCGCCGCCAAGTTGGCGCCGCCCGGCCCGGCCCGGCCCGCGCGGCGCGAAAAACCGGAGACGCTGCGCCGAGCCGGCCAGCGGGATTGCATACAGCGGTATCGCCAACGTCGCGGCCGCAGCCCGTCACACCATTAAAGGATTGCCTGTGAACCAAACTTTGGGCCAGAAACTGACCCGTACCAAGCCCATCGACACCAGCGTGGAATATGGGCAGGGACTCAGTAGCAGCGGCTTGAGCCGCTCCATCGGCCTGTTCTCCCTGACCATGATCGGCGTCGGCGCCACCATCGGCACGGGGATTTTCTTCACCATGGTCGAGGCGGTGCCGAAGGCCGGTCCGTCGGTGATCCTGTCCTTCCTGATGGCCGCCATCACGGCCGGCCTGACGGCGCTGTGCTACGCCGAGCTGTCCTTCCGCATCCCCGCCTCCGGCTCCTCGTATTCCTTCGCCTACGCCACCGTCGGCGAATTCCTCGCCTTCATCATGGCCGCCTGCCTGCTGCTCGAATACGGGCTGGCCGCCAGCGCCACGGCGATCGGCTGGTCGTCCTACCTGAACAACTTCCTCGGCAACGCCGTCGGCTGGCAGATACCGGAGATCCTGCGTTCGCCGATGATCGTCTCGGGCGCGCAGGGGGTCGAGTTCCACCCCGGCCACGTCAACCTGCCGCCGATTTTGCTGGTCATCATGTGCGGCTTCCTGCTGCTGCGCGGCACCAAGGAATCGGCCACCACCAACGCCATCATGGTGATGATCAAGCTGGCGATCCTGATCTTCTTCCTCGTCATCGCCTTCTCCGGCTTCGACTCGGCCAATTTCTACCCCTTCTTCAACACCGACAACAGCAAGGGCTTCGCCGGCATGTCCGGCGTCACCGCCGCCGCCGGCACGGTGTTCTTCTCCTTCATCGGCCTGGACACGGTGGCCACGGCCGGCGACGAAGTCAAGAATCCGAAGCGCAACGTGCCGAGGGGGATCCTGGCGGCGCTGGCCATCGTCACCGTCTTCTATCTGCTGGTGGCCGTGGCGGCGCTGGGCGCCCAGCCGGCGGCCCAGTTCGAGGGCCAGGAAGCGGGCCTGGCGGTGATCCTGCAGCACGTCACCGGCAAGGCCTGGCCGGCGCTGATCCTGTCGGCCGGCGCCGTCATCTCCGTCTTCAGCGTGACCCTGGTGACGATCTACGGCCAGACGCGCATCCTGTTCGCCATCAGCCGCGACGGCCTGATTCCGAAGTCCTTCCAGCGCGTCCATCCGCGCACCCTGGCGCCGGTCAGCAACACCCTCATCGTCTGCCTGGTCGTGGCGCTGGTGGCCGGCTTCGTCGACGCCACCTTCCTGTGGGACATGGTCAGCATGGGCACGCTGACGGCCTTCATCGTCGTCTCGCTGGCCGTGCCGGTGTTGCGCCGCAAGGAAAACGGCAATGGCGTCAAGGGTTTCCGCGTGCCCTTCGGTCCCTACGTGGTGCCGGGCCTGAGCATCTTCGCCTGCCTGTACATCATGCGCGACCTGTCGACGACCACCTTCCGCGTCTTCTTCATCTGGATGACGGTGGCCGTGCTGACGTATTTCTTCTACGGCATCCACAACTCGCGCCTGAATAAAAAAGCCGACTAGGACGCGCCGCTTGCGCCCATCGGGGCCGGCCCGTGAATGTGCGCATTCACGCGCCGGCCCCGATTTTTTTGGGCGCCAAAAATCCTCTCTCGGCGGCGCTGTTTTCGCGTAGACTTTCACGCTTGCAAAACGCCGCCGGCATCCCGGCGGGCCGTTTTCCCGCGCGGCCGCCGCGCATGAAAAACCAGCGTCGAAGCTGTCACCGTGGACACCCGGGAGTGAAATGATTCAGTTGAAAGCGATTGCAAACGGCGCCTGCCTGGCGGCCGCGCTGCTGGCCGGCGCGGGCCACGCGGCGACGCCGCTGCGCGAGTACCGCGCCCTGTCCCTGTCCGGCGCCGGCCAGCGCGTCGTCGCGCTGGAGTCGCTCGATCCGGGCGGCCTGGCGACCCGCCCGCACGCCAGCGTCGTCGTGCGCGACGCCGTCAGCGGCGCCATCCTGGACGAGTACGACCCCTGCGCGGACTGCGTCTACAACTGCCCGAACTGGGCCCCGGACGGGCAGCGCGTCGCCTTCATCGGCGTCGACAGCAAGGCCGGCACGGCGACCCTGTACATCGGCGCGCGCGGCCGCGCCGGCGCCGTGCTGAGCCTGAAGGGCGTGGCCAGCACGGCGCGCTGGTCGCCCGACGGCCGCCAACTGGCGCTGCTGGCGACGCCGGACGCGCGCAAGCCGGCCGGCGCGGTGGCGGCGGGCGTGCGCCAGGTGGGCGAGATCGGCGCCGCCGACGACATCCAGCGCATCGCCACGGTGGCGGCGGACGGCGGCGCGCTGCGCATGGTGTCGCCGGCCGGCACCTACATCTACGAATACAACTGGACGCCGGACGGCAAGGGCTTCGTCGCCAGCGGCGCCGAGGGCAACGGCGACAACAACTGGTGGGTGGCCAAGCTGAGCCACATCGACGCGGCCAGCGGCGCCCTGCGCGTGATCGCCGCGCCGGCCATGCAGATGAATTTGCCGCAGGTCTCGCCGGACGGACGCAGCGTCGCCTTCATCGGCGGCCTGATGAGCGACTTCGGCTCGGTCGGCGGCGACGTCTACACCGTGCCGCTGGCCGGCGGCGCGCCGCGCAACATCACGCCGGGTTTCGCCGGCAGCGTCAACGGCCTGGCCTGGCGCGCCTCGGGCCTGCTGGCCACGGCCCTGGTCGGCGCCGACCTGCACGCGCTGGCGCTGGACCTGGACGGCGCCGCGCCGCGCAGCCTGTGGTCGGCGCCGGTCAGCAGCGCCGCGCTGGACGGGCGCCTGTCCTTCAGCCAGGACGGCGCGATGGCGGCCGGGGCGCAGGAGGACTTCGGCCGCGCCGCCCACATCGTCGCCGGGCGCCTGCCGCAACTGCTGCCGATCAGCCGCGACAACGCCGCCTTCGCGCCGCAGGTCGCGGTGCGCAACATCAGCTGGCGCAGCGACGAACACCAAGTGCAGGGCTGGTTGCTGGCGCCCCTGCGCCTGACGCCCGGCAAGACCTATCCGATGGTCGTGGTGGTGCACGGCGGCCCGTCGGCGGCGGCCACGCCGCGCTACGTGGCCGAGGGCGAGCAAGCCAACCCGTTGCTGCGCGAGTTGACGGCGCAGGGCTATTTCGTCTTCCTGCCGAACCCGCGCGGCAGCTACGGCCAGGGCCAGGCCTTCACGCGCGCCAACGTGCGCGACTTCGGCGGCGGCGACCTGCGCGACATCCTGGCCGGCATAGACGCGGTCGAAAAAGTCGCGCCGGTGGAGGGCCAGCGCCTCGGCCTGATGGGTCATTCCTACGGCGGCTTCATGACCATGTGGGGCGTCACGCACAGCCAGCGCTTCAAGGCGGCCGTGGCCGGCGCCGGCATCGCCAACTGGATCAGTTACTACGGCCAGAACGGCATCGACCAGTGGATGATCCCCTTCTTCGGCGCCTCCGCCTACGACGATCCGGCCATCTACCGGGCCGCCTCGCCGATCGAATCGATCAAGGCCGCGAAGACGCCGACCCTGCTCTACGTCGGCGAGCGCGACCTCGAATGTCCGCCGCCGCAGTCGGTGGAGTTCTGGCACGGCCTGCGCGCCATGGGCACGCCGACCGCGCTGGTGATCTACGAAAACGAGGGCCACTCCCTGCGCAAGCCGGACAATGTGCGCGACGTGCGCCGCCGCACGCTGGCCTGGTTCGGACGCCATCTGGGCGGGATGGCGCAATGACGCCGGCGCGCGTGCGCATGGCGCGCGCCGAGGATGGCGACGCGGTGCGCGGCATCGCCGCCGTCGCCATGCGCGACTTCGGCCTGGAGCCGGATTTCGCCGGCCTGGACCGCGAACTGGGCCTCTTCGGGCAAGCTGTCCGCGGCGGCGGCGCGCAACTGGTGGCGGAAGTCGACGGCCGCGTCGCCGGCTCGCTGATCCTCGCGCCGGCCGGGGCGCGGACGCTGAAACTGTCCGGCTTCTACGTCGACGCCGCGCTGCGCGGCCGCGGCGTGGGCCGGGCGCTGCTGCTGCGCGCCATCGCCTTCGCCCGCGAGGGCGGCAACGCCGGCATTGAGCTGGAAACCTGGGACAAGATGGCCGCCGCCGTGGCGCTGTACACGACGCTGGGCTGGCGGCGCGGCGCGCGCCTGCCGGCCGCCAGCGGCGCCGAATGGGCCTACACGCTCGATCTGGACGACGGCGCCGCGCCGGCCATCCGCCGCCTGACGCCGCAGCACGCGCAGGCCTACCGGGCGCTGATGCTGGAAGCCTACGCGCTGCATCCGGACGCCTTCACCTCCAGCGTCGCCGAGCGGGCCGGGCTGCCGCTGGCGTGGTGGCAGGCGCGCCTGGACACGGCGCCGCAGGCCGCCGCGCAGGTCTTCGGCGTGTTCGACGCGGCCGGACTGGCGGGCGTCGCCGGCCTGTCCTTCGAGGCGCGCGACAGGACGCGCCACAAGGCCACGCTGTTCGGCATGTACATCCCGCAGCGCTGCCGCCAGCGCGGCTACGGGCGGCGCCTGCTCGACGCGCTGCTGGCGGCGGCGGCCGCCGCGCGGCCCGGCCTGAAACTCGTGCAACTGACGGTCAGCGAGGGCAACGAGGCGGCGCGCGCCTTGTACGAGGCGGGCGGTTTCGCCGTCTTCGGCGTCGAGCCCTACGCGGTGGCGCTGGACGACGCCTATGTCGGCAAAGTCCATATGTGGCGCCTGCTGTAGGCTATCGTGCGGCGCCGGCGCGGCTCAGGTGTTGGCGGCCTTCTGCATCAGGCGTCCGCCCAGCAGCACGCAGATCAGCGCCGCCACCACCATGGCGATGCCGGCCCACTGCCAGGCGCTGATGACGTCGCCCAGCACCAGCATGCCGGAGCTGATGCCGACCAGCGGCACGCCCAGGCTGAACGGCGCGACGCGGTTCACGGCGTGGCGTTTCAGCAGGCCGGTCCAGAGCGCGTAGGCGAGGATGGTGGCCATCCAGCCGAGGTAGGCCAGCGAGGCCCACATGGTCCACGGCGCGGCCAACCACTGCCAGCGCGTGGCGGGCGGGTCGAAGGCCAGCGAGAGCAGGATGAAGGGAATGATGGGCAGCAGGCTGCTCCAGACCATGAAGGCGACGACGTCGAATTCCGGCGTCGAGCGCTGCGCCCGCCGCACCACGATGTTGGAGGCGGCCCACATGGCCGCCGCCGCCAGGCACAGGACGAAGCCGAGCGCGCTGGCGCCGGCCTGGCCGCTGCCCGGTGTCATGTAGTTCATGCCGAAGCAGCCCAGGCCCAGCGCGGCCAGCAGCAGGCCGATCATCAGCGGGCGGCTGACGCGCTCGCCCAGCGTGAGGTAGGCGAACAGGGCGGTGAAGAAGACCTGGGTTTGCAGCACCACGGAGGCGAGCGCCGCCGTCATGCCCATCTGCAGCGAGATGAAGAGCAGGCCGAACTGGCCGACGCCCTGGCACAGGCCGTACATGACCAGCCATTTCCAGTGCAGCTTGGGCGGTTTCACCAGCAGCACCAGCGGCAGGATGGCGAACACATAGCGGCCGGCGCCCAGTTGCAGCGGCGTCAGGTCGCGCAGCGCGAACTTCATCGCGATGAAATTGGTGCCCCAGATGAGTACGACGACCAGGGCGGCGATCAGGTCGCGCCCGCTGAGTGGATGGTGATTCGCCTTGCTCATCTTTGGGATAACTTTCTGCTGGGCTGACGCTGGGGCGGCATGGCCGGCGTCATCGATAGGGCGTTCCATTATAGTGCCGAAGAACAATTGTCACAGGCGCGCTGATGTTTTTGGCAAGAAGCGCCGCCGCGGCGTCCTAAGCGTTTGATTGCATGGATGAATTTTCCGCGTCCAGGGGACGCCGCAGGGCCGGCCACAGCCTGGCGCGGAGGGCGTTGGCCGTCGCGCGGTCCAGGCAGGGGATGTCGAGGGCGTGGCGGGAGCGCGATCCGCCCTGGGTGTCGGCGCGCAGATGGAGCATGCCGAGGCGGCGGTCCAGCGGCGAGCTGTACAGGCTGAGGTTCTGCAGGCGCGGCGTGGCGAGGATGTGCCAGCGGCGCCGCCAGACGCCGCTGCGGTAGAGCAGCACGTCGCCGGCTTCGGCGATGGCGGCGAAGCGGGCCCAGGCGCTGGCGTGCCACAGCATGGCCGCCGCCAGCGCCGCGCAGCCGGCCAGCAGCAGCGCCGGCGGCAGCGGCCAGCCGTATCCGGCGTCGAGCGCGGCGCCGGCCAGCAGCGCCGGCAGCACCCAGCGCGCCTGGCCGATCAAGCGCCGCGCCGCGCTGGCCGGGTGCAGCGGCCGCCAGCGCAGCGCGTCCCAGTCCAGCGCCGGCAGGCACAGGCGCAGCAGGGCGTGCGCCTGCGCCGGCGTGGCGATCGGCGCCAGTTCGGTGAAATTGGCGCCCGGCTCGGTGCCGTGGCCGTGTTCGTGGCGGGCGCCGGCCACCGTCACGGCCAAGCGGCAGCGGCCCAGGCGGCGCTGCAGGAAACCCTCTTCCAGGGTCCAGCTTTGCAGGCGCGGCAGGCGCGCGCCCGAACGCACCAGCGTCAACAGGCCATGCCGGGCCAGCAGGCGTTCGCCGTCGCGCTCCAGCGTGAAGCCGTGGTAGCGGAAGAAGGCCAGCAGCACCGACAACAGGCGCAGCAGGACGAAGGCCATCGCCAGCGTCAGCAGCGCTCCCAGCGCGAGATTGCTCCAGTGGCCGGTCGCGGCCTGGCTTTGCATCAGGCCGCCCAGCCAGCGCGCCGGCGCCTCCATGCGCGCGCCCAGTTGCTCGCGCAGGAAGCGGTTTTGCATCACCACGCCGAACAGCACGCCGGCCATCAACAGGCCGCGGTTCGACACCAGTCCCAGGCGCAGGATCTCGCCCGGCGGCAATGTGAGCAGGGGCGCGGCGGCCCCGGCCGGTGCCACGGCGGCGGACCGGCCGTGGCCGCCGCGCAGCAAGGCCTCCAGCGCGGCGGCGGCGTCCAGGCCGAGCACCTTCAGCACCGCCTCCGGCTTGCCGCCGGCGGCCGACTCCAGGCGCAGCTCGGTGACGCCGAGCAGGCGGTGCGCCAGCTTGCGGCGCTGGCTGATGTTGTGGATGCGGGCGAAGGGGATGTGGCGCTGCGTGCGGTCGAGCACGCCGTCGCGCACCAGCAGTTCCGACTCGCCCAGCTGGTAGCGGTAGGAGAAGGCGCGCAACGCGGCCCAGGCGCCGGCGCCGAGCAGGGGCAGGCCGCCCCACAGCACCCAGCTATCCTGCTTGTGGCCGAAAAACAGCAGCGCCGCCAGGGGCAGGGCGATTTCCTTCAGCGTGGCGCCGAGCAGGAAGAGCCAGGACAGCGGATGCAGGCGTTGCTCGCTCATGCGCGCTCCGCGCGCGGCAGCAGGGCGGCGCGCAGCGCGTGCGCGTCGGCCACCGGCAAGCCGTCGATGCGGGTGGCGTGCTCGTGCGTGCCGGCCGTGTGCAGGGTCAGGCTGGCCATGCCCCAGCGGCGGTCCAGCGGACCCTGGTTGACGTCGATGTGCTGAAGGCGCGCGATCGGCACCCAGGCCTCGCTGCGCCACCAGACGCCGCTGTGCAGGACGACGCCCTCGCCGGCCAGCCAATGGGCCTGATAAAGGGCAAAACTGCGTCCGGCGTAAAGCCAGCCGAGGGCCGCCAGCAGCGCGGCGGGGAGGACGGCGACGCAGGCGACGCTCCAGGGCGCGGCGTCGAGCTCGCGCAGCAGATACGCGCCGGCGAGGCCAGCCAGCAGGCCGGCGCCGCCGCACAGCGCGGAGTCCACCCAGCGCCGCACCCTGAGCAGGGCCGGTAGTTTGCTTAGGGGCGTGGCGGCGGACGGCGGGATCGTTTCCAAGAGAGGCATCTCCATTCAGTGCGGCAGGGTCTCCGGCGCGGGCGGGCGGAGGTTCGTGGCTGGGATGCTAACGTTATTTTCCTGATAGCGCAAAACAAAACCGGGGACAGACCACGATTTCGAAGAAACAATTGCTCGTAAATCGTGGTCTGTCTCCGGTTTTGCCCGGTTTTGTCGAGGGTCAGGCGGCGTGGACGATGGCGGCGCTGTGGACGAGGATTTTGTCGGCGTCGGCCTGCAGCAGGCGCACGCGGCGCTGCACCAGCGGCCAGCCGGACCAGCCGCCGGCGTCGGCCTGTGGCGCGGCGTCGGCCGGCGCGGCCGGCGCGCCGCCCAGCGCCGTCGACAGGGTGTGGCAGACCTGCGCGTGGCTGTGCGCCAGCAGGGCGTTGACGGCCTGCGCCGGCAGTTCCCTGGCGTGGCGGCGCAGGATGGCGCGCAGCGCCGCCACGTGCGCCACCAGCAGGTAGTTCTGCACGATGAACAGGTTGATGTCCTCCACCGAGCGGCGCTTGCTGGCCGGCTCGTCGAGCATGCGCACCAGCGCCGAGCTGAGCGCCGCCAGGCTGTCCATCAGGCGCTTGCGCTCGATGCGGTAGGGGAAGTCGTTGGCGCATTTGTCCTGCAGCAGGGCGAAGCTGGCCTCCATGTAGCTGAGGTTGGCGTCGAGCACCTGGCGGATCAGCCGCGGCAGGCTCTGGTACTCCCAGCTGGCCAGCACGAAGCTGAACACGCTGGCCACGGCGGCGCCGATGAAGGTGTCGATCAGGCGCTCGGTGATCAGGTTGGCGTTGCCCGGCGCGACCAGGTGCATCTGCAGCAGGATCATGATGCTGACGGCGATGGCGGCGTAGCGGTAGCGCAGGTAGATGAAGGTCGGCGTGGCCACCGTCGCCAGGAACAGGATGGCCAGGATCACGGCTTCGTTGGCGATGAATTTGATCACCACGGCCGTCACCACGCAGCCGATGACGGTGCCGATGATGCGGTCGCTGCGGCGCTGCTTGGTCATGCTGAAGGTGGGGCGCAGGATGATGATGATGGTCAGCACGATCCAGTAGCTGTGCGCCGCGTAGGGCAGGAAGCCGGCGATCAGCAGGCCGGTCGATATCGCCATGGCGACGCGCAGCGCGAAGCGGAACACGGGCGAGTCGAGGCGCAGGTTCGACAGCAGCATCTGCAGCTCGTATTTTTGCTGCGACAGGAAGGGCGCCATGTCGGCGCCGCTCCAGAAGGGCGTGGCCGCGTACACGCTCTGCGTCGACAGGTGCAGCTCGGCGATCATGTTGAGGATGGCGCGGATCTTGTTGCGCTGCGCGCGCAGCACGGCCAGCGCCTCCTGGGTCGCTTCGCCGGCCGCGCCGCGGCGCTGCAGGCTGGCCAGTTCGTCCTCGATGGCTTGCCATTCGCGCGCGTAGTCGATGGCGGCGTAGGCGGCGCGCTTGCGCGTGACCGCGTAGGCGACCGCCTCGATGTCGCGCGCCGCCTTGTAGGCCAGCTCGCGCAGCGAGGCGAGCACCGGCGAATCGGCCAGGTGGGCGCGCAACTGGGCGTAGTCGGTGTGCGTCGACAGGATCATTTCATACAGGTCGAGCATGCAGACGTGGACCTGGACGACGATGGCGTCCTTGCTGTTTTCGTGGCTGCGCAGGATCAGGTCGCGCGAGGCTTGCTGGCGGTCGGCCAGCAGGCTCTGTTGCCGCACCAGCTTGTTGAACTGCTCGGTGAGGTTGTAGCGCGTGTCGTAGAAGTCGGCCTTGATGTCGATGTAGGCGGCCAGTTCGAAGAGCGCCTCGGCCAGCACCTGCTGCTTGATGCGGTGGCGCAGCCGCCACGACACGGCCATCGAATAGGCCAGGTAGGCCAGGCCGCCGGCCATGAACAGGGCGGCGTGCTGGAAGGACTGGCGCGGCGTCATTTCATGCTCCATCGACATGGTCATGATGAACAGCGCGGCCAGTTGCAGGGGCATGGATTTTTTGCCGTAGACCACCATCATGCTGGCCAGGAAGCTGATCAGCACCAACAGGGTCAGCAGCAGCCAGTGGATGGGGCCGGCGAGGCTGATCAGCAGCGTCACGGCACTGCACAGCAGCACCGAGGCGAGCATTTCGTTGAGTTTGTGGCGCAGCGGGCTGGGCATGTCCATCAGCGCCGTGCACAGGGCGCCGATGCAGACCGTCATGGCGGTGGCGCTGTCGCTCAGGCGCAGCGTGATGAGGGTGATGGCGACCAGGCCGATGGCGAAGCGCAGCCCCAGGTGGAAATAATGGCTGTACAAAAAGGTACGCGGATTGAGGGCGTAATGCATGGATAGGGTCCTTGCTGGGCGGGGCGTCGGCGCCCCGGCCATGGAAAAGAAACGCGCGCGGCACATCGCGCCGCGTGAACGCCGCTGCGGCTGTCAGACGCGGGCAGGGAGCGGCGGCCGGACCGCTTGGGCCGGCCGCCGCTTCACGCCATGAACTGGTTCGGTGTCAGACTCAGACGATGGAGAGCACCGGGTAGCGGCGCCATTCCGGCTCGGCGAAGCGCTGGCAGTTCTCGAAGATGAAGTTGAGCACCCGCTCCTGGTCGGCCAGCAGCTCGGGGTGCGCGGCCTTCCATTGCGCGAAGCTGGCCGCCAGGGCCGGCTCTTCGCGCAGCAGTTGCAGCGCCATGTCCTCGAAGACGTAGTCGGAGTAGGCCTCTTTCTTTTCCAGCACGCTGTTGAAGAAACCCCAGCGGAAGAAGCTGTCGTGCGCCTGCGGTTCCAGCGTCTCGACGGCGTAGCGGGCCTTGGCCTGGTTCAGCGGGATGTAGTAGTCGCCGGCGCGCACCACCACGCTGGCGCCGCGGCGCTCCAGCGCCATTTCGTCGTGGAACATATGGCCTTCATAGGCCTGCGCCCGCGAGCCGACCGAGGCGATGTGGTAGACCTGCGCCTGGACGGTCGTTTCCGCCTCGATGCGGCGCATCTCGACGCCGTTCCATTGCAGGCGCTCGATGACTTCGCGCCAGGCCTGCGGCACGATGTAGGCGGTCGGCGCGGCGACGACGACGTCGGCCACGAAGTTGTTGTAGTAGGCGATGTCGCGTTCCCACGGCGCGTCGCGGTCGTAGGACAGGCGCGTGTAGTCGCCCAGCTCGCTGGGCGTGTAGCGCGCCGCGTAGCCCTTGAAGCGGAAGGTGGACGGATTCATCTCGTCCATTTTCCAGCTCACCGGCCAGCGCGTCCTTTGCTTGTCCTGCTCGCGGGCGGCGGCGCGCAGGCGGCCGATGGCTTCGCCATGCTCCACCGTGAAGGCCAGCGTCACCTCGACCAGGGCGCGCATCGCCGCGTAACGGTCGGCGAAGGGCTTCAGCATGTGCGTCTCGGGCATGAAGCCGATCACGTGGTGCAGCGCCGCGTAGCCGGTGGAAAAACGCGGCACTTCGAGGAATTCGGCGATGCCGTGGTCGGGGCTGTCCTTGACCGGGTTGACGTAGGGGCAGGTCGGCCAGCCGCTGGCCGCCATTTCGGCGAAGATGTGCGGCAGCATGGTGTGGCGCAGGAAGGCGCCCAGCTCGCCGCCCAGCTTGTCGGCCTGGGTGTGGATCAGCGTCATCGTGTACGGGTAGTCGGCGCCGTTCGAGGTGTGCGTGTCGACCATCACGTCCGGGTCCCAGCTGCTCAGCAACTGGTTGAAGACCTTGGCGTTCAGGCTGTCGCATTTGATGAAGTCGCGGTTCAGGTCGAGGTGGCGGCTGTTGCCGCGGAAGCCGAACTGCTCCGGGCCGTCCTGGTTCACGCGCGAGCTGTCGGCGCGGTTCAGGCAGCCGTCGACGTTATAGATCGGCACGAACAGCAGCACGGTGCGGCCCAGCGCGGCCAGGCGCGCCGGCTCGAAGCACAGGTCGCGCACCAGCGCCATGCAGGCGTCGACGCCTTCCGGTTCGCCCGGATGGATGCCGTTGTTGTTGAAGAAGACGGGCCGGCCTTCGCGCTTGATCTGCTCGCGCTGGAAGACGCCGTCGGCGCTGACCACGCCGGCGTGGATGGGCACGCCCGAATCGGAGACGCCGATCTGCTCGAAGCGTAGTACCTGAGGGAAGCGGGCCGCCAGTGTCTTGTAGAAATTGATGCATTCCAGCCAGGTCGTGGTCTGGTTTTTGTTACCGAGTTCGTAGGTCGTGCGCATGTCTGCTTGCATAGCGGTCTTGGGTCTAGAGGGCTAGGACGGCGCGCTGGGTAAGGGGCCGTCGAGGGGCCAATTGTAGCACCCGGCCCCGGCCTTTGACGCGCTTCATGGAGGCGCGGCGCGGCGCGTGCTATGAGTAGGGTTTTCCTCTCCTCGGGTGGGGGCGCGATGAAAAACCAGCTGATCGGGCGTGTCCGCGGGCGGCTCGCTTTGCCGGCCCTGCTGGCGCTGCTGCACGCCGGCGGCGTTGCGGCGCCGCAGGGGCAGGCGGCGGGGGCGGGCGCGGCGGGGCCGCGCTACACGCTGCGCCTGTCGGCCGAGCGGGCGGCGCCGCCGCCGCGCCTGTCCGGCAGCCTGCAATTCAGCGGCGAGCGCGGCGTCCTCATCCGCTACCAGGGTTTGACGATCTTCAGCGATCCGGCCGCGCTGCCGGAGCCGCCGCCGGCCGTCGACCTGGTCGTCCTGTCGCATTTCCACCCCGGCCACATCGAGCGCCTGGCGCGCCAGAACCTGGCGCGCGCCACGCCCATCGTCTGCACCGGCCAGAGCGCGCTCGCCCTGCGGGCCCTCGGTTTCCGCAACCTGTACATCATGGAAACCTGGGACGCGATCCATGTCAACAAGGGCGCGGCCCGCCTGCGCCTGACGGCGCTGCCCGGCCGCGCCGGCGCCGCGCTGCTGCCGGCCGGGACGATGGACGCCATGCTCGACATCGGCGACGGCAAGGGCGCGGCCTACCGCATCTACCTGAGCGGCGACAGCATGCAGCGCGGCGACAGCGCCGCCATCCCGCGCCGTCTGCCCGGCGCCGACCTGGCCCTGCTGCACCCGGACGGCGGCCGCCTGCTGGGCGTCGAGACGGCGGCGGACGGCGTCATCAACTACCTGCGGCGCGACGAGGTGTACCCGTTCAAGGCCAGGAAGCGCTAGGGCCCGGCGTCGACCGCGCCGCGCGGACGAAAAAAAAGCCGCGCCCGAAGGCGCGGCTCTGTTCGCTGCGCCCCGCGTGGGGGCGCAAGCAGGACGCTTACTCGGCGCCCATTTCTTTCAGCAGATTGCCGGCTTTGTCGATGTGTTTCATGTTCCACAACATGTAACGCAGGTCGACCTGGATCGAGCGGGAGTTGGCCTTGTTGTAGTCCCAGTCCGCGATGATCGAATCGAGCGTGCCGTCGAAGGCCAGGCCGATGAACTCGCCCTTGGCGTTGAGCGCGGCGGAACCGGAGTTGCCGCCGGTGATGTCGAGCGTCGCCAGGTAGTCGACCGGAACGGTTTTCAGCTTGGCGTCGGCGTACTTGCCGAAGTCCTTGGCCTTGATCGCCGCCAGTTGCGCCGCCGGGGCGTTGAATTCGCCCGCGCCGGTGGCTTTCGCGGCCACGCCGTTGACGGTGGTGAAGGCGGTCCAGGTGGTGCCGTCGGCGCCGTGGTCGCGCGCGGCGATACGGCCGAAGGTGACGCGCAGGGTGCTGTTGGCGTCGGGGTAGACGGCTTGTCCCTTGCTCTTCATGTAGGCGATCTTCGCTTTCATGTAGTTGGCGTAGGATTGCTGGATGTTGCCGCCCAATTCCTCTTCCTCGGCTTCCAGTTTCAGGCCCGGCTCATACATCGCCACGGCGGCCTGGATGAAGCTGTCCTTGCTGGCCTTGAACTCTTCCGGCTTGCGCTCCAGCCAGGCGGCGCGTTCGGCCATGTCGCCCAGCTTGCTGCCGGCGTACAGGGTGTCGAGGGCGCCGGCCAGTTGCGCCGTCGTCATGCCATCCTTGATGCCGATGGCGGCGTCGAAGCTGGCGCGGCGCTGCGCCTGCGGCAGGGCGGCGTATTTGCTCAGGCTGTTCAAGACCAGGGCCTTGTCGACTTTTTCATCGTAGCTGCGCTCGACGGCGGCGACGCTGGATTTGAAGCGCGGCAAATCGCGCACCTGGTAGCCGGCCTTGCGTTCGGCGTCCGGCTTGGTCGATTCATTGGCCAGGCGGTACAGCGAGCGCGCCGTGTTCAGCAGGCGCGGTTGCGAGTAGGCCAGGAAGAAATCGCGCTTGCCGTCGGCGTCGCGCTCGGCGATCAGCTTCTCGACCTGCCCGATGTCGGCGGCGAATTCCTTCTTGCGCGCCGGGCTCGCGTTGACCCAGGCTTTCAGCTCTTCGTGCTCGCGCGTCTTGCGCGCCAGGAAGTCGCTGCCGGCGTAGGAATCGAGCATGCCCTGGCGGTTCTTGTAGTAGTTGTTGATGCCGGCGACCTGGCCCGCGTACTTCAGGCTGGTGTCCTTGTTGTCCTTGGTTTCGCGCGCGATGATCGCCAGGTTCTCGCCGGACGCTTTGACGAAGGCCGGGTAGTTCCAGTCGAAGGTGTAGGCCACTTCGGACGGCAGGCGGTGGCGGTTGGTGCGGCCCGGGTAGCCCAGCGCCATGACGAAGTCGCCTTCCTTGACGCCTTCCTTGGCCAGCTTCAGCGACATCTTCGGCACGTAGGGCACGTTGTCCTTGCTGAAGTCGGCGGCCTTGCCGTCCTTGCTGACGTAGGCGCGGTAGAAGCCGTAGTCGCCGGTGTGGCGCGGCCACATCCAGTTGTCGGTGTCGCCGCCGAACTTGCCGACGCCGGCCGGAGGCGCGTGCACCAGGCGCACGTCGCGGATTTCCAGTTGCTTGATCAGGTAGAACTCCAGGCCGCCGTAGTAGGCCGACACGGTGCAGCGGTGGCCTTCGTCTTTTTCGCACTCGGCGACGATGGCTTTCTGGTTCTTTTCGATTGCGTCGCTGCGTTTCTTGCCGCTCAGTTTTGCGACTTCGGCGCTGATGACTTGCTCGCTGACATTGCGCACTTCCTTGGTGACGAAGATGCGGCTGCCCGGCGCGGCCGGCAGTTCATCGGCAAAGGTCTTGGCCAGGAAACCGTTCGCCAGCAGGTCGTTTTCCTTGGTCGAATTGTGCGCCACGCTGCCGTAGACGCAATGGTGGTTGGTCGCCACCAGGCCCAGTTGCGAGACGAAGGAGGCCGAGCAACCGCCCAGGCTGACGATGGCGCCCATCGGGAATTCGGTCAGTTTGGTGAGTGCGGCCGGGTCCAGCTTGAGACCCGCTTCTTTCAATTGCTTGGCTACTTGTGGCAGCTGCTGCGGCATCCACATGCCTTCGTCGGCGTACGCGACGTTGCTCAGGATGGCGAGCGTGATGAGTGTCTTTTTCATTCGAGTTATGATCTTATGAGAGGAAGTCTATAGAGGGATGGCGCCCAGTGATGATCTCAGCGGGCGACCTAGAGTATCCTTATCGAATCCTCAATAGTCAATCATAATTTCGCCGCCGCAGGCGGGCGCCGGCGCGCTCTTGAGCGCCGTGGAAACAGTTTAAAGAGATAATGTTATCAAATGAAAATCTCGACGCAAAGAGCGGCCGGGATGGCGGCGATATCCAATCAATATGCAGCGCCGGCCCGGCGCGGCGCCGCTACGGCAGGCGGTCGCGCGGCAGCAGCGTGGCGAGGGTCAGCGCCGCGCTCGCGCCCAGCAGCGAGACCAGCAGCGAGAGCGGGCTGAAGTCGTCGGCGGCTATGCTGGCGCCGTCGAACAGCGGCGCCAGCAGCAGGCCGGCGAGGAAGGCGCCGAGGATGCCGATGACGATGTTGAGGAAGATCCCGTCCTGCGTGTCGCCCAGCATGAGCATGCTGGCCAGCCAGCCCATGCTGCCACCCACCACCATCCAGATTATGCAACCCATGATGTCGCTCCCGTTCCAGGCCGCCGGCGGCGCATCCGCCGGTAGCACCATCCTAGTGCGCGGCGCGCGGCGCGTCGGTGCGCGAGCGAACATTCTCCCCGGCATGCGCGCCAACGCCGACGGCCCCCGGCTCCGCCAAGGATGGCGGGGCGCGGGGGCCGTCGGGGACGCGGCGCGGCGGCCGAGTCGGCTTAGTCGGCCTTGATCGCTTCGACCTGGATGGCCAGCTTGACTTCCGGCGCGAACGCCGGCGTGGCGTAGTTCAGACCGAAATCGGTGCGCTTGAATTCGGCCGTGGCGTCGGCGCCGCACACTTCGCGCTTCAGGCGCGGATGCATGATGCAGCGGAACTTGTTGACCGTCAGTTGCACCGGCTTGGTCACGCCCAGCAGGGTCAGCTCGCCGTCGACCGACACCAGCTTGTCGCCGACGAAGGTGAAGGAGCGGCTCTTGTAGCTCACCGAGGGGAATTTCTCGACGTTGAACATGGCGTCCGACCTGGCGTGCGTGTTCATCTTGTCGAAGCCGAAATCGATCGAGGCGGCGTCGATCTTGATGTCCAGCGTGCCGGTCTTGGCGGCGCGGTCCAGCGTGACGGTGCCCGAGGTCTTGTCGAACTTGCCGCGCCACACGGACAGGCCCATGTGGTCAGCCTCGAAGCTCGGGTAGGTGTGGGTGGGGTCGATATTGTAGGTGTCGGCCGCGTAGGCGGACGTGGCGCCCGCCGCCAGCACGGCGACGATCAGGTGGGATAATTTCATAACTCTCCTTGGGTGGGGTGGGGGGCGTTTACGGTGCGGCGGTGACGTGGAACTTGATGGTCACCTCGTCGGCGACCATGCCGGTGTCTTTCCATTCGCCTTCGCCGATGTTGAAGGCCAGGCGCTTGATCGGCAGCGCGCCCTCAAACACCTGCTTGCCCGCTTCGGTCTTCACCGTCAAGGGGAAGCTGACGTCGGCCGTCTTGCCCTTGATGCTCAGCTTGCCGGTCACGTTCAGCTTGCCGGCGCCGGCCGCCTTGATGGCGCTGGAGACGAAAGTCGCTTTCGGGAACTGGGCCGAATTGAACCATTCCTTCTTCGCCACTTCCTTGTTCATTTCCGCGTCGCCCACGTCCAGGCTGGCGGTGTCGATATCCACCGTCGCCTTCGAGGCGTCCGGCGCGGCGGCGTTGTAGTCGATGACGATGTTGTACTTCTTGAACTTCGCCTCGACCGGCACGTTCATTTGCTTGAACACGGCCGAGACGCTGCTCTTGGCCGTGTCGGTCTTCAGCAGGGTGGCGGCGCCGGCGGCCAGGGACAGGCCGAGCAGGGAGGCGAGTAAAACGCGTTGGGTGATTTTCATGGTTGGGTTCCGGTCGTGTGGATTAAGGCAGCATGCGTTTCAAGACGTCGTCGCGGTCGATGAAGTGGTGCTTCAGGGCGGCCAGGGCGTGGGCGACGACGGCGGCGACCATGCTCATGGTCAGAATGTAATGGACTTCTTTTAAGACCGGCTTAAGTTCCGGATTGGCGGCGATCAAGACGGGCAGTTGGAACAGGCCCAGGTAGACCACCGGAATGCCGGCCGACAGGGTGTAGAAATAGCCGGACAGGGGCACCGCGAACATCAGGATGTAGAGGGCGAGGTGCATGGCCTCGGCGGCCTTGTTTTGCCAGACGGGGATGCTGGCCGGCGGCGCCGGCGGCCGATGGCCGAGGCGCCACAGCAGGCGCAGCGCGGCCATGGCCAGCACCGTCACGCCCAGCCATTTATGCCAGGAAAAGTATTTGAGTTTGGTCGGTGTGATGCCGGGGATGTCGGTCATCACCAGGCCGAGGCCGAAGGCGGCGACGATCAGCAGGGCGATCAGCCAGTGCAGCAGCATGGCGGTTTTGGTGTAGCGTGGCATGGATGGCTTTCCGATATATAGTACGTATTAGAACTAATACTACCAAAGAAAAGCGATCCGTGCCGGTGGCGGCGGGAAAACCCGCCGCGCGGGCGGGGCCGCGTCGCGCAGCCAGGACGCCGGCGGCGCGGATGCGGATCCGCGCCGCCGCCGCCGGCCGGGCGGCGAGTTAGATCGCGCGCGCCAGTTGCGCGGCGATGCCGATGTAGTTCGACGGCGTCATCGCCAGCAGCAAGTCCTTGGCGTCCTGCGGAATGGCCAGGCCGTTGACGAACTCCTGCAGCGCGTCCTTCGAGATGCCCTTGCCGCGCGTCAGTTCCTTCAACTGCTCGTACGGGTTGGCGATGCCGTAGCGGCGCATCACCGTCTGCACCGGCTCGGCCAGCACTTCCCAGGTCGCGTCCAGGTCCTGCGCCATGCGCGCGTGGTTCACTTCCAGCTTGTTCAGGCCGCGCAGGCAGCTGTCGTAGGCCAGCAGGGTGTAGCCGAGGCCGACGCCGATGTTGCGCAGCACGGTCGAATCGGTCAGGTCGCGCTGCATGCGCGAGACCGGCAGTTTTTCCGACAGATGCTTGAGCACGGCGTTGGCCAGGCCCAGATTGCCCTCCGAGTTTTCGAAGTCGATCGGGTTGACCTTGTGCGGCATGGTCGAGGAACCGATCTCGCCGGCCTTGGTTTTTTGCTTGAAGTAACCCAGCGAGACATAGCTCCAGATGTCGCGGTTCAAGTCGAGCAGGATGGTGTTGGCGCGCGCGAAGGCGTCGAACAGCTCGGCCATGTAGTCGTGCGGCTCGATCTGGATGGTGTAGGGATTGAAGCTCAGGCCGAGGCGCTGCTCGATGACGGCCTGCGAGAACGCCGGCCAGTCGAAGTCGGGATAGGCCGACAGATGGGCGTTGTAGTTGCCGACGGCGCCGTTCATCTTGGCGAGGATCTCGACCTCGGCGATGCGCTTCACGGCGCGCTGCAGGCGGGCGACGACGTTGGCCATCTCCTTGCCCAGGGTGGTCGGGCTGGCCGCCTGGCCGTGGGTGCGCGCCAGCAGCGAAACGTCGGCGTTGTCGTGCGCCAGTTCCGTCAGGCGCGCGATCAGGCCCTGCAGGGCCGGCAGCATGACGGCGTCGCGCGAGGCCTTCAGCATCATGCCGTGCGAGGTGTTGTTGATGTCTTCCGAGGTGCAGGCGAAGTGGATGAACTCCGATGCCGCGACCAGTTCCGGCACGTCCTTGACCTGTTCCTTGAGCCAGTACTCGACCGCCTTGACGTCATGGTTGGTGACCGCTTCGATTTCCTTGATGCGGGCCGCGTCGGCCTCGGTGAAGTCGGCCACCATCTTGTCGAGGTGGGCGTTGGCGGCGGCCGAGAAGGGCTTGATCTCGGCGAAACCGGCTTGCGACAGCGCCTGCAGCCAGGAAATCTCCACCTTCACGCGGTTGTGCATGAAGCCGGCCTCGGACAGGATGGGACGCAGCTTGTCGGTCTTGCTGGCGTAGCGGCCGTCCAGCGGCGACAGGGCGGACAGCGTGGAATAGGGAGTAGTAGAGGTCATGGGAGCGGACGCAAGTTAAGGAAAGGGTGGTCGCATGGCCGCGCGCGCGGGCGGGGCGGTGGCAGCGCAAAGGAGGATTTTACCACCCCGCGGCGGCGCCCCGGCGCATCCGACCGGGAAGCAACAGCGCCGCCCGGCGCCGCGCCGGCGCGGCGGCGCCGATGTTATACTGCCATCCAATCTTCTACTCTAAGCGTCTATGAAACTGATCGGCTCCCTCGCCAGCCCGTATGTCCGAAAAGTCCGCATCGTGCTGGCCGAGAAAAAACTCGACTATGTCTACGAACTGGAAAACGTCTGGGTGCCCGAGACCAAAATCCAGCTCGCCAACCCGCTGGGCAAGGTCCCCTGCCTGATCATGGAGGACGGCAGCGCGCTGTTCGACTCGCGCGTCATCGTCGAGTACCTCGACACGCTGACGCCGGTGTGCAAGCTGCTGCCGCCGAACGGCAACAGCCGCCAGCGCGCCGACATCAAGTGCTGGGAGGCGTTGGCCGACGGCGTCCTCGACGCCGGCGTGCTGGTGCGCCTGGAGCGCACCCAGCGCCCGCCCGAGCAGCAAAGCGAAGCCTGGGTCGAGCGGCAGATGAGCAAGGTGCGCCTGGGCCTGGCGGCGCTGTCGCAGCGCCTCGGCGAGGCCGCCTACTGCACCGGCATCCACTACACGCTGGCCGACGTCGCCGTCGGCTGCGCGCTGGGCTGGCTCAGCTTCCGCTTCCCGGAAATCGACTGGCGCGGCGACTACGCCAACCTGGCCAAGCTGTACGACAAACTGGCCGAACGCGCCTCGTTCAAGGACACCGTGCCGCAGTAAGCGCGCCACCCATGCACAAGAATCCCGGCGAGAAGGCCCGGCAACGCCTGCAGATGGCCGACATCGCCCGTCTGGCCGGCGTTTCCACCTCGACCGTCTCGCGCGCCCTCAGCGGCAGCAAGCTGGTCAACGAGGAGACGCGCACCCGCATCCTCGAACTGGCGCGCTCGCTCAAGTACTCGATCAACAGCGGCGCGCAAAACCTGCGCCTGAAGCAGAACCGCACCGTCGGCGTGGTCGTGCCCTACGACTCGCGCACGCCGCAGCACCTGTCCGACCCCTTCTTCCTGAGCATGCTGGGCAGCCTGGCCGACGCCCTCACCGAGCAGGGCTTCGACATGTTGCTGTCGCGGGTGGACGCCGAAACGCTGGACGCCGCCGCCCAGGCTTTCGACAGCGGCCGCGTCATCGGCGTCATCCTGATCGGCCAGTGGCGCCACCACGAACAGCTCAACCAACTGGCGGCGCGCCACGTGCCCATCGTCGTGTGGGGCGCGCAACTGCCGCAGCAGTTGTACTGCACCATAGGCGGCGACAACGCGGCCGGCGGCCGCCTGGCGACCGAGCACCTGATCGCGCGCGGCCGCCGCGACATCGCCTTTTTCGGCGACACCAAGCTGCCCGAGGTGGCGCAGCGCCACCAGGGCTACCGTGAGGCGCTGGCCGCGGCCGGCATGGCCGCCGCCGCGCAGTTGCACGTGGCGGCGGCCTTCCTGCCGCAGTGCGGCGCCGAGGCGGTCGATGAGCTGCTGCGCCGCGGCGTGCCCTTCGACGCGGTGTTCGCCTGCAGCGACCTGCTGGCCATGACCGCCATCAACGCCTTGCGCCGGCACGGCATGCGCGTGCCCGAGGACGTGGCCGTGGTCGGCTACGACGACATCGAACTGTCGAGCTACTTCCACCCGCCGCTGAGCACCGTGCGCCAGCCGATCCGCGCGGCCGGGCGGGCGCTGGTGGAGGCGCTGCTGGCGCTGGTCGATGGCGCGCCCGCCGTCTCGCGCCAGTTGGCGACGGAGCTGGTGGTGCGCGCCACCAGCGGCGCCGGCGAAACGGCCGGCGAGGCCGCTAAAACCACCTGCTAACACGGTGGCCGGAGCCGTCGGGGCGCACTGTCCTGTATCCGCTCCGGTCCCGCTCCGTCGCCTTGTTGTTGCATTTCCACTCCGCTACAACCGATTGCATTAAATTCAAAAAAAACAAATATTTATGCTGCGATGCAGCACGAATCCGGTCGCAATTTGGCCGCAAACCCGCATTTTTTCATAGGTAAATTCCGTTGTTTTTTCGAAAAAAACAGGACGGAAAATATGTTGCTCGCAACGTTTGCAATCGATTGCAATAAATTCTTATTCGATGAATAATGGCGTACCTGCCCAGCCGGCGCAGCGACAAGACGGACAGTTCGGTTTTGCGCGCCCCGGCCAAGGCCCAACAGTCGCCGCCCCTGACGCGGCGACAGACCAACTGGAGGAGAGTATGAACACACCCCACGCCCAACCCGGCCGCATGGCCGCAGCCGTCGCCATCGCCCTGCTGCACATGGGCGCCGCCCACGCCCAGGACGCCCAGGCCGGCGCCGCGCCAGCCGCCGACGGCCTGAACATGGAAAGGGTGGTCGTCACCGGCACCACCGGCGGCGCCTCGAAGATGAAATCCAGCGTCTCGGTGAGCACCATGGAGCTGAGCACGATGCTGCAAACGGCGCCCAGCAGCGCCGCCGACGTGCTGCGCGCCGTGCCCGGCCTGCGCGCGGAGGCCTCCGGCGGCGAAGGCAACGCCAACATCACCGTGCGCGGCGTGCCGATTTCGGCCGGCGGCTCGCGCTACGTGCAGATCCAGGAGGATGGCTTGCCGGTGCTGCAATCGGGCGACTTCAATTTCATCACGCCCGACAGCTACGTCAAAATCGATGGCACGCTCGACCACCTGGAGGTGGTGCGCGGCGGTTCCGCCTCCACGCTGGCGAGCAATTCGCCGGGCGGCATCATCAACTTCATCAGCAAGACCGGCACGGAAAAGGGCGGCAGCGTCGGCATCAGCCGCGGCCTCGGCTACGACCAGACCCGCTACGACTTCGACTACGGCGCGCCGCTCTCCGAGCGCACCCGCTTCTTCATCGGCGGCTCCTACCGCAGCGGCGAGGGCGTGCGCAAGACCGGCGTCAACAGCGAGGAGGGCGGCCAGATCCGCGGCAACATCACGCACGAACTGGACAACGGTTTCATCCGCTTGTCGTTCAAGCACCTCGACGACAAATCGCCGACGGCGCTGCCGGTTCCGGTCCAGGTCAGCAACCAGCGCATTTCCGAGATCCCCGGCATCGATCCGCGCACGGTGTCGTTCTACTCGCCGTACTGGGTGCGCGACGTCACGCTCGACAAGAACAACAACCATGTGTCGAGCGACGTCAACGACGGCCTGCGCGTGCGCAGCAATGCGCTCGGCCTGGAAGCCTCGTTCAAGCTGGGCGAGGGCTGGACCCTGAGCGAGAATTTCCGCAAGTCGGAGAACTCGGGCCGCTTCATCGGCGTCTTCGCCGCCAACAACGGCGCGCTCGGCAACTACATCTTCGCCACCGGGCCGAACCAGGGCCAGGCCTACCAGGGCCGCGCCTTCTCGGCGGTGGTCTTCAACACCTCGATCGACGACGCCGGCAACACCCTCAGCGACACCAAGCTGGCCAAGACCTTCCAGCTCGACGGCGCCAAACTGACCGCCACGGCGGGTTTGTACAGCTCCCTGCAAAAGCTCGGCCTGACCTGGAACTTCAATGAATACTTGATGCAGGCGACGGGCGACAAACCGGCCCTGCTGCAGACGGCCAGCGCCACGCCGGGGCTGATCGGGCCGGCCTTCGGCGCCTGCTGCTCGCGCGCCGTCGACGTGGAGTACAAACTGCTCTCGCCCTACCTGAACCTGGGCCTCGAGCGCGGCGACCTGAACGTCGACGCCAGCCTGCGGCAAGACCGCCAGCGCGCCAGCGGCACGGCCAACATCGCCACCGCCGCCACCCGCTACGAGGCGGCGACGGTGCAAACGGTCGACTATAAAATCGACCACACCTCCTACTCGGTGGGCGGCAACTACAAGCTCGACAGGAACCTGGCCGTGTTCGCCCGCGCCAGCGACGGCGTCGCCTTCAACGCCGACCGCATCCTGTTCGGCGCGCCGCTCGACGGCAGCGCGCCGATCAGCATCAACACCGTCAAGCAGCTCGAGGGCGGCGTGAAGTGGCGCAGGGGGCCGGTCAGCGTCTTCGCCACGCTGTTCCAGGCCAAGACCAAGGAGAGCAACTACGAAGCCACCACCCAGCTCAGCACCGCCAACAGCTACGACGCCAAGGGCGTCGAACTGGAATCGGCGTACAGCGCCGGCGCCTTCCGCGTCAACGGCGGGCTGACCTACACGCGGGCGAAAATCACCGGCACCGCGCCTGGCCAGGAGGCCATCATCGGCAACACGCCGCGGCGCCAGGCCGCCGTGGTCTACCAGATCGCGCCAAGCTACGAGCTGGGCGACGCCAGCTTCGGCGTCAGCCTGATCGGCACCGGCAAGTCCTGGGGCGACGACGCCCACACCATCATCTTGCCGGCCTACCGCGTCGTCAACGCCTTCCTCAACTACCAACTGACGCCGCAGGCCCAGCTGTCGCTGAGCGCCAACAACCTGTTCGACCGCATAGGCTACACCGAAGTCGAAAGCGACGGCCACGCCGCCCGCGCCATCAGCGGGCGCGCCGTCAAAGTCGGCCTCAAGTACGCGTTCTAAGTTCCCCCGCCGGACGGGGGGGCTCGGTGGATCGGCTTGGCCCGCGGGCGCAAGCCGATCCACGCATTTCTCATTTAGCGGCATTCACATCGGACCGACACATTGAACATGATTACCACCTTCCCCCCGCTGCAGCGCATGCTGGCGGCCATGCCCGAACACCTGCACGCCGAGGCGGCGCGCCGCTACGCCGACCGCGCGCCGGTGCTGTACGAGCGCCTGGCCGGCCTGTACGGCGGGCGCGCCGATTTCGACTCCTGGTTCGGCAATCTGATGGAAGCGGTGGGGCGCCTGCACGGCGCGCGCGCGCCGGCGCTGCTGGCGCTGGACGCCGAGCGCGCCGCCCGGCCCGACTGGTTCGCCGGCCAGCACATGCTCGGTTACAGCGCCTACGTGCAGCGCTTCGGCGGCACCCTGCGCGGCGTGGCGGCGCGCATCCCGCACCTGCGCGAACTGGGCGTCACCTATCTGCACCTGCTGCCCTTCCTGCGCGCGCGCGCCGGCGAGAGCGACGGCGGCTTCGCGGTGGCCAGCTTCGACGAGGTCGACCCCGCGCTGGGCAGCAACGCCGACCTCGAGGCGCTGACGGCGCAACTGCGCGAGAACGGCATCAGCCTGTGCTCGGACATGGTGCTCAACCACGTCGCCGACGACCACGCGTGGGCGCGCGGCGCGCTGGCCGGCGACCCGGCCCTGCTCGACTACTTCCACACCTTCCCCAACCGCAAACTGCCGCAGCGCCACGAGCGCACCCTGGGCCAGGTTTTCCCGCAGGCGGCGCCGGGCAACTTCAGCTACGTCGCGGCGCTGGGGCGCTGGGTCTGGACCACCTTCTATCCCTACCAGTGGGACCTGAACTACGCCAACCCGGCCGTGTTCGGCGCCATCGCCGAAGCGCTGCTGGGGCTGGCCAACCGCGGCGTCGAAGTGTTCCGGCTCGACTCCACCGCCTTCCTGTGGAAGCGCGAGGGCAGTAACTGCATGAACCAGCCGGAGGCGCACAGCCTGCTGCAGGCGCTGCGCGCCATCGTCGACATCGCCGCGCCCGGCGTGCTGCTCAAGGCCGAGGCCATCGTGCCGACGCCGCTGCTGCCGGCCTACTTCGGCGCCGCCGCCGCGCCCGAATGCCACATCGCCTACCACAGCAGCCTGATGGCGGCGGCCTGGGGCGCGCTGGCCGAGCAGGACGCCGGCTTGCTGCGCAAAGTGATCGCCGCCACGCCGCCGCTGCCGCCGTCGGCCAGTTGGCTCAGCTACGTGCGCTGCCACGACGACATCGGCTGGAACGTGCTGCGCGGCGAGGCCGGCGACGGCGCCGGCGCGCGGCTGGCGCGCATCTCCGACTTCTTCGCCGGCGCCGACGGCGGCTACCCGGCCGGCGCGCCCTTCCAGACCAGCGCCGCGCACGCCGCGCACGGCAGCAACGGCATGGCCGCCTCGCTGGCCGGGCTCGAACGCGCCGCCGACGAACCGGCGCGCCAGGAGGCGCTGCGCCGGCTGCTGCTGCTGCACGGCCTGGCGCTGTGCTTCGGCGCGCTGCCGGTGCTGTACATGGGCGACGAACTGGGCATGCTCAACGACTACTCCTTCCTCGCCAGTCCCGAGCGCGCCATCGACAGCCGCTGGCTGCAGCGGCCCGACTTCGACGAGGCGCAACTGGCGCTTCGGCACGACGGCGCCAGCCTGGCCGGCCGGGTCTACGCGGGCTTGCGGTGCATGATCGCGGTGCGCCGCGAGCACCCCGAACTGGCCGCCGGCGCGCCGCGCGCGCTGCTCGACACCTGGCAAGCGGGGTTGCTGGCGCTGGCGCGCGGTCCGCGCTTCCTCTTCCTGGGGAACTTCGGCGCCAGCGAAGCGCGCCACCAGCTCGAGCCGGGCGCCTGGACCGACTGCCTGAGCGGCGACCTGCGCTGCGGCCGCATCACGCTGCAGCCCTGGGCTATGCTGTGGCTCGAGCGCGCGGAATAAAAGCATAGGGAACCTCGAAAAACCCGCCGTGCGGCGAAATTTCGGCGCGGCGCGCCCTGGCTCCGTAGGGGCGCGCCGAAGCCGCGCCGCTCGCGACGCTTTTTCGGGCTCCCCCACAATAACGACAACATAAGGGACCGCCATGAACACCACCGGCCACACCACGACGCCGCGCAAACCGCTGCTGTCGTTTTGGCAGATCATCAACATGAACATCGGATTCTTCGGCATCCAGTTCAGCTTCGGGCTGCAGCAAAGCAGCATGAGCCCGATCTACAAATACCTCGGCGCCGACGAGGCCAGCCTGCCCTACCTGTGGCTGGCCGGGCCGATGACGGGGCTGATCGTGCAACCGCTGATCGGCGCCATGAGCGACCGCACCGTCACCCGCTGGGGCCGGCGCACGCCGTACTTCCTGATCGGCGCCATCCTGTGCAGTCTGGGCCTGCTGGCGATGCCGTTCAGCCCGACCCTGTGGATGGCCGCCAGCCTGCTGTGGATACTCGACGCCGCCAACAACGTGACGATGGAACCGTACCGCGCCTTCGTCAGCGACAAGCTCGACAAAACGCAGCACTCGCTGGGTTTCCTGACCCAGAGCGCCTTCACCGGCCTGGGGCAGACGCTGGCCTACCTGGCGCCGTCGCTGCTGGTGCTGCTGGGGATGGACAAGGACGCCGTCAACGGCAGCCACATCCCGCACATCGTCATCGCCGCCTTCATGGTCGGCGCGGTGTTCTCGATCACCTCGGTGCTGTGGACCCTGAAGACGACGCCGGAACACCCGCTGACGGACGCGGAAGTGGCGCACATCCGCGCCAAGCCGCCGGGCTGGCGCCACACCTTGGGCGACATCGGCGTGGCGCTGCGCGAAATGCCGGACACGATGAAGCAACTGGCCTGGGTCAAACTGTTCCAGTGGTACGCCATGTTCTGCTACTGGCAATACATCATGCTGTCGCTGTCGGCGACGCTCTACGGCACCACCGACCCGGCCTCGCAGGGCTTCCGCGACGCCGGCCTGCTGAACGGCCAGATCGGCGCCTTCTACAACTTCGTCGCCTTCCTCGGCGCCTTCGCGCTGATGCCGTTCACGCGCCGCCACGGCCCGAAAGCCATGCACAGCGTCTGCCTGGCGCTGGCCGGGGCCGGCATGCTGAGCATCCCGCTGATCCACAGCCCGGCGCTGCTGTTCATCCCGATGATCGGCGTCGGGCTGGCTTGGGCCAGCATCATGGGCAACCCCTACATCATGCTGGCCGGCAGCATTCCACCGGCGCGCACCGGCGTCTACATGGGCATCTTCAACATGTTCATCGTCATCCCGATGATCATCCAGATCTTCACGCTACCGCTGTACTACCGCGCCTGGCTGGGAGGTCATCCGGAAAACGTCATCCGCCTGGCGGGCGCGCTGATGCTGTGCGCGGCCGTCGCCGTGCTCTTCGTCAAAATCAAACCCGTGCTCAAAGCCGCGCCGCAGCTCCCGGCGGCTGCGCTCAACGACCCCCAGCCGCAATAACACCGCTCAAAACAGATCGGGGTCAGGTCTTGCATGTCACCATTCTTCGCGGAATGATGACATGCAAGACCTGACCCCG
>JANXSQ010000223.1 GCA_025356595.1 Janthinobacterium sp. | reverse complement strand
TCAGAACGGACATGGCAGGCAGCGGGAGTAAAAATCCACACTGACGGCCGCGCTTTTAATACAATGTCAAGTATATATTTAATAATATTGATAATAAATGATTTAATCGCACATAATTTCCTTAACTTGGGTGGATTGGGTCGCTGATGGCCTGGCACGGGTCGCCGTAATCGTGCTCCACCTGGTCCACCGTGAAGCCGAACCGCAACAGTTCGCCGCCGGCGGCGGCGGCCACCATGCCTATCTCCGACGCCGCGGGCGCGCCGCCGGCTGGGCCGGCAATGTCGCGGCCGCGCATCGGCTGCGCGCTCCGCTCCAGGGTCTGTATTCCGATGGGGGACTTAGCCGCGCGCTCGGGCCCGAGGGCCACTTTGGCCCGGCAAAGGGCGATCAATTCGAGCCGCTTGGCGTTAAGGAATCGCACATCATAATCATTCCACCGCAGTCCTTTTTGATCGCACAACTCAATCTTATATTGCTATCGGATTGCAACTTAGTGTGATGCGCGTCCGGCCGAACCATTCCACCGTTTCAAGCGGTGCACCCGATCATGCTGCGCGTCCAGGCGGAGCCCGCCTGTTAGCCGGCGAACACCGAAATTGCCGCTGATATTTATACCGAAAGGGATTCATTCTGAAAATGATCCGGATGGCAATCCACCTTAAGCAAGGCCATAAAACTCAAATGGAAATTGATAAAACAAAGATATAAGTCATTGTTTTCAATGCGATATACAAAGAAAAATATTGCCGCGATTTCAATAAAAACATTCCATGCTCCGATCAGTTCGCCTGAAAAACGCCGAATGTGCATCCCTCCATGAAATATCTGCAAGGAAAATAAAATTACTAAAAATTAAGCCATGAATTACATTCCTTTGACAAAAAAATTTATGCCGCTTATCATAAATAATTCCCGCGCCCCACAATAAAGAGGCCATGCAAAATACCGCCAAGCCAACTCATATTGCCCGGCGCAACAGAGTCCCAAGTGAACGACCGACCTAGCCAAGCCGCCAGCAATGGACACAGACAACGACACGCGCCGGCGCTTGATACTGGCTGTGATGGCGAGCGACGGCGACCCCGCCGCGCAGGCGCTGCGCGCGTGGGAACGCTTGGTTGAACACTTGAGTCCGCTAATCGGCGAGGCCGGCTACTGCGCCCTGTACGGACGCGCGCTGCAGCTCGTCGCCCCTGAATATCCATGGCTGACGGCGAGCCAGCCGCGGCAAGCGGCCCCCGCCCTGCTCCTCAACTTGCGGGAAAACCTCTCGTCCATCGACCCGGTCGACGCGGGCAAGGCGAACATCGCCCTGTTGGACGCCTTTTCCCGGCTGCTGTCCGGCCTGATCGGGGCGGCGCTGACGACACGGTTTCTCCACAACGCCTGGGCAGATGCGCCTGAAGGAAAGAGAAATGCACAATAAAGTGAGCCTGGAAATCCAGCCGACGGGCGTGCCCGGACTAGACACGCTGCTGGGCGGCGGCCTCAGCGAATTCTCCTTCAACGTGATCGCCGGCGCGCCGGGCACCGGCAAGACCACGCTGGCGCACCAGATCATGTTCGCGCTGGCCCGCCCGGACAAGAAAGCGCTGTTCTTCACCGTGCTGGGCGAACCGCCGCTGAAGATGCTGCGCTACCAGCAGCAATACAGCTTCTTCGACATCGACAAGGTCGACCGCTGCATCCGCTACGTCAACCTGACCGAGAACCTGCGCGCGGGCGACTTCGGCGGCGTGCTCGAACGCATCAGCCGGGAAGTGGAGACCTTCGCCCCCGGCCTGGTCTTCGTCGACTCCTTCCGCTCGGTGATCCAGACCGCCAAGGGCGGCAACGAGGGCGTCGCCGATTTGCAGCACTTCGTCCAGGAACTGGGCACGCGCATGAGCAGCTGGCAGGCGACGACCTTCCTGATCGGCGAGTATTCGCCGGCCGAGGCCGAGGCCACCCCCATCATGACGGTGGCCGACGGCCTGTTCGCGCTGTCCCAGCACGTCGAGCAAAACTCGATGGTGCGCAAGATCCGCGTCGTCAAGATGCGCGGCCACGCCCATCTGTCGGGCTTGCACACCTTCCGCATCACCGGCGACGGCCTGTGCATCTACCCGCGCCTGTTGCCGCCGCAGGCGGACGGGTGCCGCGCCCCCCCGGCCGGGCAGCCGATCCGCCGCGTCCCGATGGGCATTCCGGAACTCGACGATTTGCTGCTCGGCGGCTTGCCGCTGGGGCACGCCGCGTTGGTGGTGGGGCCGTCCGGCTCGGGCAAGACCATCCTCGGCGCGGCCTTCCTCGCCGAGGGCGCGCGCCTGGGCGAAAATGGCGTGCTGGCCTGCTTCGAAAAGGGCAGCGCCGTCCTGCGCAACGCCGTGCTGGGGCAATTGATCGAATCGGGCCGCGTCAGCGCCATCGAGAGCCGCTCGCTCGATCTGTCGGTCGAGGAGATGCTCGACGACCTGCTGCGCGAGGTCGTGCGCAGCGGCGCCAAGCGCGTCGTCATCGACTCGCTGTCCGAGCTGGGCCTGTACCTGGCGCCCGAATGCCGGCTGGATTTCCGCGAATCCGTGTTCCGCATCCTGACCAGCCTGGCCAGCCTGAACGTCACCGTCCTGGTCACCATCGGCATGGAGGACCGCTTCACCGACATGCGCTTCAGCCAGGCCGACACCTCCTTCCTGGTCGACGCCATCATCGCCATGCGCTACGTCGAGATCGAGGGCCACCTGAGCAAAGTCATTACCGTCGTCAAGGTGCGCGAAAGCGCCCACAGCACCGACCTGCGCCGCTACGTCATCACCGACCGGGGCATTGAAATCGACGGCCGGCCGATGCCGTTCGACGGCCTCCTGTCGGGCCACCCGCGCGCCATGCTCGCTCCGCCAGGGGGAGGCGAGCATGGCGCCGCGTGACCGCGCCGGCTTGCCCTGGCCCAAGCTGGGCCGCGCCGTCGGCGCCGCCGGCGGCAAAACGGCCGGCGGGCCGGCGCCGCGCGGCGGCGCGCCCCCGCCCTGGGACCAGGTGACGGAGCGGCGCATCCGCACCGCGGAGTGCGCGGCGCTGGAAAACACGATCGCGCAATTGCGCGAAGCCAATCAAAATCTGGTGCTGGCCACCCTCGACGCGCAATCCATGCGCGACGACGCCGAGGCGGCCAACCGGCGCCAGAACGAATTCCTGGCGATGCTGCCCCACGAGCTGCGCAATCCCCTGGCGCCGATCAGCGTGGCCGCCGCGATGATCGGCCAGGCGCCCGGCGCCACGCCCCAGTTGCGCCGCTTGCAAGCCATCATCGGCCGCCAGGTGGGCCATTTGTCGCGCCTGCTCGACGACCTGCTCGACGCGGCCCGCATCAGCAACGGCAAGATCACCCTGCTGCGCCACCCCATCCGCCTGGCGGACGTGATCGAGCGGGCGGTCGAGACCATCCAGCCCCACCTGTCCGTGCGCCGGCAACTGCTCAGCGTGGCGGCGCCGGCGCAAGCGCTGGACATCGACGGCGACCATGTGCGGCTGACGCAGGTGTTCTCGAACCTGCTCGCCAACGCCTCCAAATTCACGCCCGACCATGGCCACATCCGGATTCGCGCGACGCCGCTGGGGCGGCATGTCGAGGTGACGGTGGGCGACGACGGCGCCGGCATCGCGGCCGACGTCCTGCCGCACGTCTTCGACTTGTTCACCCAGGGCCCGCGCTCGCTGGCGCGCTCCGAAGGCGGGCTCGGCGTTGGTTTGAGCATCGTCCGCGACATCGTCCAGATGCACGGGGGCACGGTGACGGCCAGCAGCCCGGGCCTGGGCGGGGGCAGCGTGTTCAGCGTCACCCTGCCGCTGCTCGGCGCCGCCGCGGCCGGCCACGCGGCGGCGGTGCCGGCCGCCGCCGCCATGTGCCCGGCGCGGCGCATCCTGCTCGTCGACGACAACGCCGACGCCTGCGCGGCGCTGCAAATGCTGCTGGAAATGGACGCGCACAGCGTCGACGTCGCGCACGACGGCGCGCACGCCTTGGCGGCGGCGGGCCGCCGGGCCTACGATGTGATCATCTGCGATATCGGCATGCCGGGGATGGACGGCCTGGAATTCGCGCGGGCCCTGCGCGCCTCGGCCGGCGGCAAGGCGCTGCTGCTGCTCGGCCTGTCCGGCTATGGACAGCCCAAAGACCGCGCCGGCGCCGCGGCGGCCGGCTTCGACGCCTATTTCGTGAAACCGGTGGATGTGGCCGGCTTGACGGCGGCCATGGCGGCGCGCGCCTGACGGCCGGGCCGGCCGCAGTGGCTGCGGCGGGCCGCTACGCCGCCGGACGGCGCTGCTGGATGACGCCGACGATGACCCATTTGCCCGCCACCTGGACGGCGCGCCAGTCGATCGCCGCCGCCAGCGCGGTGCCGGATTTGTGGCGCAGCTCGGCGCTTTGCAGATGCACCGGGCCGCCCGCGACCAGCTCCTTGAAGGTGCTCAGCAACCGGGCGCTGTCGCCCAGGCCGAAGGCGCTCATGTCGAGCGCGCACAATTCCTGCTTGCTGTAGCCGGACATGCGGCAGGCCGTGTCGTTGGCGTCGATGACGCGCAGGCTGGTCGGGTCGAGCAGGCAGACGCCCTGCTCGATGGCGTCCATCGCGCTGCGGAAACGCTGCTGTTCCTGGTCCGGACGCATGCGCTCGCTGACATCCATGCCGATGCCGCGGTAGCCGATGAAGCGGCTGCCGGCGTCGAACATCGGTTCGCCGCTGACCTGCAGGTATTGGATCGCGCCGTCGGTCCGCACGCGGCTGTAGACGAAGTCGAGGAAGGGCCGGCGCGCGGCGATGTTGGCGTCCAGCTGGGCCCGCTCGGCGAGGTTCCAGCCGCCCGCCGCCGGGGCGTCGCCGCCCAAGCCGAGCATTTCCCGCACCGGACCGGAATGTTTGGTCAACTGGCCCTCGGCGTCCTGTTCCCAGTACCAGTCGGAGGACAGCTCGGTGAAGCGCTGGAACCGCGCCTCGCTCTCGCGCAATTCGGCGGTGCGCTCAAGCACGGTCTGTTCCAGCACCTTGTTGTAGTCGTCCAGCTTGCGGTACAGCAGGCGCACCTCCAGCATATTGTGGATGCGCGTCTTCACCTCGACCAGGTCGAAGGGCTTGCTGACGAAATCCTTGGCGCCGGCCTGCAGGGCGCGCAGCTTATGGCCGGGCTGGGCCGTGATGACCAGCACCGGCATGTAGCCGTCCGGCTCGGCCGCGCGCAGCGCCGCCATGACCTCGAAGCCGTCCATGTCCGGCATCTGCAGGTCGAGCAGGATCAGGTCGTAGCAGTGCTCGGCGTGCAGGGCGCAGACGGCGCGCGGCTCCATGCTCGAGCTGATGCGCGTGTAGCCGGCGTTGCGCAGCATTTGCTCGAGCAGCATGACATTGGCTTCCTGGTCGTCGACGATCAGGATGCTGGCGTTCAGAATTTCGGATGCTTGCAACATTACATTCTTCCCAAAAAAATCGTCGGTGCGCCAAGGCGCGCCGTCATTTGACGACCTCGGTCGCGTCGGCCAGGCCGTGCTCGGCCGCGTGGTGCAGGGCCAGGTCGAGGGCGTCCATGAATTCGAGCACCTTGATCGGCTTCGTCAGGTAGCGGAAGAAGCCCGCCTCCAGGCCTTTTTCTATGTCGCGCGGCACGGCGTTGGCCGACAGCGCCATGACCGGGATGTGCGCGGTGACGGGATCGTCGTGCAGCAGCTTGAGCGCACCGTAGCCGCTGATGCCGGGCAGGTTGATGTCCATCAGGATCACGTCCGGGCGGAAGGCGCGCGCCAGTTGCATGCCCAGGTGGGCGTCGATCGCCGTCAGCAGCTTCAGGTCGCTGCGCCGGGCGATGAGTTGCTCGACCAGCGCCAGGTTGGCCGGATTGTCCTCCACGTACAGCAGGGTGCGGCGCGCCTCCGTCAAGTCCTGCGCCGGCGCGGCGGCCTGTTCGCCGCCGGCCGCCACCACCGGCGCGCTCGAGGCGTCCAGCTCGACCCAGAACACGGTGCCGACGCCGACTTCGCTTTCGACGCCGATCAGGCCGCCCATCAGCTCGACCAGTTGCTTGGTGACGACCAGGCCGATGCCGGTGCCCTCCTCGGTGCTGTTCTCCTGCCCCAGGCGGTTGAAGGGCTGGAACAACTGCGCCAGTTGCTCGGCGTTGAGGCCGGCGCCGGTGTCCTTGACGCTGACGCGCACGCGCTTGGCGCCGCTCATCACGCATTCGACCACGACCGAGCCGCCGCCCTGGTTGTACTTGATCGCGTTCGACAGCAGGTTGATCATCACCTGCTTGACGCGGGTGCGGTCGGCGTGCACGTAGTAAGGATGGTCGAAGGACGGGAACTGCATCAGGATGCCGCGCTTTTGCGCCTGCGGCTCGATCATCGACTGGCAATCCTGCAGCACGTCGCTGAGCGACATGGATTCCTGCGACATCGTCACCTTGCCCGATTCGATCATCGCCAGGTCGAGGATTTCGTTGATCAGGCGCAGCAGATACCAGCCGCCCTTGAGGATCTGGTCGATCGAGCGCTGCTGCGGCAGGGACGGCGGCGGCGTCTCGGAGGCCATCAGCTGGGCGAAGCCGAGCACGGCGTTGAGGGGGGTGCGCAACTCGTGGCTCATGCTCGAGAGGAATTCCGACTTGGCCAGGTTGGCCTTCTCGGCGGTCGCCTTGGCGCCCTCGAGCTCGACGTTGTTCTCCTGCAGCGTGTGCTCGAACTGCTTGCGCTCGGTGACGTCGCGGGCCGCCGCGAACACGCCCTGCAGCTTGCGGTCGCGGTCGTGGAAGGTGCTGGCGTTGTAGGAGACCACGGTTTCCTTGCCGTCGCGCGACAGCGCCGTCAGCTCGTAATTGGTGACCTTGCCCTCGCGCAGCACGCGGGCGATGGCCGCCTCAGCGCGCTCCGGCTCGGTGAAATAGTTCTTGCAGGGGGCGCCGATCAACTCGTCGCGGGTGCAGCCGGTGAGCAACTCCATCTGCTGGTTGACGTCGCTGATGATGCCGCGCGGGTCGGTCGTCATCAGGGCGTCGATGTTCGATTCGATCAGCGAGCGGGTGTAGAACTGCTGGTCGCACAGGCGCTGGTCGAGCAGGGCCTGCTCGGCCTCGACCAGCTTGCGCGCCGTGTTGTCGGTGCCGATCAGGAGGTAGCCGATGACCCGGCCCTCGGCGTCGCGCAGCGCCGTCACCGAGACGATGGCGGGCAGGCGGCTGCCGTCCTTGCGGATATAGGTCAGCTCGTAGATGTCCTCGATGCCGCGCGAGGCCTTGAAGACGAGCGCCTCGAAGCCGGGCGTGATTGGCGTGTCCAGCTCGACGCTCAGGGCGGCGGCGCGGGCGATCACCTCCAGCGGGTCGGAAATGCCGGCCGGGGTGATCTTGTCGACGACATCGGCCGCCTCATAGCCCAGCATGCGCTCGGCGCCGACGTTGAAAATCTGGATCACGCCCTGGGCGTCGGTGGCGATGCTGGAGAAGTTGGCGCTGTTGAAGATGGCGTCCTGCAGCGCGCCGGCCTTCAGCAAAATCTGCGGCACCTCGGCCGAGGCGCCGTGCAGCAGCGGGCGCACGCGCCGCACCATCACGGCCAGGAACACCAGCAGCGCGGCGATGCCGGCCTCGATGCCCCAGAACAGCGGCATCTGCGCGCCGGCCACCCAGACGGCCACGCCGAGCCCCAGCAGGGCCGCCACGGTGACGCCGAAACCCAGCGTCAGCAGACGCTCGGCCGGATTTTTTTTCTTCGTTTGCATTGTATTCCCAACCTTGATTCACGAACATTGAGCGCAAGCCTCGGCTCAAACAAGGTGGCGGCGCGCCGCCGCGCCGGCATGTGCTTCCCTCAGGCGCGCGCGCCTTGGCGCTGGCGCACGTCCGACAACAGGCGGGCGAACTCCTTCTTGACGACGGCGTAGCATTCGCACACGTCGCCCTCCAGGCCGGCCCGGTCCAGCACCGTGATGTGGCCGCGCCGGTAACTGATGAAGCCGTAGCCCTGCAGGCGCCCGGCCGCCTCGGTGACGCCCTCGCGGCGCACGCCGAGCATGTTGGCGATCAATTCCTGCGTCATCGTCAATTCATTGGTGGGCAGGCGGTCCAGCGTCAGCAGCAGCCAGCGGCACAGTTGCTGCTCGACCGAATGGTGGCGGTTGCAGACGGCCGTCTGCGACATTTGCGTCAGCAGCGCCTGGGTGTAGCGCAGCAGCAGGCGCATCACCGGGCCGGCGCGGTCGAACTCCTCCATCAGCAGGTGGGCGCGCAGGCGATAGCCGTGGCCGCCCGTCTGCACCACGGCGCGGCTGGGCGTGCTGTTGCCGCCCATGAAGAGGGACACGCCCAGCACGCCCTCGTTGCCGACGCCGGCGATTTCGGACGAGCCGCCGTTCTCCAGCAGGTAATGCAGGGAGACGATGGCGGTGGTGGGAAAGTAAACGTACTGCAGCTTGCCGCCGGACTCGTAGAGCACGTCGCCGAGCAGCATGGGCACCAATTCCAGCTGCGGCTCCAGACGCGCGAAATCGGCGTCGAGCATGGCGGCCAAAAGATGGTTTTGATTCGGATCGTGCGCACCAGCCATATCGGGGTTCCTGCGTCCAGTCGTCGGCCGGCGGTTTAGGGTGATTACGGGGCGCCTGAACGATGGCCGCCACGGTACAGGGTAACACAGCGCCCTGTTCACGCGGACTGTAGCGCCGGGCGGCGGCGCCGTCTGTTCGGTAGCGCACACAGGGAGAGCGCCCTCCCCATTCGCCCGCGCGGGGCCGCCGCGAGCGCGGCGCGGCATGCGCCAACCCGCCCTGTCTCCGCGCGGGCGCCGGCGCCCGGCGCCCGCGGGCGGCGAAAATACGCCGCCTTCGCCGGCGCGGCCCCAGCCGGGTCATCTATAATGGGTGTTTTCGCACATTTACACGCCAAATCATGGAATTAGCCAAGTCTTTCGAGCCCGCCGACATTGAACAATTCTGGCGCAAGGAGTGGGAGCAGCGCGGTTACTTCGCCGCCTCGCTCGACGCCGGCAAGCCGTCCTTCAGCATCCAGCTGCCGCCGCCGAACGTGACGGGCACGCTGCACATGGGCCACGCCTTCAACCAGACCATCATGGACGGCCTGACGCGCTACCACCGCATGCTGGGCCACAACACGGCCTGGATCCCCGGCACCGACCACGCCGGCATCGCCACGCAGATCGTCGTCGAACGCCAGCTGGACGCGCAGAAGATCTCGCGGCACGACCTGGGGCGCGAGAAATTCATTGAAAAAGTCTGGGAGTGGAAAGAGAAATCCGGCTCCATCATCACCGGCCAGATGCGCCGCATGGGCACCTCGCCGGACTGGCAGCGCGAATACTTCACGATGGACGAAGCGCGCTCGAAGACCGTCACCGACGTCTTCGTGCGCCTGTTCGAGCAGGGCCTGATCTACCGCGGCAAGCGCCTGGTCAACTGGGATCCGGTGCTGGGCACCGCCGTCTCCGACCTGGAAGTGGTGTCGGAGGAGGAAGACGGCTCGATGTGGTACATCAAGTACCCGCTGGCCGACGGCAGCGGCCACCTGACGGTCGCCACCACCCGCCCGGAAACGATGCTGGGCGACGTCGCCGTGGCCATCGACCCGACCGACGAGCGCTACCTGCCGCTGCTGGGCAAGATGCTGAAACTGCCGCTGACCGAGCGCGAAATCCCCATCATCGCCGACGAATACGTCGACAAGGAATTCGGCACCGGCTGCGTGAAGATCACGCCGGCGCACGATTTCAACGATTACGCCGTCGGCCAGCGCCACAACCTGGAGAGGATCTGCATCCTGACCCTGCAGGCGAAAATCAGCGACGACGCGCCGGCCGCCTACCGCGGCATGGACCGCTTCGCCGCGCGCAAGCAGATGGTCGCCGACCTCGACGCGCTGGGCCTGCTCGAAGCCGTCAAGCCGCACAAGCTGATGGTGCCGCGCGGCGACCGCACCGGCGTCGTCATCGAACCGATGCTGACCGACCAGTGGTTCGTGGCGATGAGCAAGCCGGCGCCGGAGGGCACCTTCTTCCCGGGCAAATCGATCGCCGAGACGGCCCTGGAAAAAGTGGCCAGCGGCGAAATCAAGTTCGTCCCGGAAAACTGGAGCAACACCTACAACCAGTGGCTCAACAACATCCAGGACTGGTGCATCTCGCGCCAACTGTGGTGGGGCCACCAGATCCCGGCCTGGTACGACGAGGCCGGCAACATCTTCGTCGCCAAGACCGAGGCCGAGGCCCTGGCCAAGGCCGCCGCCGCCGGCAGCACGGGCGCGCTGCGGCGCGACAACGACGTGCTCGACACCTGGTTCTCGTCGGCGCTGGTGCCCTTCTCGACATTGGGCTGGCCGGAGGAAACGCCGGACATCAAGGCCTTCCTGCCCTCCTCCGTTCTGGTGACGGGCTTCGACATCATCTTCTTCTGGGTCGCCCGGATGGTCATGATGACGGCCCACTTCACCGGCAAGGTGCCGTTCAACACCGTCTACGTGCACGGCCTGGTGCGCGACTCGAGCGGCCAGAAGATGTCCAAATCGAAGGGCAACACGCTCGACCCGATCGACCTGATCGACGGCGTCGACCTGGAAACCCTGGTCGCCAAGCGCACCACCGGCCTGATGAACCCGCGCGACGCGGAAAAGATCGCCAAGGCGACGCGCAAGGAATTCCCCAACGGCATCGCCGCCTACGGCAGCGACGCCGTGCGCTTCACCATGGCCAGCTACGCCTCGCTGGGGCGCAACATCAACTTCGACCTGGGCCGCTGCGAAGGCTACCGCAACTTCTGCAACAAGATGTGGAACGCCACCCGCTTCGTGCTGATGAACACCGAGGGCAAGGATTGCGCGCCCAACGAGGCGGACCTGTCGCAGGCCGACAAATGGATCATCTCGCTGCTGCAGCGCGCCGAACTGGACGTCGCCAAGGGCTTCGAGGACTACCGCTTCGACAACATCGCCGCCACCATCTACAAATTCGTCTGGGACGAGTATTGCGACTGGTACCTGGAAGTGGCCAAGGTGCAGATCCAGCACGGCAGCGAAGGCCAGCAGCGCGCCACCCGCCACACCCTGCTGCGGGTGCTGGAAGTGGTGCTGCGCCTGGCGCACCCGATCATCCCCTTCGTCACCGAAGCGCTGTGGCAAACCGTCGCCCCGCTGGCCGGCAAAACCCTGGACCCGGCCGGCGACTCCATCATGCGCCAAGCCTATCCGATCGCCAACCCGGCCAAGATCGACGAAGGCGCCGAGGCCTGGATGCAGGGTCTGAAGGCGCTCACCGACGCCACCCGCAACCTGCGCGGCGAAATGCAGATTTCACCGTCGCTGCGCGTGCCGCTGATCGTCGAGGCGGGCAACGCCGCCGACCAGGCCGCCCTGCACGGCTACGCGCCCTACGTGCAAATGCTCGGCAAGCTGTCGGAAGTGAGCATCGTCGAGGCGCTGCCGGAATCGCCGGCGGCGGTCTCGGTGGTCGGCACCACCAAGCTGATGCTGAAGGTGGAGATCGACGTCAAGGCCGAACGCGAACGTTTATCCAAGGAAATTACGCGGATCGAGGCAGAAATTGCCAAGGTTAACGGCAAACTGGGCAATGAAAGCTTCGTTGCGCGGGCGCCGGCGGCAGTGGTGGCGCAGGAAACCGAGCGTTTGCTCAGTTTTTCCGCAACTATTGAAAAAATGCGCGAACAGTTTGCTAAACTACCCATCGAATAAAAGAAACATCCCTATCAAAAACGATATTGGAGACAAACGATGCGTACTTTAGCAAAAGCAAGCCTGCTGGCGATGACACTCGCCCTCTCCTCGGCCGCCGTCTGGGCCGACGACGCCTCACCGGTGGGCCTGTGGAAGAACATTGACGACGTCAGCGGCAAGCCGAAGGCCCTGATCCGCATCACGGAGAGCAACGGCGTGCTGCAAGGCAAGCTGGAAAAACTCTTCCGCGCGCCGGAGCAGGACCAGAATCCGAAGTGCGACAAATGCGAAGGCGCCAACAAGGACCAACCCATCCTCGGGCTGATGTTCATGTGGGGCCTGAAGAAAGACGGCGACGAATACAACGGCGGGGAAATCCTCGACCCGGACAACGGCAAAGTCTACCGCAGCAAGATGGTGCTGGTCGAAGGCGGCAAGAAGTTGAAAGTGCGCGGCTACATCGGCATGCCGATGTTGGGCCGCTCGCAAACCTGGTTGCGCCAGGAATAAAGTACCGCGGCAAACATACGCGGATCGGGGTCAGGTCTTGCATGTCAACATTCCGTAAATAATGGTGAAATGCAAGAACAGACCCCG
>JANXSQ010000222.1 GCA_025356595.1 Janthinobacterium sp. | reverse complement strand
GCGGGCAGTGCTCGACTTGATTGCCGGTCGGACCTATCGCCACCGTGAAAATCTCTCAAAACCACGAGTCCCAGGCCGAAAACCGCACAAGGCGATGAGTCAGAAAAATTGCTGAAAAGTCTTAACTTGGGTGGATTGGCGCGCAGGGGGCCCGCCATGCCCTCGCGCGTGGCGGGCATCCTGCGGGCGGCGTTTTTTTGGCGCCTTTCGCAAGCCCCGCGCTAAGCCATTGAATGTAAAATTGTTTTTGGCGCGACCCGCGTGGGATCAAGCGTCGCGTAAAACCATAGGGCTGGTTCCGCTGAAATACTGGCTCGACTGCCGGGGCAACTATACGTTATACTGTTCGACGACCGCGAAGGCGGAGAAACGCAAGCGCACGGTGTGATTGCAAAACTCTAAAAATTTCCATTATAAAAATGAATGATAGCAACAATAACAAAATCCTGGACCAGCTGATTTCAAAATTCGGAAATGGCGAGGCCGTTATCGGCATCGTCGGTTTGGGCTATGTGGGACTGCCGCTGATGTTGCGTTACGCCGCCGTCGGCTTTAAGGTGCTGGGCATCGACATCGACATGGTCAAGGTCAATAAGTTGAACCAGGGCCTGAGCTATATCGAGCACATCTCGGGCGACTCGATCGCCGCCGCGCGCGCGCAGGGTTTCGAGGCGACCGCTGATTTCGCGCGGGCCGGCGAAGCCGACGCGCTGATCATTTGCGTGCCGACCCCGCTGAACGACTACCGCGAGCCGGACCTGAGCTACGTCCTGAACACCACCGAGGCGCTGGTGCCGCACATGCGCGCCGGCCAGATCGTCTCGCTGGAAAGCACCACCTATCCGGGCACCACCGACGAGGAACTCAAGCCGCGCCTGGAGGCGGGCGGTTTCACGGTGGGCGAAAACGTCTTCCTGGTGTTCTCGCCGGAGCGCGAAGATCCGGGCAACCAGCACTTCGAAACGCGCACCATTCCGAAAATTTGCGGCGGCACCACACCGGCTTGCCAGAAGGCCGGCATCGCCCTCTACAGCCCCGCCATCGACACCGTCGTGCCGGTCAGCTCGACGCGCGCCGCCGAATTGACGAAGCTGCTGGAAAACATACACCGCGCCGTGAACATCGGCCTCGTCAACGAGATGAAGATCATCGCCGACAAGATGGACATCGACATCCACGAGGTGATCCGCGCCGCCGCCACCAAGCCCTTCGGCTTCACCGCCTATTACCCGGGCCCCGGCCTGGGCGGCCACTGCATTCCGATCGACCCCTTCTACCTGACGTGGAAGGCGCGCCAGTACGGCCTGCACACCCGCTTCATCGAACTGGCCGGCGAAATCAACAGCGACATGCCGCACTGGGTCATCGGCAAGCTGGCCGACGCCCTCAACGAGCGCTCGCGCTCCATCAAGGGCAGCAAGGTCCTGGTGCTGGGGATCGCCTACAAGAAGGACGTCGACGACATGCGCGAATCGCCCTCGGTGGAGTTGATGGAGATCCTGCGCGACAAGGGCGCCGAGATCGCCTATTCCGATCCGCACGTGCCGGTCTTCCCGACCATGCGCGAGCACCATTTCGAACTCGCCAGCGTGGCGCTGGACGCGGCGAGCATCGCCTCCTACGACGTGGTGCTGCTGGCGACCAACCACCGCGCCTTCGATTACGCGCTGATCCTGGAACACGCGAAACTGATCGTCGACACGCGCGGCGTCTACCTGACGCCGGCGCCGAACGTCGTCAAAGCCTAATTCCCCGAAAGACTACCGAATGCGCCATTTTCCTCCGCCGGTCACCGACCGCAAGATCCGTTTTGCCCTGATCGGCTGCGGCCGCATCGCCAAGAACCATTTCGGCGCGATCGCCCAGCACGCCGAGCGCTGCGAGCTGGTCGGCGTGTGCGACATCAATCCGCAGGCCCTGGCCGAGGCGGCCGCCAGCACCGGCGCCGCGCCCTACGCCAGCTTGACGGAGATGCTGGCGCACTGCCAGGCCGACGCCTTCATTCTGACGACGCCGTCGGGCATGCATCCGGAGCAGGCGATTCAGATCGCCGAGGCCGGCTACAGCGTGATCACCGAAAAGCCCATGGCCACCCGCTGGGAGGACGCCAAGCGCATGGTCGAGGCCTGCGACGCGGCCAACGTGCGCCTGTTCGTCGTCAAGCAGAACCGCCGCAACGCCACCCTGCAGCTGCTCAAGAAGGCGGTCGAGGAAAAACGCTTCGGGCGCATCTACATGGTCAACCTGAACGTCTTCTGGACCCGGCCGCAGGAATACTACGACAGCGCGAAATGGCGCGGCACCTGGGAATACGACGGCGGCGCCTTCATGAACCAGGCCAGCCACTATGTCGACCTGATCGACTGGGTCATCGGCCCGGTCGAGAGCCTGCACGCCTACACGGCCACGCTGGAGCGCGACATCGAGGTCGAGGACACCGGCGTCATCAGCCTGCGCTGGCGCAACGGCGCGCTCGGCTCGATGAACGTGACGATGCTCACCTATCCGCGCAACCTGGAGGGCAGCATCACCATCCTGGGCGAAAAAGGCACGGTGCGCATCGGCGGCGTCGCCGTCAACGAGGTGCAGCACTGGGAATTCGCCGAGGCGCACCCGGACGACGAGAAGGTCAAGGAAGCCAGTTACCAGACCACCTCGGTGTACGGTTTCGGCCATCCCCTGTACTACGACAACGTCATCAAGGTCCTGCGCGGCGAGGCCGAGCCGGAGACGGACGGCCGCGAAGGCCTGAAGTCGATGGAGGTGCTGATCGCCACCTACCTGTCGGCGCGCGACGGCAAGCGCGTCGCGCTGCCGCTGGAGTACTAGGATGACGGCGACGATCCACTCCAGCGCCATCGTCGATGACGGCGCCGTGCTGGGCGAGGGCAGCCGCGTCTGGCATTTCGCCCACGTCTGCGGCGGCGCCCGCATCGGCGCCGGCTGCTCGCTGGGCCAGAACGTTTTCGTCGGCAACGACGTGCGGATCGGCGACAACGTCAAGATTCAGAACAACGTCTCCGTGTACGACGCCGTGACCATCGAGGACGACGTCTTCTGCGGCCCCAGCATGGTGTTCACCAACGTCTACAACCCGCGTTCGGCGGTGACCCGCAAGGATGAGTACCGCAAGACCCTGGTCAAGCGCGGCGCCACCCTGGGCGCCAACTGCACCATCGTCTGCGGCACCACGGTGGGCGCCTACGCCTTCGTCGGCGCCGGCGCCGTGATCAACCGCGACGTGCCCGATTTCGCCCTGATGGCGGGCGTGCCGGCGCGCCAGATCGGCTGGATGAGCCGCTTCGGCGAACGCCTGGCCCTGCCCCTGAAGGGCGCCGGCGAAGCCGTGTGCGCCGCCACCGGGGAGCGCTACGCGCTGCGCGACGGCGTGTGCAGCGTCGGCCCCGCCTGAAGGCCGCGCCGGCCGCCGCGCCCGTGTGGCGCGGCGGCCGGC
>JANXSQ010000220.1 GCA_025356595.1 Janthinobacterium sp. | reverse complement strand
GGCATGGAAGTGCTCGGCCTGACCAGCTACGGCGACCTCTCGCAGTTCGCCCAGCAGCAGTCGCGCGCGTCAGCCTTCGTACTGTCGATCGACGATGAAGAATTCGGCGGCGGTTCGGTCGAGGAAACCAATTTCGCGCTGACGGCGCTGCGCGCCTTCGTCAAGGAAATCCGCCACAAGAACGCCGACATCCCGATCTACATCTACGGCGAAACGCGCACCTCGCGCCACATCCCGAACGACGTCCTGCGCGAACTGCATGGCTTCATCCACATGTTCGAGGACACCCCCGAATTCGTCGCCCGCCACATCATCCGCGAGGCGAAATCCTACCTCGATGGCCTGGCGCCGCCGTTCTTCCGCGCGCTGGTCAACTACGCCAATGACGGCTCCTACTCCTGGCACTGCCCCGGCCACTCGGGCGGCGTGGCCTTCCTGAAGTCGCCGATCGGCCAGATGTTCCACCAGTTCTTCGGCGAGAACATGCTGCGCGCCGACGTCTGCAACGCCGTCGAGGAACTCGGCCAGTTGCTCGACCACACCGGCCCGGTGGCCGCCTCGGAACGCAACGCGGCGCGCATCTTCAACGCCGACCATTGCTATTTCGTCACCAACGGCACCTCGACCTCGAACAAGATGGTCTGGCACTCGACCGTGGCGCCGGGCGACATCGTCGTCGTCGACCGCAACTGCCACAAGTCCATCCTGCACTCGATCATCATGTGCGGCGCCATTCCCGTCTTCCTGATGCCGACCCGCAACCATCTGGGCATCATCGGCCCCATCCCGCTGGAAGAGTTCACGCCGGAAAGCATCGCCCGCAAGATCGAGGCGAATCCCTTCGCCCGCGAAGCCGTCAACAAGAAGCCGCGCATCCTGACCATCACCCAGTCGACCTACGACGGCGTGATCTACAACGTCGAGACCCTGCGCGAAATGTTGGACGGCAAGATCGACACCCTGCACTTCGATGAGGCGTGGTTGCCGCACGCCACCTTCCACGATTTCTACAAGGACATGCACGCCATCGGCAAGGACCGTCCGCGCGCCAAGGAGTCGATGATCTTCTCCACCCAGTCGACCCACAAACTGCTCGCCGGCCTGTCGCAGGCCTCGCAGATCCTGGTGCGCGAATCGGAATCGGTCAAGCTCGACCAGGACGCCTTCAACGAGGCCTACCTGATGCACACCTCGACCTCGCCGCAATACTCGATCATCGCCTCCTGCGACGTCGCCGCGGCCATGATGGAGGCCCCGGGCGGCACCGCGCTGGTCGAGGAATCGATCATCGAGGCGCTCGACTTCCGCCGCGCCATGAAGAAGATCGACTCCGAATGGGGCAAGGACTGGTGGTTCCAGGTCTGGGGCCCGGACAGCTTCGCAGAGGAAGGCATCGGCGAGCGCGACGACTGGATGATACGCGCCGAGGACGACTGGCACGGTTTCGGCAATCTCGCCCCCGGCTTCAACATGCTCGACCCGATCAAGGCGACCATCGTCAATCCGGGCCTGTCGCTGGACGGCAAGTTCGGCGAGACCGGCATTCCCGCGTCGATCGTCACCAAGTACCTGGCCGAGCACGGCGTCATCATTGAAAAATGCGGTCTGTATTCCTTCTTCATCATGTTCACCATCGGCATCACCAAGGGCCGCTGGAACACCTTGCTGACGGCGCTGCAACAGTTCAAGGACGACTACGACAAGATCCAGCCGCTGTGGCGCATCCTGCCGGAATTCGCGGCGGCCAACCCGCGCTACGAGAAAATGGGCTTGCGCGAGCTGTGCCAGCAGATCCACGACTTCTACAAGGCCTACGACGTGGCGCGCCTGACGACGGAAATGTACCTGTCCGACATGATTCCGGCGATGAAGCCCTCGGACGCCTTCGCCAAGATGGCGCACCGCGAAATCGACCGCGTGCCGATCGACGAACTGGAGGGACGCATCACCTCCATCCTGCTGACGCCGTATCCACCGGGCATTCCGCTCCTGATCCCGGGCGAGCGCTTCAACAAGACCATCGTCGACTACCTGCGCTTCGCGCGCGACTTCAACGAGCGCTTCCCCGGCTTCGAGACGGACGTGCACGGCCTGGTCAAGCGCGAAGTGGACGGCAAGCGCGGCTACTTCGTCGACTGCGTGCGCCAGTAAGGCCCGCAAGCCGGGCCGGGTTCGCCCGGACCGGCCGTTCCTGCCGCGGGCGTGGCGCGCCCCGGCAGAACGCTTGCGACGACGCCTGGGACAGCCTGCCCATCTGAGGTATAGTCTCGGCATGGAATGGTTAAAAAAACAATTCGAACTGGCGCGCGGCAGCGAACCCAACATCCGCCCGATGGAGGGTCTGCGCGGCTTCGCCGTCCTGCTGGTCTTCCTGGTCCACTACGTCAGCGCGATCGAACCCTGGCTGACGCCCGCCTCGGCGACGCTGGCCGTGGCGCGCGCGCTGCACACACTGGGCAACGCCGGCGTCGACCTGTTCTTCGTCCTCAGCGGCTACCTGATCTACGGCTCGCTGATGGCGCGCCGCCAGAACGTCGGGCGCTTCCTGCGCCGCCGCGCCGTGCGCATCTACCCCGCCTTCAGCGCCGTCTTCCTGCTCTACCTGGCGCTGTCCTACGCGCTGCCGGCCGAAAGCAAGATCCCCGCCGGCGCCGGCGCGGCGGCGCGCTACCTGGCGCAGAACTATTTCCTCCTCGCCGGCTTCATGGCGGCGCCGCCGCTGATCACGGTCGCCTGGTCGCTTAGCTACGAGATGCTGTATTACCTGGCCGTGCCGGCGCTGATCGGCGTCTTCGCCTTGCGCGCCCGCAGCGCGCGCTGGCGCTGCGCCTTCTTCGCCCTCGTCTCGCTGCTGATGGCGGCCGGCTTCGCCGCGTTCGGCGGCCCCGTTCGCCTGCTGATGTTCATCGCCGGCATCTTCCTGCGCGAAACCCTGGCCGCCGGCCGCGCCGGCCCGCGCGACGCCGGCGCCCTGCTGGCATTGCTGTTGGGCATGGCGGCGCTGTTGGCGCCCGGCCCGCTACTGTTCAAAACAGGCGCCCTGTTCGGCGCTTTTTTCCTGCTGTGCTGGACCTGCTTCAGCCATCCGCGCGGCGGCCTCGCGCGCGCCATGGCATGGACGCCGCTGCGTTGGCTGGGCAACATGAGCTACTCCTTTTATCTGTTGCACGGCCTGGCGCTGAAGGCGGCCTTCGTCGCCTTCGCCGCGCTGGTGCCGGCCGCGCCGCACGGCCCCTTGCTGTTCTACGCGCTGTTGGCGCCCATGCTGGCCGTCAGCGCCTTGGCGTCGGCGGCCCTGTTCCTGCTGGTGGAGCGGCCGCTGTCGCTGGCGCCGCCCGCCGCCCGCGCCGCTCGGCCGGCGCATTCGGGCGCGCGCAGTCCCAGTCCATAAGCCGGCGCCTCGCCCATGGCCGCGCGCCACGATGGCGTCGCCATGCGGGCCCCGGCGCGCAAGTGCAACCGCTGCCTGGCCACGGCGGCGGGTGCGGGACGCCGCCGCCGAAGCGAAACACGCAAGCGGGCGGCAGATCGCCCTTGCCGCACACCGGCGACGCGGCGCCGCCACAGGCGCCGAAAACATGTTGCGCAAACGAAATTTCAACGGTACTCTAACGATAGTTACCTAAACGGCAGCAAAACGCCGCCACCCGCGCCACAGCCGCCCCCACTCCGTCGGCCCGCGTCCAAAGTTGTCCGTACCCCGCCGCCCTTCCCGCGCGGCGCACCGCACTTAGCCATCGGCCAAGATCCGCCGCCTTGCAAGCCCCATCCAGTGGCACGCGCCGTCCCCGGCCGCGCCGCTCCGATCGAACGCGGATGCCCGCAGGCGCCCACACGGCGCCGGGGGATCGAAGGAGAAGCAACATGCCCAACACGCTCAATTCAAGCGCCCCGACCGTCACCCTGCTGCGGCACTGGCGCGCGCTGTGGCGCCAGGAGGAGGACGGGCCGTCGCGCGCCGCCCTGGCCGCCGCGCTGGCCGCCGAACAGGAGAAAAACGCCGCGCTGCTGCGCATCAATCTGCGCCAGCTCGACAGCATCGGCGCGCTCACCGCGCGCGGCGAGGCGATGGCGGCCGAGCACGCCGCCACGAACGGCCAGGCCAGCCTGCTGGAGGACAAGCTGGCGGCGGCCCGGGCCGACACGGCGCGCGAGCGGCGCGCCTATGAACGCCTGGGCGCCGCCTTCGCCCGCGTGCAGGTGCGCGCCGACATGATCCCGCAACTGGAGGCGGACCTGGGCGCGCTGTGGCAGCGCCTGCGCCGGCATGAGGAGAGCGCCGACGCGGGCGAGGGCCGGCATTGACGCCGCAGGCCGCCTCCGGGCCGGGTGGCAGCTTGCGCTCGATCATGAAACCGGCGGCCCTGCGCCTGCAACTGGGCCTGTTCCTGCTCCTCTCGCTGGCCCTGCTCTGGGGCCTGACGCTGTACCAGCTGCAAATGCACCGGCGCGACGCCATCCGCACCGCCGAGGTCGAGACGCGCGGCGTGGCCCGCGCCTACGCTGAAAACGCCCGCGCCACCATCATGCGCATCGACCTGATCCTGATCGAACTGGGTCGCACCTGGGTGGTCCGGCGCGGCGACTTCGCCGCCGAGATCGAGCGCCACCGGCACAACATCGCCGACGTCGGCTTTCAGGTGGCCGTCGCCGACAAGGACGGCTGGATACGCTATAGCAGTCTGGACCCGCGGCCGCAGCCGCAGCCGCTGAATCTGGCCGACCGCGAGCACTTCAGCGTGCACGCCGGCGCCGGCGCCGCCGAACGCCTGTTCATCAGCAAGCCGGTGCTGGGCCGCCTGTCCGGCAAGTGGTCGCTGCAATTCACCCGGCCGCTGCTGCGCGACGGCGTCTTCGACGGCGTCATCATCGTCTCGGCCGATCCGGAACTGTTCAGCCACTTCGCCCCCGCCCTGCCCTTGACCGAACACGGCATCACCTTGATGCTGCGCGACAGCGGCGAGGTGATGGCGCGCGCGCCGCGCGGCGCCGGCTACCTGGGCCGGGCGCTGCACGGCGTGCCAAGCAACGCGGCCGGCGCCGCGGCGCAGGGCAACTTCCAGCGCATATCCGAACTCGACGGCACCGACCGCCTGTACGGCTACCAGCGCCTGGCGGAGCACCAACTGAGCTTCATCAGCGCGCTGCCGCTGGCCGAGGTGCTCGCGCCTCTGCGGCTGCAGCGCCGCCTGACGCTGGCCATCAGCGCCGCCGTCTCGCTGCTGCTGGGCGTGATGGCCGCGCTGATCCTGCGCAACCTGGCGGCGCGCGGGCGGGCCGAGGCGGCCGTGCGCGCCCTCAACGGCGAGCTGTCGATGGCCGCCAGCGTCTTCCACAACAGCATGGACGGCATCATGATCACCGACGCCGGCGGCACCATCGTCTCCGTCAACCCGGCCTTCACCGCGATCACCGCCTACAGCGCGGCCGAGGCGCTGGGCCGCAAGCCCGATCTGCTGCGCTCGGGCCGCCACACGCAGGAGTTCTACAGCGCGCTGTGGCGCTCCCTGCTCGGCGAGGGCCGCTGGCAGGGCGAGATCTGGAACCGCCGCAAGAACGGCGAACTGTTCCTCGAATGGATGCGCATCGGCGTCGTCGCCGGCGCCGACGGCGCGGCGCAGCGCTATGTCAACGTCTTCAACGACATCACCGAGGTGCGCCGCAAGGACGAGCACATCCGCCACCTGGCCTTCCACGATCCCCTCACCGGCCTACCCAACCGCGCCCTGCTGCTCGACCGGCTCGAGCAAAGCCTGCTCGCGGCGGTGCGCAGCGGCGCCCGGCCGGCGCTGATGTTCATCGACCTGGACCGTTTCAAGCACATCAACGACTCGCTCGGCCACGACGCCGGCGACCACCTGCTCAAGGAGGTGGCGCGCCGCCTGCGCGACTGCCTGCGCGACTCGGACACGCTGGCGCGCATGGGCGGCGACGAATTCGTGTTGCTGCTCGAGCACGCGCCCGAGGCCAAGGATTGCGCCGCGCTGGCGCACAAGCTGCTCGAATGCCTGGCCCTGCCGATGCCGCTGAACGGCCACACCCTGCAGATGGGCGCCTCGATCGGCATCGCCTGCGCGCCCGACGACGGCGCCGGCGTGGTCGCCTTGATGAAGCACGCCGACGCGGCCATGTACGCCGCCAAGGCGGCCGGGCGCGGCACCTACCGCTTCTTCCAGGCGGCCATGACGGAGACCGCCGAACAGCGTTTGCAACTGGAGACGGAATTGCGCCGGGCGGTGCGCGGCGGCGAACTGGAGCTGCACTACCAACCCAAGGTGGCCCTGCACGGCGGCGCCGCGCGCGCCGTCGAGGCGCTGGTGCGCTGGCGCCATCCGCGCCATGGCCTGATCCCGCCGGCCAGCTTCATCGGCCTGGCCGAGGAGACCGGCATTATCGGCGAACTGGGCGACTGGGTGCTCGAAGAGGCTTGCCGCCAGGCGCGCGCGTGGCGCGAACAGGGCCTGGGACGCATCCACATCGCCGTCAACGTCTCGGCCATGCAACTGCGCCGCGGCGGCCTGGTCGAGCGCATCGGCGCGCTCACCAGCCGCTACGGCGTCGCGCCGGAAGACCTGGAACTGGAGCTCACGGAGAGCGTCATCATGGACAACCCGACGGAGATCGCGGCGGTGTTCGCCCGCCTGGGCGAGCTGGGCGTCAGCATCGCCATCGACGACTTCGGCACCGGCTATTCCAGCCTCGCCTACCTGCGCCAGTTACCCATCGACGTGTTGAAGATAGACCGCGCCTTCATCATGAACGCCGAGCATAACCGCAAGGACGCCGAGCTGGTGAAGACCATCATCGCGCTGGGCCGCGCCCTGCAACTGGACGTCGTCGCCGAGGGCGTCGAGACGGCCGGCCAACTGACGCTGCTGCGCGCCCTCGGCTGCGACCTGGCGCAGGGCTTCCTGTTCTCGCGCCCCCTGCCGCCCGCCGAGATCGGCGCCTGGCTGGGCGCCCAGCGCGGCGCCCCGCTCGGCGTCGCGTAAGGTGTCGCCCGCTACGGGCCGCGCCGCCACGAAGCGGCGGCGTAAATCCACAGGTATTCGAGCAGTTGCGGCAGCGCGGCGAGGGCCGGACTGAGGCCGCCGAGCAGCGACAACAGCCGCAGCGCCGCTGCGGCGCCGCGCGGCGCCCTGAACATGGCGCGCCGCATCGCTCAGGCGGTCGTGTTCACCAGATTGCCGCTGCTGCCGGCGCCATTCAGATTGCTCGACAAGGCCTGCAGGAAGCTGTCCAGTTTCCCCGCGCTGGCGCTGCTGTCGCTGCCGCCGCCCAGCGCCTTGAGCAGATTCGCGAACGAGCTTTGCAGCGCCGAATCCGTGCTGCCGGTGGCGCTGGTGGCCGCGCTGCCCGAGGCGTCCGTCGCGGTGCTGGCGGACAGGCTCTGGATCAGGCTTTGCAGATCCTTGCCCATGCCGGCGCCGTGCGTGCGTCCGCCCGCCGGCGGCGCCCCGCCCGCCTTGCCACCGTCGCCATCGCCGTCGCTGTCGCCGCCGCCCGACTGACCTTCCTGGCCGCCGCCCTGCGCGTGCAGGCTGCTCATCAGCTGATGCATGAAGGCGCCCAGCGCCTGGCCAACATCGGCGCTGGAACTGCTCGCCGTGCTGCCGTCCGTGCCGTCCGTGCCGCTGGTGCTGGTGGCGCTGGCGCCGGTGGCACCTATCGCCGACAAGGCGCTGGCGATGGCGGCCATGAAGCCGCCGCCGTCGCGCCGCTCGGGCGCCGCCCCGCTGACGGCGGTGCTGCCGGAACTGGCGCTCAGGCGGTTGAAGGCGCTGACCTGGGTGGCGGCGCTGCTGGAACTCAAGGCACTGATCGACATGGGGTTCTCCTGGTGGTTGTGAAAAAAATTAGCGCGGGCGCGCCGGGCGACGCGCGCCGTCCTGCTCGTGCTGCTCCATCTGCTGCCGCTGGGCCGGCGTCAGCAGCGCCAGAATCTGCTGTTCGCCGCGGGCCCGCAGCAGCGCGATCCTGGCCATCGCCTGCGCCGCCGTTTGCGCCAACGCCGCGCCGCGCGCCTCGTCGAAGCTGGCCGCCAGCGTCAGCGCGTGCAGCGCCTCGTGCGCCTTGGCGACGATCTTGTGCTGCTCGCGCAGCAGCGGTTCCTGGGCATGCTCGATGGCGAATATCTTGTCCTGTTGCGCCTCGCTCAGCTCCAGGCCGCGCAGGAAGGGCGCACCGCCGTGCCCATGGCGGCCGAATGGCGGCGGCCCCTCGGCGTGACGCGGCGCGGCGCCGGGCGGCGGTGGCATCTCGTCGGCCGCCATGGCGGCGCCGGACAAGGCCAGGGTGGCGCAGAGCAGGAAGCGTGGCAGGAAATGCTGGGTGTGTTTCATAGGGTGGTCCCGAAGTTCAATTGAGGAGCGACCATTCTCGGCCGCACTCATGTAAAGCGCCGTAAGGGCCGCGTAAAAGCAGGTAAAGAAACCCCGGGGCGGGCCCGGCGGGGGCTGTAAAAGGGCGTAAAGCGGCGCCGTCGCGCCAACCTTGTTTGCTATCATGGACGCCCACACCAGCGAGGGAAAATGCAGCCGATGAGCAAAGTACTGCTAATAGACGACGACGTCGAACTGGTTGGCATGTTCCAGGAGTACCTGGAGCAGGAAGGCTTCGAGGCGCGCGCCGTGCACGACGGCGAGAGCGGCGCGGCCGAGGCCCTGACCGGCCAGTACGCCATCGCCATCCTCGACGTGATGATGCCGCGCATGAACGGCCTGGAGACGCTGCGCCGCATCCGCGCCGGCAGCCGCCTGCCCATCCTGATGCTGACCGCGCGCGGCGACGACACCGACCGCATCGTCGGCCTGGAGCTGGGCGCCGACGACTACGTGACCAAGCCGTGCACGCCGCGCGAGCTGACCGCGCGCATCCGCGCCATCTTGCGCCGCACCAACGCGGCGCCGGGCGACGCCGCCGGCGCCGCGGCGTTGTGCGTGGGCCAGTTGACGATGTGGCCGGAACAGCGCCGCGCCGCCTGGAGCGGCACGCCGCTGGAACTGACCAGCACCGAATTCAATCTGCTCGAAGCGCTGGCGCGCCAGGCCGGCCGGCCGGTCAGCAAGAACCTGCTGTCGGACCAGGGCCTGGGCCGGCCGCTGGCCCGCTTCGACCGCAACATCGACGTCCACCTGAGCAGCCTGCGGCGCAAACTGGGCCTGCTGGCCGACGGCCGCTCCTGCCTGCAGACCGTCTACCGCCTCGGCTACCAGCTGATCAAGGACTGAGCCGTGGGCCGCCTGTTCTGGAAGTTCTTCCTCTCCATCCTGCTGGCCCAACTGGCCGCGACGGTCGGCATCGGCGGCACCTTCTGGCTGCGCGACCGCGCCCACCACCAGCAGCAGGCGCTCGACATCGACACCAGCCCGCCGGCGAAGATGGCGATCGACGCGGCCGCCGCCACGCTGCAGTTCGGCGGCGCCGGGGCGCTGCGCCAACTGCTGGGCAGCATGGAGCGGCACCGCGTCTACGCCGTCGACGAGGACGGCCGCGAAGTGCTGCAGCGCAGCGTCAAGCCGGTCATGCTGGTCGAGGCGCGCTACGTGCTGGGACAGCCCGGCGCGCGCCGCGTGGTGCGCGAACTGGACGGCGCCGACGGCCACCGCTACCTGCTCTTCCTGCCCTCGAACGAACGCGAGGGCGGCTGGGCGCCGGGCGAGCACAATCCCTTCGGCCGCTTCGGCCACGAGGGCCGCGAGCCGCCGCGCGGCGCGCCGCCCGGCGAGGCCGGCTTCCCCTTCGATCCGCACTACCGCACCCTGATCCCGGTCGCCGCCGCGATCCTGGCCAGCCTGCTGTTCGCCTTCCTGCTGGCCTGGTACTTCTCGCGCCCGATCCGCGCCCTGCGCCTCGCCTTCGACGCGGCGGCCGGCGGCGACCTGGCGCCGCGCTTCGGCGGCCCGGGCGGCGGCGAATTCGGCAACCTGGGACGCGACTTCGACCGCATGACCGGCCGCCTGCGCGCCCTCATCGACGGCCAGACACGCCTGCTGCACGACGTCTCGCACGAACTGCGCTCCCCGCTGGCGCGCCTGCAGGCGGCCATCGGCCTGGCGCACCAGCAGCCCGACAAGGCGGCCGCCTCGCTCGAACGCATCGAGCGCGAGAGCGTGCGCATGGATAAACTGGTGGGAGAGTTGCTGACGCTGGCGCGCCTGGAGGCCGGCGCGCCGACGCGCCCGGGCGAGGAAATCAGCATGGCCGACCTGATCGCCGACATCGTCGCCGACGCCCGTTTCGAGGCCTCCAGCCGCGACGTCGCCATCAGCGTGAGCGGCGCCGCCGACGCCCTGCTGGTCGGCCAGGCCGACCTGCTCGGGCGGGCGCTGGAAAACGTGCTGCGCAACGCCATCAAGCACAGCCCGCCCGGCGCCGTGGTGGAACTGGACATGGGCCTGGCCGGCGCCGCGCTGCGCCTCGAAGTGCGCGACCGCGGCCCCGGCGTCGCGGCGGCCGACATGGAAACCATCTTCCAGCCCTTCTTCCGCGGCAGCGACGCGCAGAAAAACGTCGACGGCCACGGCCTCGGGCTGGCCATCGCCCGCCACGTCATGCAGGCGCACGGCGGCAGCATCCAGGCGCGCAAGCGCGGCGGCGGCGGCCTGTGCGTCGAGATGGTCCTGCCGCTGGCGCCGCCCGCTCAGGCCTGAGTGTCGATGATGCTGCCGAGGGTGGCGCTGGCCGAGCGCGGCGCGCCCGGAGTGGCGGCCACCGGCGCGGCCTGACTGGCCTGCTGCGCGCTGCGCTGGGCGGCGGCCGCCTGCAGCAGCGCGATCTGCGCCTGGATCGCCGCGATCGTCTGCGCGATCAGGCGCTGCTCCTTCTGCGTGGCCTCCGTCTGCGTGCCCTTCTGCGACTCGCTCAACTGCTTCTGCGCCGCCGCCAACTGCTTCTGCAGGGCCGCGATCTGCGCCCCGCCATCCGTACTCGCGCTGGGCGCTGCCGCGCCGCTGGCCCCGATTGCCGCTACCATATCCATCTCCATTGCATGCGTGAGTTCCTATACAAGGTAACGGCGCCGCCGGCGATAAGTTAATATTTTGGAATGTAAAGCCGGGTAAAGACGTAGCGCCGGCCCCCCGGCACGGCCGTCAACAAGGTCCACAGGATACATATTGTTTTTAAAAGATGAACTGGACTCCACATGAGTAGCGATCAAACCTTGCGCCGGATGGCTCTGGCGAGCCACGGCACATTGTTCTTGCAGGGCAAACTCGAGTTGGAGAGATAGTATCGCCACGGTATTTTTCGAATGCGCACTTCTAGTTTCGCGATCCGGCCAAGTGGCGTCTGATTGCCGATGACTGTAAGCGTGACGCCATTGACGTCATTGCGAAACAAGCGGAAAAAGGGCGTAAAATCCCGTATTCTCGAGCACTGCAATTAACCAACACTATGCTGCTATGACTATCTTTCGCATCGCTCCCAGCATTTTATCGGCCGACTTTGCCCGTCTCGGCGAGGAAGTTCGCAATGTCGTCAGCGCTGGCGCCGACATCATCCATTTCGACGTAATGGACAACCATTACGTTCCTAATCTGACGATCGGTCCAATGGTATGCCAGGCGATCCGCCAATCCACCCAAGTTAAGACTTTTCAGCAATTTTTCTGACTCATCGCCTTGTGCGGTTTTCGGCCTGGGACTCGTGGTTTTGAGAGATTTTCACGGTGGCGATAGGTCCGACCGGCAATCAAGTCGAGCACTGCCCGC
>JANXSQ010000202.1 GCA_025356595.1 Janthinobacterium sp. | reverse complement strand
GCACCGTACCCGGATGATTGTAGGGAGACCATCTGAGATTGATCAGCACATACCGGTAACCACGGTCACGCAGCCACTTCGTCAGGTCGTATCCATCTTTCATGCGATCGTAAGGAATGTACGCGGAGTGCTCCCGATTTCCCCAGAGGTAGGGTCGGTCCAGATAGAAGCCGCGAGGCTCATCATACAGGACGACGCCATCGGTCGGAGCGGTATTTTTATTGATCCAGTCCATGGCCGGATAGACGTCCAGGCGTCGTGTCTTGTAATCGTCCCGACTATCGGGGTCGGTGGCGTTTTTGAGAACGTCGTTCAACGCCAGTGCGGTCGGCATCATCCCCGTTGCGGTCACGACCTTACTGCTGGTCGGCAGGGCAAATGCAGCCCATAGCATCAGCAGCGCCTGCCCCGTGAGTATCAGAGTGGCCAGAGTGGGAAACAGCCTCAAATTGGCGGCAGGAAGTCCCCTGCGCGGGCGATCCAGTCCGGCGACCGCGCTGATTCCATAGGCTGCCAGAACAGCGGCCAGCGGTAACAGAGAGACAATATAGCGTACCACCTGCGCGAGAAAGAACCAGGCCAGGAGTTGACTGCCGAACAGCAGCAGCAGATTTACGATCGGACGCGGGATCTTGCGGAGAAAGACCAGGGGAAAGATCCCCATGGCGTAGAGGCCGCCCAACAGGGCCATGAACGTGAAGTCACCCTTATTGGTGAAATTCACAGGAGCGGCGATCAAACGCCACGGCGTCTGCAGCAGATTGCTCAGAGCGATTCCGGGCTGCGCCAGGGCGTGCGGAAACCCGTAACCGGTCTGTTCGGACTGGTAGGATATCCAGGGCAACGCGCAACTCATGAAGGCCTCCGAGTTCGCCGAGCTGATCGTGGCCAACCGCAACGGCCAGCCGGTGCGCCTGAAGGAGGTGGCCGAGGTCGAGGACAGCTTCCAGTCCGTGAAGACGGCCGGCAGCTACAACGGCGAGCGCTCCATCGTGCAGCTGGTGCAGCGCCAGCCGAACGCCAACACCGTGCAGGTGGTCGACGCCGTGCGCAAGCTGCTGCCCGGCTTCAAGGCGCAACTGCCGGCCTCGATCAAGATCAACCTCGTCAACGACCGTTCGGTGTCGATCCGCGAGGCGATCAACGACGTCAACCTGACCCTGGCCCTGACGGTGCTGCTGGTGGTGCTGGTGATCTTCCTGTTCCTGCGCCGCGCCGCCGCCACCTTCATTCCCGGCATCACCATGCCGATCTCGCTGCTGGGCGCCCTGGCCCTGCTGTACTGGCTCGGCTACAGCCTCGACAACGTCTCCCTGCTGGGCATCACCCTGGCCGTCGGCCTGGTCGTCGACGACGCCATCGTGGTGCTGGAAAACATCGTGCGGCACATCGAGATGGGCAAGAAGCCGATCCAGGCGGCCCTGGTGGGCGCCCGGGAAATGGGGTTCACCATCGTCTCCATCTCCGTTTCGCTGGTGGCCGTGTTCATCCCCATCTTCTTCATGCCGGGCGTGATCGGCCTGCTGTTCCACGAATTCGCCGTCGTCGTCTCGCTCTCCATCCTGGTCTCGGCCCTGGTCTCGCTGACCCTGGTGCCGATGCTGGCCAGCCGCCTGCTGCCGGCCGATTCGCACGACGGTCCCGGCGACAGCGGCTTCGTCGGCCGGCATTTCGAGGCCGCTTTCCTGAAGCTCAAGAACGGCTACATCCGCTGGCTCGACAAGGCGCTGGCGCACCGCACCCTGGTGCTGCTGGTGGCCCTGGCCACCTTCGCGCTGACCGTGCTGCTGTACGTGACGATCCCGAAGGGCTTCTTCCCCGAGGAAGACCTGGGCCAGATCCAGGTCAACACCGAGGCGGCGGAGGACATTTCCTCGTCCGCCATGCTGGCCCTGCAGACCCGCGTGGCCGCCGCCCTGCAGGCCGACGCCAACGTGCAGGACGTCACCTCCTTCGTCAGCGGCGGCAACACCGGGCGCATGTTCATGGTGCTCAAGCCGCGCGAGCAGCGCGCCAGGATGCCGGCGGTGCTCGACAGCCTGCGCCGCGCCACCGCCGCCGTGCCCGGCATCGCCGTCTACTACCGGCCGGTGCAGAACCTGCAACTGGGCGGGCGGCCCAGCAAGAGCCGCTACCAGTACACGCTGCAAAGCGTCAGCCCGGACGCGCTCAGCGACTGGGCCGGCAAGTTCATCGACGGCCTGCGCGCCGATCCGGTGTTCCGCGACGTCACCAGCGATTCGCAGAACCGAGGCCTGCAGGCCTCGCTCAAGATCGACCGCGACAAGGCGAACCTGATGGGCGTGCAGATCGCCGACGTGCGCAGCGCGCTCTACCTGGCCTTCGGCGAGCGCCAGGTGTCGACCATCTATTCCTCGGCCGCCAGCTATTACGTGATACTCGAGGCGGCCGTGGCCGACCGCCAGTTCGACGACGCGCTGACCAAGGTGTCGGTGCGCGGCAAGAGCGGGCAACTGGTGCAGATGTCCAGTTTCGCCAGCGTCGAGCGCAGCGTCGGGCCGACCGCCGTCAACCACCAGGGCCAGTTGCAGGCGATCACGGTGTCCTTCAACTTGGCGCCCGACGTGCCGCTGGGCGTGGCCACCGGCAAGATCGACCAGATGGGCCGCGACATGAAGCTGCCGCCCTCCATCATCACCAAATACGGCGGCGACGCGGCCGTGTTCCAGGATTCGCAGTCGAGCCAGATCATCCTCATCGTCGCCGCGCTGGGCGTCATCTACGTGCTGCTGGGCGTGCTGTACGAGAGCTACATCCACCCGCTGACCATCCTCGCCGGCCTGCCCTCGGCCGCCGTGGGCGCGCTGCTGACCCTGCGCCTGTTCGGCCTGGACCTGACGATGATCGCCATCATCGGCATCCTGATGCTGATCGGCATCGTCAAGAAAAACGCCATCATGATGATCGACTTCGCCCTGCACGCGCAGCGCAACGAGGGCATGACGCCGGCCGCGGCGATCCGCGAGGCCTGCATCCTGCGCTTCCGGCCCATCATGATGACCTCGATGGCGGCGCTGATGGGCGCCTTGCCGATCGCCCTGGGCCTGGGCGCCGGCGCCGAGTTGCGCCAGCCGCTGGGCCTGGCCGTGGTGGGCGGGCTGATCTTCTCGCAGGTGATCACGCTGTTCATCACGCCGGTGATTTACCTGTTCCTCGACAAGTACAGCGGCGGCGGGCCGATGGGCGACACCGCACTGCAGGCCTTCGAGGCGCAACACTGAGGCGCGCCGCGCGGCGGATACATATGGTAACAACCGTCAAGGCCAAGCTCTTGTAATCTGGCGCCAGCGCCGGGGGAGCGTGGGCGGCGGTTCCCAAAAGCGCGCGACTCTGGCACTATGGTTGCATTTTTTTCGCTCTCGATCCGACAGAAAGCTTGATTCATTTTGCATGACAACACCCATATAAGCGTCAGCGATTCCGACTATTGCGAAACCTGCGGCCAGTTGCTCAGGCCGGTGCCGAGCTACGGGGACAAGAAGGACTCGAACCGCATCGGCATCGCCGTCTCGGTGCTGCTGCACGTGCTGGTCGTGCTGTACTTCCTGTTCCGCCCGGAGCCGCAGCGCCAGGCGCTGCCGCCGGCCTCGCACGAAAGCGCCATGGTCTACATCGCGCCGCTCAAGGATCAGCCGCGGGCGCAGCCCAAGCCGCAGCCGAAGGCCGAGCCCAAGCAAGCCAAGAGCAAGCCGCCGCCGCAGCGCCAGCAACGGCAGGCCGTGGCCATCACGCGCCCGACGCGGCCGAAGCTGGAGGTGATCGTGCCGCCGGTGGTGGCGCCGGTGCCGACGCCGGTGGTGGAGGAGGATATGGAGTCGCGCATCGCCGCCAGGCGCAAGCAGCGCGGCGAGACGCAGCCGGCGCCGGTGGCCGAGGAGAGCGAGAAGGACCGCGCCATGCGCGTGGCGCGCGCCAACATCGCCGGCGCCCAGGGCAAGAACTCGGGCGCCGACCGCGACGATTCGGGCGGCGTGTTCTCGATCGTCGACCAGACTTCGCACAGCGCCTCGATCAAGTTCCGCGGCTGGAACGCCAACTTCAAGCGCCGCTGGCTGAGCCAGGTGCAGGTGGAGCAGGGCGCCGAGCTGGACATCGAGACGGCCATCGTCAAGAAAATGATCGAACTGATCCGCAAGGAAAAGCCCGGCGACTTCGTCTGGGAATCGCACCGCCTCGGGCGCAATGTGCCGATGAGCGCCTTGCCGGAGCATTCGGCCGAGCTGCAAGCCTTCCTGCTCAAGGAATTCTTCCCCGATTACCGGACCCGCCGCTAGGCGAAAAAAAAGGCCACGCCGGTCGGGAAGTCTCCCCGGCCGGCGTGGCCTGTCCCCGGCCGGGCGCTGCCGCGCGGCGCTTAGGCGCGCGCCTTCAGCAGGCGGGCGATGTCGAGCGCGAAGTAGGTCAGCACGGCGTCGGCGCCGGCGCGCTTGAAGGACAGCATCGCCTCCATCATCACCTTGTCATGGTCGAGCCAGCCGTTTTGCGCGGCCGCCTTGAGCATCGCGTATTCGCCGCTGACCTGGTAGGCGAAGGTCGGCACCTTGAATTCATCCTTGACGCGGCGCACGATGTCCAGATAGGGCATGCCCGGCTTGACCATCACCATGTCGGCGCCTTCGGCCAGGTCGAGGGCCACTTCGCGCAGCGCCTCGTCGCTGTTGGCCGGGTCCATCTGGTAGGTGTTCTTGTCGCCCTTGCCAAGGTTCTTGGCGGAGCCGACGGCGTCGCGGAAGGGGCCGTAGAAGGCCGAGGCGTACTTGGCCGAGTAGGCCATGATGCGCGTGTGGATCAGTTTGCGCTCTTCCAGCGCGGCGCGGATGGCGCCGATGCGCCCGTCCATCATGTCGGACGGCGCGACGACGTCGACGCCGGCCTCGGCGTGGGTGAGCGCCTGGCGGATCAGCATCGCCGTAGTGGGGTCGTTGAGCACATAGCCGTCGGCGTCGATCAGGCCGTCCTGGCCGTGGCTGGTGTAGGGGTCGAGGGCGATGTCGGTCAGCACGCCCAATTCCGGGAATTGTTGTTTCAGGGCGCGCACGGCGCGCGGCACCAGGCCGTCCGGATTGCAGGCTTCCACCCCGTCCTCGGTCTTGAGCGCCGTGTCGATGACGGGGAACAGGGCCAGCACGGGAATGCCCAGCGCGACGCATTCGGCCGCCACCTCCAGCAACACATCCACCGAGATGCGCTCCACGCCCGGCATCGAGGCCACCGCTTCGCGCCGGTTCACGCCTTCGAGGATGAAGACCGGGTAGATCAGGTCGGCGCTGGTGACGGTGTTTTCGCGCATCAGGGCGCGCGAGAACGGGTCGCGGCGCATGCGGCGCATGCGGATGGCGGGGAAGAGGGCGGAAGGTGTGGGCATCGTGGCTGCAATCATAAAAATGAATGGATAGTCCACGCCGCGCGCGCGGCCGGCGGCGTCTGCGCGCCGTCCGCGTGGGGCCTGGACCCGGGTTGAAGCGGGCTTATTCCGGCGCGGTGTCCGGCGCGGTAACCGGCGCGGCGTCGGGTTCGTCGCTGTCCTGCATGGCGATCAGCTCGGCCGGCGCGCTTGGGCCGTCCTCGGTGATGCCGGCCAGTTCCATGATCTTGTCATTGGCTTCGTCGATGCCGATGCGTTTCAGGGCCGAGAACAGTTGCACCGTGAACGGGAAGCCGATGCCGTCCTCGTCGACGTAGCTGGCCAGCTTGGCGCGGGCCTGGCGCAGCGCGTTGGTCGAGTCGTTGCGGTTGAGCTTGTCGGCCTTGGTGAGGATGCAGTGGATCGGCTTGCCGGTGGGGGCGAACCATTCCAGCATCTGGATATCGAGGTCGGTGAAGGGGCGGCGCGAATCCATGATCAGCACCAGGCCGGCCAGTTGCTCGCGGCGCTGGACGTAGTCGCCCAGCAGGCGCTGCCAGTGCAGCTTTGCCGAGCCGGACACTTCGGCGTAGCCGTAGCCGGGCAAGTCGACCATCATGCATTCGATTTCCTCGACGATGGTTTCGTCCTTGCGGTGCTGCGCCACGTGGGCGCCGCCGATCGAGAAATAGTTGATGTGCTGGGTGCGTCCCGGCGTCTTCGAGGCGAAGGCCAGACCCTTTTGATTGCACAAAATATTGATGGCGGTGGATTTACCGGCGTTGGAGCGACCTGCGAACGCGATTTCCGGCGCCGTGGTATCGGGCAGGTCACGCAGTTGGTTGACGGTCGTAAAGAAGCGGGCTTGCCAGAGTTTAGACATGGGATGGGGATAAAATGCAACAAAAGGGAGCGATTACGCGAGAAAGCTATTGTACAATAAGGGGTTACGAATTGTTGCCATCGATGGAGCGCTGTTACATTCAGCGGCTCGGGGCGGCGATCTTTACCACTAATTTTATGACTAGTCTCAGGGTGTTTGAATGAATCGTGCGTTTTCACCGTTTGTAAAATCCTTGTTCGTCGCTCTGCTGGCCGTTTCGGCCGCCGCATCGGCCAATGAAGAGAAAAAGCCGGCCCACGCCGAAGCCGCCGTCGTCAAGGCTGATGCCGCCAAGGGCGCCACCCTGTATGCCGACGGCGACGCCGCGCGCGGTTTGCCCGCCTGCGTGTCCTGCCACGGCGCGGCCGGCAATTCGACCATCTCGGTGAATCCGAAGCTGGCCGGCCAGAATGAAGCCTACCTGTACAAGCAACTGGTGAACTTCACGGCGCCGGAACGCAACCAGGCCATCATGACGACCTACGCCAAGATGCTGACCGAGGAAGAGAAGAAGAACGTCGCCGCCTACCTGGGCGCGCAAGTGTCGAAACCGGGCGCCGCGAAGAACAAGGACACGGTCGAACTGGGCAAGCACATCTACCGCGGCGGCATCGCCGAGAAGAGCGTGCCGGCCTGCGCCAGCTGCCATGGCGCCTCCGGCGCCGGCATTCCGGCCCAGTATCCGCGTATCGGCGGCCAGCACCAGGACTACACGGCGGCCCAGCTGACCCTGTTCCGCGCCGGCGGCCGCAAGAACAGCCCGCAAATGTCGACCATCGCCAAGCGCATGTCGGACGATGAAATCAAGGCCGTCGCCGATTACGTCGCCGGTTTGAAATAAACGGTAGGGAGGGCGCCGCCGCTTCGCGATGCGAGGCGGCGGCGCCGCCCGAGGTGCGGATGAAAAAGGGCGGCGGCGCGAGCGGGCTGCCCTTTTTGTTGGTATGCTCCCGGCATTGCCGCCTTTCGCGCCGCCATACTTTGAGATTGCATTCAGCATGAGCACCCCCCGCACCACCGGAATTGAGTTGAAAACGCGCCGCAGGGCGCTCGCCGAGGCCGTCGAGTTGATCTCGTCCATGCGCTTCGCCATCAGTCTGCTGACCCTGATCGCCATCGCCGCCATCATCGGCACCGTCCTCAAGCAGAACGAGGCGATGCCGAACTATGTGAACCAGTTCGGGCCGTTCTGGTTCGAGGTGTTCCGCAAGATGAGCCTGTACGCCGTGTATTCGGCCTGGTGGTTCCTGCTGATCATGGGCTTCCTGGTGGCGTCGACCTCGCTGTGCATCGTGCGCAACGCGCCGAAGATGCTCAAGGACATGCGCAGCTGGCGCGAAAACGTGCGCGAGCAGTCGCTGCGCAACTTCCACCACAAGGCCGAATGGCGCGCGCCGCTGGCGCGCGCCGCGCTGGTGCGCCAGACCGTGGAGCGCCTGGCCTACGCCGGCTACAAGGCCAAGGTGGTCGAGAAGGACGGCGCCACGCTGGTCGCCGCCAAGCAGGGCGCGGCCAATAAATGGGGTTACATCTTCGCCCACAGCGCCATCGTCATCATCTGCATCGGCGGTTTCCTCGATTCCGACATGCCCATCCGCTTCCAGCAATGGTTCATGGGCAAGACGCCCTTCGCCGGCAGCGGCGTGATCGCCGACATCCCCGCCAAGCACCGCCTGAGCCTGTCCAATCCCACCTTCCGCGGCAACACCATGATCCCCGAAGGGTCGAGCAGCGACACGGCCATCATTCCGCAGGCCGACGGCGTGCTGATCCAGGACCTGCCGTTCACCATCTTCCTGAAGAAATTCCACATCGATTTCTACAGCACCGGCATGCCGAAGCTGTTCGCCAGCGACGTCGTCATCAAGGACCACGCCACCGGCGTCAGCTTCCCGGCCACCATCAAGGTCAACCAGCCCCTGTTGTACAAGGGCCTGGCCGTCTACCAGTCCAGCTTCGAGGACGGCGGCAGCAAGCTCAAGCTGACCGGCTACCCGATGGCCGGCGCCGGCACGACGCGCTTCGACATCGCCGGCGAAGTCAGCGGCGCGACGCCGCTGGCCCTGAGCAGCGGCGAATCCTTCTCCGTCGAATGGTCGGGTTTCCGTCCCTTCAACGTGGAAAACCTGGCCGCCGGCCAGGACCTGCGCGCCGTCAAGCAGGGCACCAGCCTCAACGAGCAGTTCGCCGTCGGCCTCGACAAGCGCCTCGGTTCGGCCGGCAAGAACGCCAACAACAAGGATCTGAAGAACGTCGGCCCGAGCGTGCAGTACAAGCTGCGCGACAAGACCGGCCAGGCGCGCGAGTACCTGAACTACATGCAGCCCGTCACCGTCGACGGCGCCACCGTCTTCCTGGCCGGCATGCGCGCCAATCCGGCCGACCAGTTCAGCTATCTGCGCATTCCCGCCGACGACGGCCACAGCGTCAACGAGTGGATGCGCTTGCGCGCCGCCCTGCAGGACCCGGCGCTGCGCGCCCAGGCCGCCCAGCGCTACGCCGCGCGCGCCATGCCGCAGGCCGGCGCCGAGGCCCTGCGCCTGCAATTGCAGGAATCGGCCAAGCGCAGCCTGAGCATCTTCGCCGGCAACGGCAAGGAATCGGGCTTCCTGGCCATTTCCCGCTTCCTTGAAAAAGTCCCCGCCGCCGAGCAGGAAAAGGCCGCCGACATTTTCATGAAGATCCTCAATGGCAGCCTGTGGGACCTGTGGCAGGCCGCGCGCGCCAAGGACGCCCTGGCGCCGGTCAGCGCCGACGAGGTGCACGGGCGCTTCCTGCAACTGGCCACCAACGCCCTGTCGGACAGCTTCTTCTACGGCGCCCCCGTCTACCTGCAACTGGAGGACTTCACCGAGGTCAAGGCCTCGGTGCTGCAGGTGACGCGCTCGCCGGGCAAGAGCGTGGTCTACCTCGGTTGTCTGTTCCTGGTGATCGGCGTGTTCTCGATGTTCTACATCCGCGAGCGCCGCCTGTGGGTGTGGATCAAGGACCACGCCGACGGCGCCGACGCGCTGATGGCGATGAGCACGCAGCGCAAGACGCTCGATTTCGAAAAAGAGTTTGAGAACTTGAAGACCAAGTTGCCGCAATCGGCGTAATCTGGGCACAGTCTTATCCGGCCCGCACGATACGGGCCGGTTCTGGAGAAAATCATGGAATTGACACAAAAACAAATTTATACCGAAGCGCCGGGCTTCTTCAAGAGCCTGGGCCTGTTCGACTGGTTGTTCGGCGCGCTGCTGCTGGCCGGTTCGCTGTTCGGCCTGAGCCGCTACGGCGCCTACATGGACATCTATGAGAAGGGCATCCTGCTGGCGGCCGCGCCGACCTTCGCCTGGCTGGGCTGGCACTGGAAGCCGGTGCGCTGGCTGATGCCGCTGGTGGCCGTGCTGGCCCTGTTCGCCATCTACCTGTACGCCGGCGGCCTGGACGCGGCCAACACCCGCTTCATGCTGAAATACATGTTGTCGAGCCAGTCGGCGATCCTGTGGATGGGCACCCTGTTCATCCTCTCCACCGTGTTCTACTGGATCGGCCTGGCGGCGCGCTCGCCCTTCGGCTCCTCGGTCGGCTCGACCCTGTGCTGGTCGGCCGTGGTGCTGGGCCTGACCGGCATGCTGGTGCGCTGGTACGAGTCCTACCTGATCGGCAGCGACGTCGGCCACATCCCGGTCTCGAACCTGTACGAAGTGTTCATCCTGTTCTCGCTGATCACGGCCATGTTCTACCTGTACTACGAGCAGCACTACAAGACGCGCCAGTTGGGCGCCTTCGTCATGCTGGTGATCTCGGCCGCCGTCGGCTTCCTGCTCTGGTACACGGTGACGCGCGACGCCGCCGACATCCTGCCGCTGGTGCCGGCGCTGCAAAGCTGGTGGATGAAGATCCACGTGCCGGCCAATTTCATCGGCTACGGCACCTTCTCGCTGTCGGCGATGGTCGCGGCGGCCTACCTGCTCAAGTCGAGCGGCCACCTGGCCGACCGCCTGCCCTCGCTGGAGGTGCTGGACGACGTCATGTACAAGGCCATTTCGGTCGGCTTCGCCTTCTTCACCGTCGCCACCATCCTCGGCGCGCTGTGGGCGGCCGAAGCCTGGGGCGGCTACTGGTCCTGGGATCCGAAGGAAACCTGGGCGCTGATCGTCTGGCTCAATTACGCGGCCTGGTTGCACATGCGCCTGATGACGGGCTTGCGCGGCCGCGTGGCGGCCTGGTGGGCGCTGGTCGGCCTGGTGGTCACCACCTTCGCCTTCCTGGGCGTGAACATGTTCCTGTCCGGCCTGCATTCTTATGGCAAGCTTTAAGCGTTAATCGGCGGCGGCGAAAGCGCTGCGGATGGTGTAAGGTTTATGGGTCTTGGGCAGACCAAGACATATAAACCTTTTCCGTCCAGGAGTCGCCATGTTGATACAACGCAGTCCCAACGGCATCGAATTGCCGTTTTCCTCGGAAATCACGCCGCGCGCCGTGTTCGAGTCGCGCCGCGAGTTCATCAAACAGATGGCCTTGGGCACCATGGCCGGCGGCGCGCTGCTGGCCATGGCCCAGCGCGAGGCCTTCGCCCAGACGGGCGAGCATCCCAAGCTGGCCGCGAAGCTGAACCCGGCCTACTCCTCGATGGACAAGCCGAGCGCCTACAAAGACGCCACCACCTACAATAATTTCTACGAGTTCGGCACGGATAAAAGCGATCCGGCGCAGAACGCCGCCACGCTCAAGACGCGTCCCTGGACGGTGACGATAGAGGGCGAAGTCAAGAAGCCGATGACGCTGGATATGGACGCCCTGCTCAAGCTGGCGCCGCTGGAGGAGCGCGTCTACCGCCTGCGCTGCGTGGAGGGCTGGTCGATGGTGATTCCCTGGGTCGGCTATTCCCTCTCGGAGCTGATCAAGAAGGTCGAGCCGACCGGCAACGCCAAATACGTCGAATTCGTCAGCCTGGCCGACAAGAAGCAGATGCCGGGCGTCGGCAGCCGCGTGCTGACCTGGCCGTATGTCGAGGGTTTGCGCATCGACGAGGCCAACCATCCGCTGGCGCTGCTGACGCTGGGCATGTACGGGGAAACCCTGCCGAACCAGAACGGCGCGCCGGTGCGCATCGTGCTGCCGTGGAAGTATGGTTTCAAGTCGGCCAAGTCCATCGTCAAGATCCGCTTCGTCAAGGAACAGCCGCGCACGGCGTGGAACGTCTCGGCGCCGTCCGAGTACGGCTTCTATTCGAACGTGAACCCGAACGTCGATCATCCTCGCTGGTCGCAGGCGAGCGAGCGGCGCATCGGCGAGGACAGCTTCTTCGCGCGCAAGCGCAAGACCCTGATGTTCAACGGCTACAACGACGTCGCCTCGCTGTACAGCGGGATGGACCTGAAAAAATTCTTTTGAGCGCGGTCATGCCATTCAATCCGAACCCCAAACAGCTGGGCAAGCTGAAAGTCCTGCTGTTCCTGCTCGCGCTGCTGCCCTTCGGACGCATGGTGTGGCTGACGCTGACGGGCCAGCTGGTCGAGCCGCTCGAATTCATCACCCGCGGCACCGGCGACTGGACCCTGTATTTCCTCTGCATCACGCTGGCCGTGACGCCGCTGCGCCGCCTGAGCAAGTGGAACTGGCTGATCAAGCTGCGCCGCATGCTGGGCCTGTACGTGTTCTTCTACGCCTTCCTGCACTTCACCACCTTCCTGTGGTTCGACCACTTTTTCGACCTGGCCGAGATGTGGAAGGACGTGCTCAAGCGGCCCTTCATCACCGTCGGCTTCATCGCCTTCCTGCTCCTGATCCCGCTCGCCGTCACCAGCAGCAACGCCATGGTGCGCCGCCTCGGCGGCAAGCGCTGGCAGTGGTTGCACCGGCTCGTCTACCTGATCGCGCCGCTGGCTATCCTGCATTTCTGGTGGATGAAGGCGGGCAAGCACAATTTCGCGCAACCCATCCTCTTCGGCGTGATCGTCGCGCTGTTGCTGGCCAGCCGCCTGTACTGGCGCTACAGCAAGGTCCTGGCGGCCAAGCCCGCCTAGCGTTCGGGCCGGCGCCGGCGGCGGCCCCTGCGCGCATCGTCAAGCGGAACAAAGCGCTACGCCGGCGCATCAAATTATGTGTGGCGTGAAGGTGTGGCGCTGCGGCGAGGGCAGGGCGGCCACGCCGGCGAAGGCATTCTCGGGGGGATATCATGCAGACGCAAGAATTGAAGGCCTGGCAAGCGCAGTGGGAGCATGACGCGATCCAGAAGGGCCGCGCGGAAGGGAAATTGCAGGCCGACCGGGCCCGTCTGGAGTCGCTGCTGCAAAAGCGCTTCGGCAACATGCTGCCGGGCATCGCGGCGCGGATAGAGGCGGCGCCGCCGACCCAGATCGATTATTGGTATGACCGGCTGTTCGACGCCTCCAGCCTGGCGGAAATCTTCGCCTACGAATAGCGGCCGGCGGCGGCCGCCTCTTCTTACTGCTTCAGTTCGGGCATGGCCGGGGGCGCCGGCACCGGCGCGGGCGTGAACTCGGGCGCGGCGGCGCCGTTCGGCGCGCTCGCGGCGGGCTTGGCCGGCAGCTTCGGCATGTACAGCGGGCCGGGCTGGCCGCAGCCGCTCAGCAGGCCGCAGGTGAACAGGGAAATGCCGATATAAAACGCTAAAGTTGACTTCACGATTAGAATCACGGTTTGATTAAAGATCTTGGAGTGTAGCATGAGCGAATCAGAATTCCTGGCCCTGGCCGAAGCGACGCTGACGGCGATCGAGGCGTCGCTGGACCGTTTGAACGACGCCGATCTGCTCGACGTCGAGTGCAGCCGCAGCGGCAATGTGCTGGACATCGAGTTTATCGACAATGGCTCGAAAATCATCGTCAACAGTCAGGCGCCGATGCAGGAGCTGTGGGTGGCGGCGAAATCGGGCGGCTTCCATTACAAGCGGGTGGGCGCGCAGTGGCTCAACACGCGCGACGGCTCCGAATTGTTCGCCGCCCTGTCCGACATGGCCAGCGCCCAGGCCGGCGCGGCCGTCGTCCTGTCGTAAATTCCGGCGGGGGCGCGCCGCCCCCGCCCGTCAGAACAACTCGTTCTTGACGGCGTCCTTGGCTTTCTCCTCGGCCGGCGTGCCGCGCGCCGCGCCCTCCAGGCTGTGCACGCCCGTGCCCGGCGGATTCTCCGCGTAATAATATTCATCGCCGACCTGGATCAGGCCTTCCGGCACGGCCCTTTCCTCGACCGGGATGCTCTTCAGCGCCTTCTGCATGTAACTGATCCAGATCGGCAGCGCCAGGCCGCCGCCCGTTTCGCGGTTGCCCAGGTTCTTGGGCTGGTCGTAGCCTATCCAGGCGATGCCGACCAGCTTCGCCTGGTAGCCGGCGAACCAGGCGTCGATCGAGTCGTTGGTGGTGCCGGTCTTGCCCGACAAGTCCGTGCGCTTCAGGCTCATCGCCTTCGTCGCCGTGCCGTAGCGCACCACGTCGCCCAGCATGCTGTTCATGATGAAGGCGTTGCGCTCGTCGATGACGCGGTTGGCGGCCACGCCGGCCAGGTCCGGATTGGCCTGCGACAGGATCTTGCCGTCGCTGTCGGTGACCTTGGCGATCAGGTAAGGGCTGACCTTGTAGCCGCCGTTGGCGAAGACGGCGTAGGCGCCGGCCATCTGCAGCGGCGTCACCGAGCCGGCGCCCAGCGCCAGGGTCAGGTAGGGCGGATTCTTTTCGGCGTCGAAGCCAAAGCGGGTGGCGTATTCCTGGCCGTACTTGGCGCCGATCTTGTTGAGGATGCGGATGGAAATCATGTTCTTCGATTTCGTCAGGCCCTTGCGCATCGTCATCGGCCCCTCGTACTTGCTGTCGTAGTTCTTCGGCTCCCAGGCTTGGCCGCCGGTCTGCCCGGCGTCGAAGGAGATGGGCGCGTCGTTGATGATGGTGGCCGGCGACAGGCCGCGCTCCAGCGAGGCCGAGTAGATGAAGGGCTTGAAGGCCGAGCCGGGCTGGCGCCAGGCCTGCGTGACGTGGTTGAACTTGTTGCGGTTGTAGTCGAAGCCGCCCACCATCGCGCGGATCGCGCCGTCGCCGGTGCTGGCCGAGATGAAGGCCGATTCCACTTCCGGCATCTGCGTCACGCTCCAGGCGCGGCTGCCCTCGGCGCCCTCCTGCATGACGCGGATCACGGCGCCGCGGCGGATGCGCCGGTTCGGCGCCGCCTTCTCCGCCAGCCAGGCCGCTCCGAAGCTCAGGCCCGGGCCGCTGATGCTGATCTCCTCGCCGGCCGAGGTGACGGCGACGATCTTGTGCGGCGTCGCCTGCAGCACCATCGCGGCGATGATGTCGTCGCTGTCCGGATGGTCGGCCAGTTCCGTCTCGATGGCGTCGTCGGCCTCCTCCTTGGTGCGCGGGATGTCGATGTAGGCTTCCGGGCCGCGGTAGCCGTGGCGCTTCTCGTAGTCCATCACGCCGCGGCGCAGCGCCAGGTAGGCGGCGTCCTGGTCGGCCTTGGTGATGGTGGTGTAGACGTTCAGGCCGCGCGTGTAGGTGTCTTCCTTGAATTGCTCGTAGACCAGCTGGCGCGCCATCTCGGCGACGTATTCGGCGTGCACGCCGAACTCGCTGCTGTCGGTCTTCACCTTCAGCTCCTCGGCGCGGGCGGTCTCGAACTGGGCGTCGCTGATGTAGCCGAGCTGGTGCATGCGCTGCAGGATGTATTGCTGGCGCGTGCGCGCGCGCTTCGGATTGACCACCGGATTGTAGGCCGAGGGCGCCTTCGGCAGGCCGGCCAGCATGGCCGCCTCGGCCACCGTGATGTCCTTCAGGTTCTTGCCGTAATAGATTTGCGCCGCCGAGGCGAAGCCGTAGGCGCGCTGGCCCAGGTAGATCTGGTTCATGTACACCTCGAGGATCTGGTCCTTGCTGAGGTTTTGCTCGATCTTCCAGGCCAGCAGGATCTCATAGGCCTTGCGCTTCAGCGTCTGCTCGCTCGACAGGAAGAAATTGCGCGCCACCTGTTGGGTGATGGTCGAGGCGCCCTGTTTCGCGCCGCCCGTCAGATTGTGCAGGGCCGCGCGCGTGATGCCCAGGTAGTCGACCCCGCCGTGCTCGTAGAAGCGGTCGTCCTCGATGGCCAGCACGGCCTTCTTCATGACGTCGGGAATGTCCTTGATGCGCACCAGGTTGCGCCGCTCCTCGCCGAATTCGCCGATCAGCACGCTGTCCGAGGAAAAAATCCGCAGCGGCATCTTCGGCCGGTAGTCGGTCAGGGTGTCGAGCGCCGGCAGGTTGGGGTAGGCCATGGCCAGGCCGAAGACGATCAACAGCGCGCCCACCAGACCCAGGCCGAGCACGGACACCAGCGACAGGAGGAGGAAACGGCGCGACTTGCTGGCGGTGGCGGGCTTCGGGGCAGCGGGCGCGGCGGTGGATTTGGAGGTGGTCATGCGCGTCGAGTCTTTCGCTGTAGTTATGCGGGCCAATTATAAGCGAGGTCCCCGCCGCGCGGCGCGTCGCGCTCGCGCCGCCCGCCGCCGCCCGTTTCTGGACAAGCCGACAACTAAGGCGGGCTGTTTCTGGACAGGCCAACAACTATCTCGAGCCGCCGCGGGGCGATTGTGGCGGATACGGTCACGCTTCGAATCATGCACACGCGAAATACCTTTACACGCACCAATCCTTATTGCTAGGATTTAAAGTAGTCTCCGATGTGTGCCGTTTAAACGCTGATTTTCAAACGAGTTGCCCCCCATGCCTACGCTTCCAATGTGTGCCCCGCAACACAACCACGGTAGCGCGAGCGCCGCCGCGCCGGCGCGCGCGGCGGCGCGGCCATGATCGATCTGGGCGCCCTGTTCAGCAAGGCCGGCGCGCCGCTGCTGGGCATCGACATCAGCACCTCGGGCATCCGCCTGGTGGAACTGGCGCAGGCCGGCAAGCAGGAGCTGCGCCTGGAGCGCTACGCGGCCGAGCCGCTGCCGCGCGGCGCCGTCGTCGACGGCAACATCGAAAACATCGAACAAGTCTCCGAGGCGCTGCGCCGGGTGTGGAAAAAGAGCGGCACGCGGGCCCGCCTGGTGGCCCTGGGCATGCCGCCGGCCTCCGTCATCACCAAGAAGATCATCCTGCCGGCCGGCCTCTCGGAGGACCAGCTGGAGGTGCAGGTGGAGTCCGAGGCCAGCCAGTACATCCCCTTCGCGCTCGACGAGGTCAGCCTCGACTTCGACGTGCTGGGGCCGGCGCTGAACTCGCCCGACGACATCGAGGTGATGCTGGCCGCCTCGCGCCGCGAGAAGGTCGAGGACCGCGTCGCCATCGCCGAGGCGGCCGGCCTGAAGGCGGTCGTCATGGACATCGAATCCTACGCCGCGCGCGCCGCCCTGGACCGGGTGCTGGGGCTGGCGCCGCGCGCCGCGCCGGGGCCGGTGGTGGCGCTGTTCCAGATCGGCGCCCAGGTGATCCACATTTCCGTGCTGCAGGGCGGCGTCACCCTCTACGAGCGCGAGCAACCCTTCGGCGGCGCCCAGCTGACGCAGGACATCGTGCGCGCCTACGGCCTGTCCTTCGAGGAGGCCGAGGCGCGCAAGAAGGCCGCCGACCTGCCCGACAATTATTCGGCCGACATCCTCACCCCCTTCCTCGAGGCCGCCGCGCTGGAGGTGACGCGGGCCATCCAGTTCTTCTTCACCTCGACGCCCTACACCCGGGTCGACCAATTGTTCCTGGCCGGCGGCTGCGCGCTGATCCCCGGCCTGGTTGAGCTGATCGGCGCGCGCAGCAAGATCGCCGCCGCCGTGCTCTCGCCCTTCCAGGGCATGCTGCTGGGCGCCGGGGTGCGCGAGGGCGCGCTGCGCCACGACGCGCCGGCCTACCTGGTCGCCTGCGGCCTGGCGCTGCGGAGGTTCGGCTGATGATACGCATCAACCTGCTGCCGCACCGCGAGGAAAAGCGCAAACAGAAGAAGGCCGCCTTCCTGGCCCTGCTGACCCTGTGCGCCATCATCGGCGCGGCCGTGGTGCTGCTGGTGGGCGGCTACAACAGCCGCCGCCTGTCGATCCAGAACGAGCGCAACGGCGTCATCTCGGCGGCCATCAAGGAGCTCGACAAGAAGATCGTCGAGATCGCCACGCTGAAGCAGGAAATCGAGGCCCTGAAGGCGCGCCAGCAAGCCGTCGAGGACTTGCAGGGCGACCGCAACCAGCCGGTGTTCCTGATGGACGAGCTGGTCAAGCAGACGCCGGAGGGCGTGTATCTGCGCGCCTTCAAGCAGGACGGCCAGCGCGTCAACATGAGCGGCTACGCGCAGTCGCAGGAGCGGGTCTCGGAATTCCTGCGCCAGCTGGCCGGCCAGTCGCCCTGGTTGGAGCGGCCCGAGCTGATCGAGGTGCGCGCCACGGCGCTGGGCCAGGGCCGCGGCGCCAAGAAGGTGGTCGAGTTCACCCTCGTGGTCGGCATCAAACGGCCGCGCGACCAGGAGCGCGACAAGGACAAGAGCGGCCCGGGCGGCAGGAACGCCGCGGCCGCGGCCGGCGCCGCGGCGGCGCCGAAATGACAGCGGAGCCCACGATATGGCCAATCTGAAGGACATGACAGCGGCGCTGGCGGCGCAGTTCCGCGGCTTGAACCAGCGCCATCCGGGCCAGTGGCCGCTGGCGCCGCGCCTGCTGTGCGGCTGCGGCGCGGCGCTGGCGGTGATCGCGCTCGGCTATTTCGGCTACTGGAGCGGCCAGTTCGAGGAGCAGGACGCCGGCGCCGCGCGCGAGCTGACGCTGCGCGAGGAGTACAAGCAGAAGCTGGCCCAGGCGATCAACCTGGACGCGCTGCGGGCGCAGAAGGTGCAGGTCGACCAGTATGTCGAGCGCCTGCAGAAACAATTGCCCAGCAAGGCGGAGATGGCGGCTCTGCTGTCGGACATCAACCAGGCGGGCCTGGGGCGCGGCCTGCAGTTCGAGCTGTTCAAGCCGGGCCAGGTGGTGGTCAAGGATTACTACGCCGAGCTGCCCATCGACATCAAGGTCAGCGGCAACTACCACGACCTGGGCGCCTTCGCCGGCGACATGGCCAACCTGCCGCGCATCGTCACGCTCAACAATATGGCGCTCAGCGCCGGGCGCGACGGCAACCTGACGCTGGACGCCGTGGCGAAGACCTTCCGCTACCTCGATCCGGACGAGGTGCTGGCGCAGCGCAAGGCGGCGGCCGAGAAGAAGAAGGTGAAGAAATGAACGTCCCGGCGCGGCTGGCGCCGCTCTGCCTGTGCCTGGGCCTGGGGCTGGCCGCCTGCGGCGACAGCGACGTGCAGGAGGTCAAGCAGTGGATGGCGCAGGAGCAGGCGCGCAGCCGCGTCGTCGTGCCGCGCCTGAGCGAGCCGAAGACCTTCATCCCCTACGCCTACACGGGCAAGGACGCGGTCGATCCCTTCAGCCCGAACAAGTTGATGGTCGAGCTGGCCAAGGCGGCGAAATCGGGCGGCGCCTTCAAGCCGGACCTGGAGCGGCGCAAGGAGTTGCTGGAGAGTTATCCGCTGGACACCATCAAGATGGTCGGCACCATGCAGAAGGGCGGCGTCATGCACGCCCTGCTGCAGATCGACCGCGCCGTCTACCAGGTGCAGCGGGGCGGCCGGCTGGGACAGAATTTCGGTGTCGTCACCGACGTCAGCGAGGAAGCGGTCAGCGTCAAGGAGATCGTTCAGGATGCGGGCGGCGACTGGGTCGAGCGCATGGCGAAGTTGGAGTTGCAGGACAGCAAGGAGACAAAGAAATGAGCGCATTCGGATATCCCGCCGCGGCCGGCTGGGGCGGCGCGCCGCGCCTGGCCGCCGCGCTGGCGCTGGCCCTGCTGGCCGGCGCGGCGGCGGCGCAGGAGAACGCGATCGAGGCCATCACGGCCAACCAGCAGGGCTCGAACGTGATCGTCAAGGTCAGCCTGAAGAACCCGCCGGCGCGTCCGCCGATCGGTTTTTCCATCACCAATCCGGCGCGCATCGCGCTCGACTTCGGCGCCACCGTCAACGCCAGCGGCAAGAGCACCCTGGACCTGAACGTGGGCGATCTGCGCAGCGTCAACGTGGTGCAGGCCGGCGCGCGCTCGCGCCTGGTGCTGAACCTGAAGCGCAGCCTCAACTACGCCACCACCGTCGACGGCAACGCCGTCATCGTCACCATCGAAGGCTCGGGCGGGGTGGCCACGGCGGTCAACGCGGCCGGCCTGCCGGCGGCGCCGCCGGCGCCGACGCCGCCCGGGCGCCAGTTGCTGCGCGATATGGATTTCCGCCGCGGCGCCAACGGCGAGGGGCGCATCGTCGTCGACCTGCCGAACAACCAGGTGGCGGTCGACGTGCGCCAGCAGGGCGCCAGCGTGATCGTCGACTTCCTCAAGACGGGCTTGCCGGAAACGCTGCGCCGCCGCCTCGACGTGGCCGACTTCGGCACGCCGGTGTCGCGCATCACCACCGTGCCGCAGGGCGACAACGTGCGCATGACGATCGAGGCGAAGGGCTTGTGGGAGCAGACCGTCTACCAGAGCGACACCCAGCTGGTGATCGACGTTAAGCCGATCAAGGAGGACGCCAACAAGCTCACCCAGGGCACCCAGGGCTACCGCGGCGAGAAGCTGTCCTTCAACTTCCAGAACGTCGAGGTGCGCGCGGCGCTGCAGGCGATCGCCGACATCTCCGGCCTGAACATCATCACCAGCGACAGCGTCAGCGGCAACCTGACGCTGCGCCTGCGCGAGGTGCCGTGGGATCAGGCGCTCGACGTGGTGCTGCAGGCGAAGGGCCTGGACATGCGCAAGAACGGTTCGGTGCTGTGGATCGCGCCGCGCGAGGAGTTGCTGACGAAGGAGAAGCTCGAGCTCGAGCAGCGCGCCCAGATCGCCGAACTCGAACCGCTGCGCTCGGAGATCTTCCAGCTCAACTACCAGAAGGCGGACGCCTTCCGCACCGTCTTCGGCCTGGACTCCTCCGGCGGCGGCGAGGGCAAGAACCGCGTCCTGTCCAAGCGCGGCAGCGCCATCATCGATCCGCGCACCAACCAGTTGTTCGTCACCGACATCGCCGCCAAGCTCGAGGATATCCGCAAGCTGATCCAGAAGACCGACGTCGCCACCAAGCAGGTGCTGATCGAGGCGCGCATCGTCGAGGCGAACGATTCCTTCAGCCGCAACCTGGGCGCCAAGCTGGGCTTTTCCGACCTGCGCACGGCGCGCGGCGGCGATTCCGGCTACCAGATCGGCAACGGCAACACCCGCGTCGCCATCGGCGGCAACATCAACGGCGTGGGCGAGGTGACGGGCCAGATCGGCGCGACCGGCAACCTGTACAACAATTCCCAGCTGGTCAGCCTGCCGGCCGCCGGCATCAACGGCGTCGCGCCCGGCAACCTGGCGGTGAGCCTGTTCTCGGCCGCCGCCAACCGCTTCCTGAACCTGGAGCTGTCGGCGCTGGAGGCCGACGGCAAGGGCAAGATCATTTCCAGCCCGCGCGTGGTGACGGCCGACAAGGTGATCGCCCTCATCGAGCAGGGCATCGAGCTGCCCTACCAGGTGGCCACCAGCAGCGGCGCCACCTCGATCACCTTCAAGAAGGCCAATCTGCGCCTCGAGGTGACGCCGCAGATCACGCCGGACGGCAACGTCGTGCTCGAGGTCGACGTCAACAAGGACAGCGTCGGCCAGGAAACGCGCGCCGGCTTCGCCATCGACACCAAGCATGTGAAGACCCAGGTGATGGTCGAGAACGGCGGCACGGTGGTGCTGGGCGGCATCTACCAGCAGTCCGAGCGCGAATCGGAAACCAAGGTGCCGCTGCTGGGCGACATCCCGGTGCTCGGCTATCTGTTCCGCAGCACGGGGCGCACCAACGACAAGACGGAGTTACTGGTGTTCATCACGCCGAAGATCGTCGCCGAGCGCCTGTCGACGCGTTAAACGAAGTGCAATTTCATGCCGTACCGAGACATAAGGGTGGACCAATGAGAACCAAGCGCGACACTGTGACGACCCGACTCTGGACCTGGCTGGCGCTGGCCGCCTGCGCGCTGTGGCTGGCGGCCTGCGGCGGCGGCGGCGGCAGTCCCGGCGCCGTGCCGGGCGGCACGGCGGGCGGCACGAGCGGGACGGTGACGGTGACGACGCTGGACGGCGCCGGCGCCGCCAGCAAGTTCGTCACCAGCGCGGCGCCGCTGACGGTGAGCGCCCTGGTCAAGGACAAGGACGGCAAGGCGGTGGCCGACGCCGTGGTCGCCTTCGCCACGGACAGCACTCTGGCGCTGATGAGCACGAGCAGCGGCACCAGCCTGAGCAATTCCAGCGGGATCGCGACGATGACCCTGCGCCCGGCCGGCACCACCGTCAGCGGCGCCGGCAAGATCACGGTGTCGGTGACGCTGGCCGGCGCCACGGTCCCCATCACGGGCGCGGCCACGTACACGGTCGGCTCCACCGCCACCTCGACGGCAAGCCTGGCCGTCGCGCTGTTCAACGCCGGCGGCCAGGCGAGCAATTCCGTCACCAGCGCGGCGCCCTTGACGGCCAAGGCGACGGTGAAGGACCAGGACGGCAAGGCGATCGCCAACGCCCTGGTGATCTTCTCCACCGACAACGCCCTGGCGACGCTGGCGCCGTCGGCCGGCACCGCGCTGACCGACGCCAGCGGCGTGGCCAGCGTGACGGTGCGCCCGGCCAACCTGGCCGTCGGCGGCGCCGGCACCCTGAAGGCGGCCGTCACGGTGGGCGGCACGACGATCGCCAGCGACGCCAATTATTCGGTCAACGCCACCGCGCTGACGCTGGGCGTGCTGAGCCTGACGCCGTCCCACATCGCCGCCTACGGCTCGAGCGTGGTCTCGGTGGACGTGCTGGCGTCCGGGGTCAAGTACACCGGCCAGGCGGTGACGGTGAATTTCACCTCCAGTTCCTGCGGCGCGCTGGGCAAGGCCATCTTGCCGGCGACGGCCTCGACCATAGGCGGCAGCGCCAAGGTGGTGTACCGCGACCAGGGTTGCGGCGACGTCGACCAGGTCTCGGCCTCGATCGACGGCACCACCGTGGCCAGCAGCGCGAACCTGACGATAGACCCGCCGACCGTGGCCTCGATCCAGTTCACCTCGGCCAGTCCGACCGACAAGTCGATCGTCATCGCCGGCCAGGGCGGCAACGGCCGCCAGGAAACGGCGACGCTGGTGTTCACCGTGCTGGACAACTCCGGCAACCCGTCGCCGGGCAAGACGATCGACTTTTCGACGACCTCGCCGGACGTCACCATCAATATCCTCTCGGCCACCAGCGCCGGCAACGGCCAAGTGATCACGACGGTCAACTCGGGCGCGACGCCGACCTCGTTCCGCATCAAGGCGACCTTGCACGGCACCGCCATCGCCACCCTGTCGGACTCGGTGGTCGTCACCACCGGCCTGCCGGTGCAGCGCGCCTTCTCGCTCAGCGTCGGCAGCCCGAACATCGAAGGCTGGTCCTACGACAGCGGGCCGACGGTGCCGGCCACGACCGTCAACGTCCTGCTGGCCGACCAGGCCGGCAATCCGGTGCCGGACGGCACGCCGGTCGTGTTCCAGACCAATCTGGGCGCTATTGGCTCGTCGGCGAAAGGCGCCTGCAACACCTTCAACGGCGGCTGTTCGGTGGATTTCCGCAGCCAGAATCCGCGCAGCGCGGCGGGCAATTCGCCCGCCACGCCGTGCAACAACCTGGCCGCCGGCGGCAGCGACGACAGCTTCCGCGACGGCCTGGCGACGGTGTGCGCCAGCACGACCGACGGCAGCAACACGCTGTTTTCGAAGGTCGGCATCTTCTTCAGCGGCAGCGGCGCGCCCTTTGTTTACATGGACGGCAGCCTGAGCGAGCTGACGGGGGCGGTGGTCGACCTGGGCCAGGTCGGCCGGACGGAATCGAAGGTGTTCCTCCTGCAAATCAACGACCTCCACCTCAACCCGATGCCGGCCGGCACCCGGGTCGAGGTGACCAACGTGGCCAGCGCCTCGTCCGGCGGGGTGTCGCCGGCCACGGTGCCGAACGTCTTCCCGTCCGGCGCCGTGACGGGCAACGGCGTCGTCGGCAACCAGGGTTCCTTCCATACGGTGACGATCGCCAGCACGCTGGCGAAGGACTGCACGACGGACAATCAAGCCTCATTTAACGTGGCCATTACGACGCCGCGTTTGATAACCACCAACTATCCGTTTAAACTGCTGTTCAAGTGCTTTTAAACGGGACCGCAGGGGCAAGGGGCGGTCCGGCAGGAAGCTGGCCCGTCTCCTTTTTGAGTGAAATACAACAAAGTGTCCGAAATTCCAAAAAGTAACATTTTCATCGTCGGCCTGATGGGCGCCGGGAAAACCACCATCGGCCGCATCCTGGCGCGCAAACTGGGCCAGCGCTTCGTCGATTCCGACCATGAAATCGAGGCCCGCACGGGCGCGTCGATTCCGTGGATCTTCGAGATCGAGGGCGAGGCCAGCTTCCGGCGCCGCGAGGCGGACGTGATCCGCGACTTGACCATGCAGCAAGGCATCGTCATGGCCACCGGCGGCGGCGCCATCCTGAACGCCGACAGCCGCGCCTACCTGAAGGAGCGCGGCACCGTCATCTATCTGCGCGCCAACGTCAACAGCATCATGACGCGCACCGGCAACGACAAGAGCCGGCCGCTGCTGCAGACGGCCGATCCGCGCAAGCGCATCGAGGAACTGGCCGTGCAGCGCGAGCCGTTTTACATGGAAGTGGCCGACGTGGTTATCGATACCGGCCGACCTAACGTACAATCGATGGTCCAAACCATTCTGATGCAGCTGGCCAGCCTCGCCTGCGAGAACTCGCCCAACTGCGTCACCCAAGCCGAGCCTTCGATGAACGAGCAATCCAATATCTTTTTAAGCGTCGACCTGGACGAGCGCAGCTATCCCATCGTCATCGGCCCCGACCTGCTGGCCGACGGCGAACTGCTGCTGCGCCACGTCAGCGGCCACAAGGTGGCCGTGGTCACCAACACCACCGTCGCGCCGCTCTACCTGGAGCGCCTGCAGCGGGCGCTGGCCGCCACCGGCAAGGAGGTCATCAGCATCGTCCTGCCGGACGGCGAGGAGCACAAGAACTGGTCCAGCCTGATGCACATCTTCGACACCCTGCTGGCCAATAAATGCGACCGCCAGACCACTCTGGTGGCGCTGGGCGGCGGCGTCATCGGCGACCTGACCGGCTACGCGGCGGCCAGCTACATGCGCGGCGTCGGCTTCGTGCAGATCCCGACGACGCTGCTGGCGCAGGTCGACTCCTCGGTGGGCGGCAAGACCGGCATCAACCATCCGCTGGGCAAGAACATGATAGGCGCCTTCTACCAGCCGCGCGTCGTCATCGCCGACACCTCGACGCTGGACACGCTGCCGGCGCGCGAGTTGTCGGCCGGCTTGGCCGAGGTGATCAAGCACGGCGCCGTCACGGACGCGGCCTTCTTCGACTGGATCGAGGCCAACATCGGCAAGCTGATGGCGCGCGACAAGGGCGCGCTGGCCTACGCCATCGCGCGCTCCTGCGAAATCAAGGCCGACGTGGTGCGCCAGGACGAGCGCGAGGGCGGCCTGCGCGCCATCCTCAATTTCGGCCACACCTTCGGCCACGCCATCGAGGCCGGCCTCGGCTACGGCCACTGGTTGCACGGCGAAGCGGTCGGCTGCGGCATGGTGATGGCGGCCGACCTGTCCCGCCGCATGGGCCTGATCGACGAGGCCGCCGTGGCCCGCGTGCGCGCCCTGGTGGCCGCCGCCGGCCTGCCGGTGACGGCGCCCGACCTGGGCACCGCGCGCTGGCTCGAGCTGATGGAGGTGGACAAGAAGAACGAGGGCGGGGCGATCAAGTTCATCCTGCTGAAACCCCTGGGCAGCCCGAGCATCAGCACGGCGCCGCCCGAGCTGGTGCTGGCCACGCTGGCCGCCTGCGTCGCCTGAATATGCGCGAAGACGACTACCTCGCCCCCTACGCGGCCCATTCGGAGCAGGGGCGGGGGCGTCGCCACGCGGAGGCGCCGGCCGCCGCGCGCAGCCAGTTCCAGCGCGACCGCGACCGCATCATCCATTCCTCGGCCTTCCGCCGCCTCGAATACAAGACCCAGGTCTTCCTCAACCACGAGGGCGACCTGTTCCGCACGCGCCTGACGCACAGCCTGGAGGTGGCGCAGATCGGCCGCTCGCTGGCGCGCAGCCTGCGCCTGAACGAGGACCTGGTCGAGGCCATCGCGCTGGCGCACGATCTGGGCCACACGCCCTTCGGCCACGTCGGCCAGGACGTGCTCAACGTCTGCATGCAGGACTACGGCGGCTTCGAACACAATCTGCAGAGCCTGCGCGTGGTCGACACGCTGGAGGAGCACTACGGCGCCTTCGACGGCCTGAACCTGATGTTCGAGACGCGCGAGGGCATCCTCAAGCACTGCTCGCTGGCCAACGCCCGGCAACTGGGCGAGATCGGCCAGCGCTTCATCGACCGCAGCCAGCCCTCGCTGGAGGCGCAACTGACCAATCTGGCCGATGAAATCGCCTACAACAACCACGACATCGACGACGGCCTGCGCTCCGGCCTGATCACCATGGCGCAGATGGAGCAGGTGCCGCTGTTCGGCCGCCACCGGCGCGAGGTCGAGGCCGAATATCCGGGCCTGCCGGGCCGGCGCGCCGTCTATGAAACGCTGCGCCGCATCATCAGCGCGCTGGCCGGCGACCTGATCGCCACCTCCGCGGACCTGATCCTGGCCGCCCAGCCGAAGGACATCGCCGATGTGCGCGCCGGCGCGCCGCTGATCCGTTTTTCCGGGCCGATGCGGGCGGAGGCCACGGAACTGAAGCGTTTCCTGTACGCCAATCTGTACCGCCATTACCAGGTCAACCGCATGCGCGTGAAGGCCAGCCGCATCGTGCGCGAACTGTTCGAGGCCTTCATGGCCGAGCCGGTGCTGTTGCCGCCCGATTATCTGGTGCCCTCGGCCGATCCGGGCAAGCAGGCGCGCAAGATCGCCGACTACATCGCCGGCATGACCGACCGCTATGCCATCCGCGAGCACCGCCGCCTGTTCTCGATCGACGAGTTGTAGGAGACGGCGCCGCGCCGGCCTCCCGCCGCCGCGAATTCCCTTAGAACGTGTTCACAATCTTGCCGCATGGCCGGATAATGACGGAATGAGAAAGCCCTACGCCAGCGACATCAATCGAGAGAAGTTTGAAGAAATCCT
>JANXSQ010000171.1 GCA_025356595.1 Janthinobacterium sp. | reverse complement strand
CCTTGGCGCGGCCGGCGGATAGGCCCTGTGGTGGCGGCCGATGAAGCGAGGATAGGGCGGCGGCAAGGCAGAGTCTGTTCGCCAGCACACACAGCGTGACAGGAGGAAATATCTTCAGCGGCGCCGCGCGCGCATCGCCTGGCCGGGCGGCGGCGCCACCGGCTTCACGCGGGCCTCGCTGAGCAGGGCCGCGCAGGCGCTGTCCTTGCCCGGACCGGTGTTGATCAGGGGCAGCAGCGCGGCCACCGGCGCCACCACCGCCAGCGCCAAGGCGCCGCCGGCGCGCAGCGCCAGCACGCCCTTGTCGACGCTCACCGCGGGCGCCTCGAAGCTGCCGCGCACGTACAGCGGCGCGCGCAGCGAGAACACGCGCAAGCCCTTGCTGTCCGGTTTCAGGGTCAGGTCGAGGCGTTCGTGGGCCAGGTCGATGTCGCCGCTGACGTTGAGCGTCGCCTCCTCGGTGTCGACGACGAAGCTGCGGCTGTGCATCAGGCCCTGCGTGACGACGAAATCGGTGGCCATGCAATTGAGCTTGACCTGCTTGTCGCCGAACAGCCGGGCCAGCACGACGTTGCCGATGTTCAGGCCCATTTCCTCGAGCAGCAGCTTGCTCACCGTGCCCTGGTTGATCAGGGTCTTCAGTTCGCCGTTCGAGGCGGCCAGCAGGCTGGCCACGGAATTGCCGGTGGCCGACAGCTTGGCGTCGCCGTTCAGTTCGCCCACGCTGGCCTGTTCGGCCTTCAGTTGCGGGAACAGTTGCTGCAGCTTCAGGTGGCGCGCGCTGGCGCTGAGTTCGGCGCCGATGGCGTTCGGCGTGCGCCTGCCGCTGCCGTCGAGGCGGATCTGCGCGGCCAGCGTGCCGCCGGCGATGTTGAAGTTGAGCGGCGTCAGCGCCAGCACGCCGTCCTTCAGGATGAGATGGGTGTTCAAATGATCGATCGGCAAGTCCTTGTCGCGCGTGATCTTGTCGGCCCGGTAGCTGACGTCGGCGTTGATGGCGCGCCAGCGCTCGGTCTTGAAGGTTTCCACCGGCAGCACCTTGCCGCGCGGCTGCACGGCGGCGACGCCGCGCGCGGCCTTGCTGGCGTTCGAGTCGGCGCCGATCAGGGGGGCGATGTCGCGCAGTTGCAGCAGGCGCGAAGTGACCGCGCCGCCCAGCGCCGGGCGCGCCAGCGTGGCGTCGAAGCTGAGCGTGCCCTGGATGTCGCTGGAGCCGACCTTGCCGCTGAACTTGTCGTACACCCAGCGCCCGCCGCGCGCGCCCAGGGTGCCGCTCAGGTGGCCCTCGGTGCTGAAGCGGGGCGTCTCCGGCAGCACCACGCCGGTGAGCGGGTACAGGCGCGCCATGCTGGGTCCGCTCATGCTCAGGCGCATGTCGAGCGCGGCCAGTTCGGTCGGCCGCGTCAGCGTGCCGACCACGGCGATGCTGGTGGCGCCCACCTTGACGCTGGCCGCCAGCGGGTAGGGCGCCGTCTGCTGTTGCAGCGAGAGCACGGCGCCGGCCTTGCCGCTGCCGCTGACGCGCTCGCCGTTGAAGCTGCCGCGCAACTGCCAGGCCACGCCGTAAGCGGGGTCGGCGTTGATGGTGTCGATGTCGGCCGTGATGTCGGCGCGCTGGCGGGCGTCGATCAGGTGCACGCTGCCCTTGGTGAGGACGACGCGGCGCAGGTCCAGCGTCCACGCCGAGGGCCGCTCGTCGTGGTTGAAGCTCCAGTTGTTCTTGCCGTCGGCGCGGCGCTGCAGCAGGACCTCGGGCGCGGCGAAGCGCAGCGCGGGAATCGAGATGGTGCGATCGAGCAGCGCCAGGGGGTTCAGCGAGAAGGACAGTTCGCCGATGCTGGCCATGTCGGCCGGCAGCGCGCCCGGCCCCGGCGCCGTCATCGAGAGCGGATTGCCGATGTGGACGTCGCGCGCCACCAGGTGCGGCCAGGGCAGCCGGTCCAGCCAGCGCCGTTCGCCCTGCGCCAGGTCGGCGCCGCCGCGTTCCCAGCTCAGGGCCAGGTCGCCGCGGATGGCGAAGGGGCGGCCGAGGGCGTCGCCGGTGCGCGCGTTGAGCCAGGGTTTGGCGCGGTTCCAGTCGGTGTTGAGCAGCACGGCCACGGCCAGCAGCGGCAGGCCGATGCTGGCGGAGGCGATGGCGAGCGCGATCTTGCTGCGGCGCGGCAGGGGCATGGCGGGGTGTCTTTCGTGGCGGAGTTGGGGTAATGCTACAGCAAAGTCCGAGCGCCACGCGCCCGCGCACGCGCCTTGTCGATTTTTTAGCGTATGTGCGGAAGCGTACCGATGATGGACGGGCAAGGGCCTATAACGGAAGACATCGAACACCCGATCAACGTTTGCAGGAGAAGAATAATGACGACACGTACCCCCCAACATTTCCTGATGGCGCTGTGCGCCGCCGCCGCCATGCTGGCGGGCGCTTGCAGCAGCCTGAAAACGCCGGCCACGGCCGATGTCGCCGTCTCGCGCGCCGCCGTCGACAACGCCGCCGGTTCGGGCGCGGCCGAACTGGCGCCCGCCGAAATGGCGTCGGCCCGCGAAAAAATGCTGCGCGCCAACCAAGCGCTGGCCGCCAAGAACTACAAGCTGGCGCGCGAGCTGGCCAACCAGGCCCAGGTCGACGCCAAGCTGGCGCAGAGCAAGGCCAACTCGGCCAAGGCCACCTCGGCGGCCGACGCGCTCAATGAGGATATCCGCGTCATGCGCGAAGAACTCGACCGCGCCAACGCGCCACAGTAAGTCCCGGCGCCGCGGCGCCATCCAATAACAAGCAGACGCGGCGCCCGGCGCCGCCACTACAGAGGACGTATATCATGCAAAAAAAATCATTCAAACCCGCCCTGCCAGCCCTGTTGGCGATGGCCGTCCTGGTCGCCGCCTGCAGCTCGGCGCCGACCACCACCAGCATGCTCGACCAGACGCACAGCGACTACATGGCGGCGCAGGCGAATCCGGCCGTGTCGAACTACGCGCCGCTCGAATTCAAGCAGGCCAGCGACGCGATGGAGGCGGCCAACGCCGCCGCCGGGCGCAAGGAAAGCCAGGAGAAAGTCGACAAGCTGGCCTATCTGGCCAAGCAAAAGATCGCCACCGCCCAGGAAGTGGCGAAGCAGAAGTCGGCCGAGGCCGAAGTGGGCAACGCCGGCCAGCAGCGCGACCAGTTGCGCCTGGAGGCGCGCACCCAGGAAGCCGACCAGGCCAGGATGAAGGCCGAGCTGGCCCAGCGCCAGGCCGCCGCCGCGCAAAACCAGGCGCAGAACGCCGACATGGCGACGCGCGAGGCGCAAGCCCGCGCCGCCGCGCTGGAGGCGCAGCTGGCCGACCTGCAGGCCAAGAAAACCGAGCGCGGCATGGTCATCACTCTGGGCGACGTGTTGTTCGGCACCGACCAGGCGCGCCTGACGCCGGACGGCATGCGCACCGCGCGCAAGCTGGCCGACGTGCTGACGAATAATCCGCAGCGCACCGTGCTCATCGAAGGCTTCACCGACAGCACCGGCGGCGCCGCGCACAATCTGGCGCTGTCGCAACGGCGCGCCGAATCGGTCCGCAACGCGCTGCTGGAAATGGGCATCGCCCGCGACCGCATCGCCACGCGCGGCTACGGCGTGGCCTATCCGGTGGCCGGCAACGACAACGCCGCCAACCGCCAGTTGAACCGCCGCGTCGAAATCGTCCTGTCCGAGGACGGCGCCGCCATTCCGGCCCGTCGCTAAGAGGCAGCGCCGGCGCGTGCGCGCGGCGGCGCTCATTTCCCCCTTGAAATTTCGCAAAGGAACATCATGTCTACATCAACGAGCACCACTCCCGCAGGGATCGATACGGCCGCCGTGCGCGCCGCCGCCAAAAATTTGAACGACGGCGCCGTGACGGCCGGCTACAAGGGGCAGCGCGAGGCGGTCATCACCATGTTGAACGGGGCGCTGGCCACGGAACTGGTGTGTATCTTGCGCTACAAGCGCCACTACTACACCGTCAGCGGCTTGCAGAACGGCCCCATAAAGGCCGAATTCCTCGAGCACGCGACGCAGGAGCAGGAACACGCCGACTGGTTGGCCGAGCGCATCGTACAATTGAACGGCAAGCCGGATTTAAATCCGGCAACGTTGCTCGCGCGCAGCCATGCCGAGTATGATGAGTCCGACAGCGTGCAAAGCATGGTCCGCGCCAACCTGATCGCCGAGCGCGTGGCGATCGAATCGTACCGCCAGATGATCGAGCAGATCGGCGACACCGATCCGACCACCCGCCACCTCTTGATCAAGATCATGGCCGTCGAGGAAGAACACGCCGACGACATGCGCGATTTGCTGGAATAGATTTTACGCAGTAGAGTTGTAATTTTTCCCACAAACTAGGAGTTAGATCATGCTGGAAAACAATATCGCCACCGTCAACAACGATGTCAAAACCCTGGTCAAGGATGCCCAAGCCCTGTTCAACGCGGCCGCCGCGCTGAGCGGCGAAAAAGCCGAAGAAGTGCGCGGCCGCGGCATGCGCGCGCTCGACGCCGCGCTGGCCAAGGCGCACGAAGCGCAAGCCGGCGCCATCGTCGCCGGCAAGCAGATGGCCGCCTCGGCCGACGTCTACGTCAAGGAAAACCCATGGCGCACCATCGCCGCCGCGGCCGGCGTCGGCCTGTTGGTGGGCGTGATCCTGGGCCGCAAGTAAGTCGACGGCGGGAAGATTATGGACAAGTCCGCAGCATCCCAGGCCCCCGGCCTGATCGCCTCGCTGGCCGGGGTCGCCAAAAACACCTTCGGCCTGCTGCTGTCGCGGCTCGAGCTGGCGTCCTACGAACTGTCGGAAGTGCGCAACCATGTGCTGCAACTGATCGTCGTGTTCGCGCTCGCGCTGGTGGCGGGCTTGTTCGCCATCGCCTACGCCAGCGTGCTGGTGGTGTTCCTGTCCTGGGAGGCGCTGGGCTGGAGGATCCTGCTCATCATGACCCTGGCCTTCCTGTTCATCGCCGCCGCGCTGGCGCTGTACGCGCGCGCGCTGCTGCGCCAGGACAAGTTGTCGATGCCGGCCACGATGGCCGAGCTGAAAGCCGACCGCGACATGTTGTTGTAGCCGGCGCGCGCCGGCGGCGCCGGCGCGGCATCATTTTGGAGAAAGCGCCATGTCGACAGACGCGCAAGAGGCGGCCTCGGCCGCCTACAAGAACAAACTCATCGCCCAGGGCCAGTTGTACCGGGTCGGCATCGTCCACGCCCGCGCCCACGTCAGCTACGCGCTGCAGCCGCAGGCGCTGCTGCACGGCGTCGTCGAGCACGCGCTCGGCTACGCCACCGCCCGCGTCGACACCCTGCTGGCGCCCGGCGGCCTGGGCTGGAAGGCGGCCGTGCCCTATCTGTTGCCGGCACTGACATTTCTGGGACGCAAGAAAATGCTGAAACCGGCGCTGGGCGTGGGCATCGCCGTCGCCGCCGCCGTCGCCTGGCTGGCGCGGCGCAAGAAAACCGCGCACAATCCAGTCGATTGAAACGCGGCGCCGCCGCGCCGGGCCCGGACCCGCAAGGGCCGCATCCCCGGCGGCGCCGTTTTCCCCGCACGGCCCCCTAGATACGAACTACGAACGGAGCACCTTTGTCGACCATCAATCCACTCAATCCCGCCGGCCTGCGCATCGTGCTGGTGCTGCAGGGCGGCGGCGCGCTGGGCGCCTACCAGGCCGGCGTCTACCAGGCTTTGCATGAACACGGCCTGGTGCCGGACTGGGTGGTCGGCACCTCGATCGGGGCGATCAACGCCTCCCTGTTGGCCGGCAACAGCGTGGAAAACCGCCTGCCGCGCCTGAAGCAATTCTGGCAGCGCATCTCGCACCGCGACAACATCGACATGAACCTGATGTCCGACGAGCAGCGCCGCTCGAACATCTGGCTGGCCACGCTCGACACGGTGATGCGCGGCGTGCCCGGCTTCTTCAAGCCGCGCGTGTTCAGCCTGTTCCCGGCCGGCGTGGCCGTGAAGCCGGAGGAGGCCAGTTATTACTCCACCGACGAGCTGGCCGCCACGCTCGACGAGCTGGTCGATTTCGACTATCTGAACGCGCCCGGCGGCATGCGCCTGAGCGTCAACGCCCTGCGCGTCAAATGCGGCAGCCTGCATTCCTTCGACAGCACCGAGCGCACCATCACCTCCGAGCACATCCGCGCCAGCGGCGCCTTGCCGCCCGGTTTTCCGCCGGTGCGCGTGGACGGCGACCTGTATTGGGACGGCGGCCTGTACTCGAACACGCCGCTGGAAACCGTGCTCGACAATCTGCCCCACATCGACACCCTGGTCTTCATGGTCGACCTGTGGAGTTCCGAGGGGCCGGAGCCGACCACCCTCGACGAGGTGCAGACGCGGCAGAAGGACGTCACCTTCGCCTCGCGCTCGAAGCGCCACATCGAGGACTACGTCAACCGCCACGAGATGCAGTACAAATTGCGCAAGCTGTACGCGGCGCTGCCGGAGGAGGCCAGGAGCAAGGAAGACCTGGCCGACCTGCTGGCGCTCGGTTGCGGCAGCACCATGCACATCGTGCGCCTGCCCTACGCGGGGCGCGACTGGCACATGGCGGCCAAGGACATCAACTTCTCGCGGGGTTCGATCGACTGGCGCTGGGAGCAGGGTTATCAGGATGCCCTGCGCGCCGTCAAGGCGGCCGGCTGGCTGACCCACGTCAACGACGACACGCCCCTGGTGGTGCACGAATTGCCGTCGTACGCCGCGCCGGCGCCGTGAGCGCCGCGCCCTGAAAAAAATCGATGCTCACCCTCCACCCTATAAGTCACTAAGCTTATAGGGTGGAGGGTGAGCATCTCGTTACCGCCGGCGCAAAGCCGGCGGCGTGGCGGCCCTATTGCGGATGCGCGGCCGCCCGCTGTTGCTGCGCGTTCGCCATGTCCTGCTGGTAGGTGGCGCGCGCCTCCTTCACGCAGGCGCCGCGTTCGGCGGCCGGCTGGCGCTTGCAGTCGGCCAGCGCCTCCTGCAGCGCCGCGCCGATCTCCTTGCGCAGGGTGCGCAGTTGCTGCTGCGCGGTGGCGTCCTCGACGTACCAGCGCGCCGGATCGCCGCTTTGCGCCGCCACGCCCTGCGCCTGTCCGGCCGCCAGCGTGAAGTAGCAGGCCGCGGCCAAAGCGAGGCGGCCCATCATGCGTGTTTTCGTGTGCATCAGATTTCTCCCTGGTGAAGTTAGGTGATTTCCTCGAATAAAACACCCGTCAGTGCAGCGTAACAGGTATTTATATTCTCGGAATTCACCTTAATTGCGGTAGACTCGGCCGTCGACGAGGCGCACGCGGCTGCCCGGGCGCAGGTCAATCCACCCAAGTTAAGGAAATTATGTGCGATTAAATCATTTATTATCAATATTATTAAATATATACTTGACATTGTATTAAAAGCGCGGCCGTCAGTGTGGATTTTTACTCCCGCTGCCTGCCATGTCCGTTCTGA
>JANXSQ010000148.1 GCA_025356595.1 Janthinobacterium sp. | reverse complement strand
GAACTTTGCCTAACATTTCCATGGTGATCACCTATTAATTCTCCCGCCTAATGATTAGGCAGGAGTAGTAGAACACCTGGGTCAGTTTTCGGTCGGCGCGAGGCCTATAGGTGGGTCAATTTTCGGTCGGCGCCAACAAGCATCGCCCAATACAATTCTCTCTGTGCAGTTTCGCACCGATTCAAAACAGGGAGGTATCGCAATGCAAACAATATCGTCCATCCATAGGCTCGCGGTAGGCATGGCCTGTGCCGGGCTGTGCCATTTCGCCATGGCGCATGAGGACCAGCACGACAGCGGCATCCACAGCGCGCCCGAAGCGAAGGTGCAGGCGCCGTTTGACATCTTCCACACCCGCATTACCACCGAAGGCAACATCGCCACCTTCCACGTCGCCGTGTCCGGTAAGGCGGGTGCCAACAAGCCCGGCAAATCCGGCAAGCTGGCCGGTAGCAAGGTGTTTTCGTATGTGTGGCCAACCAGCATCGATCCGTCGGCGGTGGGCTTTGAGGCCAAGAGCGGCATCCTCGCCTTTGCGGTCACCAGCCATCCGGATTTCAACGACACCCCCTTGTTTTCCGGTGGCGCCGGTGAATGGCATTCCCATTGGGTGGTGCTGCAGCCGGACGACACCTGCGGCAAGGGCGCGCTCAAAGTGGTGGACATCCCCGAGGGCGCCAAGCCCCGGCTGCCCAAGACTTGGCCGGGCCTGCCCATCCTGATCGACAGCCCCGGATGGAACCCCGTGTTCAAGGGCAAGACGCTGGAAGTCAAGGTTCCGTTTGACGACATCGGCGCGGTCAACTCCGCAAGTTTCGATGGCGTCGCCGCGGCCTTGCGGGTGAACGCCAGCGTGCACAACCCCCTGTTGTGTGTCGTCGATGTATACAAGGTGGCCTCCGGCAATTTGTCTCTGCCAGGCAAGGTCAACCAGTAGCGCCGAATTTTTTGTTCCCCCAGCAATCCCTCCACACTTCAAAGGAAATCACCATGTCACGCGTTCAACTGATCGACTCCAGCAACACCACTGCCAACCGCCAAGCACTGCTGGAACAGGTCCACAAGGCCTTCGGCGCCACACCCAATATGTTCAAGGCCGTGGCCAACTCGCCCGCCGCGCTCTCAAGCATGTGGGGCTCGTTTGGCGCCCTGGGCTCGGGCGTTCTGGGCGCCAAGCTGGGCGAACTCATCGCCGTGGCGATCGCCGAGAAAAACCGCTGCGAGTATTGCCTGGCGGCGCACACCGTACTGGGCAAGGGCGCCGGTGCCACGGACGAAGAAATGTCTTCCGCGCAAGCCGGCCGCTCCGCCGATCCGAAGACCGCCGCAGCCTTGACGTTCGCCCTCAAGGTGGTCGGCAATCGCGCGCAGTTGTCCAATGCGGATGTCGCGCAACTGCGCGAGGCGGGATACGACGACGAACACATTGTCGAAATCCTGGCCCACGTGGCCTTGAACATCTTCACCAACTACGTCAATGTGGCCCTGGAGGTGCCGGTGGACTTCCCCAAAGTGGCGCTGAACCCGCTTGCCTGAGCGGCCCCGTTCCGATGGCCTTCGGGCCGATGGCCGCGCCATCGGAACGGCATTTAAAGCGCCATCACGGCATGTCGAGAACGCAGACCCTGACTCCGCCCTGCACCTTGCCTGGCGGTGGCGCTCAGGCGCCCTTAAAAGTCCATCGCTTCGCCGCGGAAGCTGCGGATGGCCGCGTCGACCATGCCCTCGGCGCTGCCTTGGCGGGCGTGCTGGGTGCGCAGGTATTGCGCGTCGCTCCACAGCTTGGTGACGTCGGACAGGTGCTTCAGCGCCGCCGTGCTGCCCAGCGCCTCGCCGTGCCGCTCCATCTTGCGCAGCGTCGTCATGATGTCTTCGCGCAGCGACATCGTTTCATAGGTCTTCGGATGCGTGATGGCGCCGTCCAGGCCGAAGCGGCAGGCCTGGAAGCGGTTGTAGTTGTACACCAGATAGTCGTCCTCGGCCGGCGGCGCCTCGCGCCGCTCCAGCAGGTGGCGGCACAGCGCCTGCAGGTAGGCGGCCAGCGCGGCGGCCCGCTCCACCGTCAGCGGCGTGTCGCACACGCGCAGCTCGATGGTGCCGAATTCCGGCTTGGGCCGGATGTCCCAGTAGAAGTCCTTCATGCTCTTGACCACGCCGGTGCGGGTGGTTTTGGCGAAAAAGGCGCTGAACCCGTCCCAGGTCAGGGTGAAAGGTGCGCGGCCCGACATCGGAAAGGCGAACACCGAATTGAGCCGGGCCGAATCGAACTGCGTGTCCTGGCCCTGGACAAACGGCGACGATGCCGACAGCGCGATGAAGTGCGGAATGTAGCGCGACATGCGGTGCAGCATCAGCAGCGCGCTGTTCGCATCCGGGCAGCCGATGTGCACATGCTGGCCGAAGATGGTGAACTGCTTGGAGAGGTAGCCGTACAGTTCGGACAGTTCCCGGAAGCGCGGCCGGTCGTAGATCCGCTGCTCGTGCCATTGCTGGAACGGGTGGGT
>JANXSQ010000147.1 GCA_025356595.1 Janthinobacterium sp. | reverse complement strand
CGCCGACGTGCGCGCCGCGCGGGCCCGGGTGGCCGCCGCGCAGGCCGCGCACAAGCTGGCGCTGGCGGCGCGCACGCGCGATGTCACGCTGGGCCTGCAGTTCGAGCATTACCCTGCCAGCGTCGCCAATCCCCAGGGCAGCGGCAACAGCTACGGCATCGCCGTGCAGGTGCCGCTGTTCCTGCGCTACCAGTACGACGGCGAGATCCGTGCCGCCCAGGGCGCGCTCGACGTCGCGCAGGAAAACCTGGAGAAGACGCGCGATCTGGCGCGCGCCGATTTGCTCGGCAGTTGGGAGGACGCGCGCGCCGCCGGCGTGCGCGTCGAGCGCTACGAGGACAGCCTGCTGCCGGCGGCGAAGAAGTCGGCCGACGCGGCCGAATTCGCCTTCCGGCACGGCGCCCTGAACATCATGGACGTACTCGACGTGCGCCGCACCTACCGCGCCGCGCAGCTCGACGCGCTGGCGGCGCGCGCCGATTTTGCCAAATCCCTGGCGGCCTGGCAGGCCGCCGTTTCGGAAAGCCCAATGCAATGACCAAGCAATCGATACTCGTGAAGGCCGCCGTGACGGCGGCCCTGCTCGGCGGCGCCTTCGCCGCCGTCCAATTCGTGCGCGCCGCGCCGGAGGCCAAGGCCGCCGTGCCCAAGGCCGCCGCCCAGCCGGGCGTGGTGAGCTTCGCGCCGAACGCGCCGCAACTGGCGTCGCTGAAGGTGGAGAGCGTCGTCGCGACGCCCTTGCCGGTTTCGGACGCCGTCAACGGCCGCGTCGCCTACGATGAAAACGTCACCACCCGCGTCAGTTCGCCGGTGGCCGGGCGCGTGCTGGCCCTGCGCGCCGAGGTGGGCGACGCCGTCGCGCGCGGCGCGGTGCTGGCGGAGATCGATTCGCCCGAGCTGGCCACGGCCGAGGCGGACGGGCGCAAGGCGCAGGCCGACGAGCTGCGCAAGCGCCTCGCCTTCGAGCGCGCCAGGACGCTGTTCGAGGGCGAGGTCCTGGCGCGCAAGGATTATGAGTTGGCCGACGCCGACTTCCAGCAGGCCCGCGCCGAGACGCGCCGCGCCTCGCTGCACACCAAGAGCCTGAACGCGGGCGGGCGCGACGACGGCAGGTTCGGCCTGAAGGCGCCGCTGGCCGGCGTGGTCGCCGACCGGCAGATCAATCCGGGCCAGGAGGTGCGCCCGGATCTGGCCAACGCGCTGTTCGTCATCAGCGATCTGCGCCGCCTGTGGGTCATCGTCGATCTGCCGGAGGGCTCGGCCGCGCTGGTGCGCAAGGGCCAGATGGCGACGCTGGAGACGGACGCCTATCCGGGCCTGCGCTTCAGCGCCCGCGTCGAGCGGGTCGGCCTGGCGCTCGATCCGGTGACGCGGCGCATCCAGGTGCGCTGCGCCGTCGACAACGGCGACGGCAAGCTGAAGCCGGAGATGTTCGCGCGCGTGTCCTTCCTGGCCGGCGCCGACGCGCCGCTGGCGGTGCCGCTGCCGAACACCAGCCTGTTCGCCGAGGGGATCTACAGTTACGCCTTCGTCGAGAAGCGCCCCGGCGTGTTTGAAAAGCGCCGCGTCAACGTCAAGGTGCGCGGCCACGAGCGCAGTTTCGTCGACGCCGGCCTGGCCGCCGGCGAGCGCGTCGTCACGGAAGGCGCCTTCCTCCTGAACGCCGAGGTGGCCAGCGATGCTCAGTAAGCTGATCGATTTCGTCCTGGCGCAGCGCGTCTTCATCCTGATCCTGACGGCGGCGCTGGCCATTTTCGGCTACCGCGCGCTGAACGATCTGCCCATCGAGGCTTTCCCCGACGTGCAGGACGTGCAGGTGCAGATCGTCACCCAGTTCCCCGGCCAGGCGCCGGAGGAGGTGGAGCGCAACATCACGCTGCCGATCGAGCGCGAGATGAGCGGCGTGCCGCACCAGACGCAATTGCGCTCGGTGAGCATCACCGGCCTGTCGGTGGTGACGTTGACCTTCGCCGACGGCACCGACGATTATTTCGCCCGCCAGCAGGTGCTGGAGAAGCTGCAGAACGTCACGCTGCCGACCGGTATCCAGGCCGGCCTGGCGCCCCTGACGACGGCCGTCGGCGAGATTTTCCGCTACATCGTCGAGGCGCCGCCGGGCATGGACTCGAACGAGCTGCGCGCCCTGCAGGACTGGGTGATACGCCCCGGCCTGCGCATCGTGCCGGGCGTGGCCGACGTGGTCAGCTTCGGCGGCACGGTCAAGGAGTACCAGGTGCGGGTCGATCCGCTGGCCCTGAAGCGCTATGGCGTGACGCTGGACCAGGTCAGCGCGGCGCTGGCGAACAACAGCGCCAACGTCGGCGGCGGCCTGGTGCGCCGCGGCGACGAGGCGCTGGTGGTGCGCGGCATCGGCATCTTCACGCATATCGGCGAGATCGGCCGCGTCATCGTCAGCGCCAAAAACGGCAGCACGGTGCTGGTGTCGGACGTGGCCGAGGTGAAGGTGGGCGAGCGGCCGCGCTCCGGCGTGGTCGCCTTCAACAAAGAGGACAGCGTGGTCGAGGGCATCGTCCAGATGAGCAAGGGCAGCAACGCCGCCAAGGTCATCGCCGACGTCAAGGCGAGCGTCGAGGCCATCAACGCCAAGCTGCCGAAGGGCGTCAGGCTGCGCACCATCTACGACCGCAGCGAGTTGATCGGCCACACCGTGCGCACGGTGGCGGAGAACCTGCTGGTGGGCGCGGCGCTGGTGATCGCCATCCTCGTCATCTTCCTCGGCAACTGGCGCGCCGCGCTGATCGTCGCCGCCGTCATTCCGCTCTCGCTGATGGTGGCCTTCATCATGCTCGACGCGCGCGGCATTCCGGCCAATCTGATCTCGCTGGGCGCGGTCGACTTCGGCATCATCATCGACAGCGCCGTGGTGCTGGTGGAGGCGCTGCTGGTGCGCCTGGCGGTGCAGGACGGCAGCGAGCGGCCAAGCTACGCCTGGCGCAAGAAGACGCTGAAGCAGACGGTGGTCGACCTCGGCCATCCGATCCTGTTCGCCAAGGCCATCATCATCGTCGCCTTCATCCCGATCTACACCTTCCAGCGCGTCGAGGGGAAAATCTTCTCGCCGGTGGCCTTCACGCTCACCTTCGCCATGCTGGGCGCGATCATCCTGACCATGACGCTGGTGCCGACCCTGCTGGCCTGGACCATGCGCCGCCATCCGATGGCGGAAAAGCACAGCGCCTGGCTGCAGCGCATCCAGGAATCCTACCGCGCCGTGCTGCTGCGCGCGCAGCGCCACCGCGCACCGGTGATGCTGGCCTCGGGCGCGCTGCTGCTGCTCACGCTGGCGCTGGCGCCCATGCTGGGCAGCGAATTCCTGCCCAAGCTGGACGAGGGCAATCTCTGGTTGACCATCAGCCTGCCGACTTCGAGCTCGCTGGAGAAAACCCGCGCCGTCGAGCATCAGGTGCGCGCCATCATCCAGAGCTATCCGGAGGTGGGCAATGTGATTTCCCACGTCGGCCGGCCCGACGACGGCACCGATCCGAAGGGCGCCAACAATATGGAAATCCTGGCCGACCTGAAGCCGCGCGGCGAATGGCAGTTCGCCGACAAGGAAAGCCTGATCGCCTCCATGTCGGCCAAGATACGCGCCATTCCCGGCGTGCCGACCAACTTCTCGCAGGTCATCGAGGACAACGTCGAGGAGGCGCTATCGGGCGTGAAGGGCGAGATCGCCGTGAAGATCTTCGGCCCCGACCTCGACGTGCTGACGCAGAAGAGCGAACAGATCGCCGCCATCCTGGCCGGCATCCAGGGTTCGGCCGACGTCGCCGCCGTGAAGATCGGCGGGCAGAGCGAACTCGATATCGTCATCGACCGGGGCCGCATCGCCCGCCTCGGCGTGAACGTGGCCGACGTCAACGCGGCGATCCAGGGCGCGCTGGCGGGCAACGCCGTCAACGCCTATTTCGAGGGCGACCGGCGCTTCGACCTGACGGTGCGCCTGAAGGAGGGCGCGCGCGATTCCGTCGACGCCATCGCCGCGCTGCAGGTGAGCCTGCCGGGCGGCGCCGGCACGGTGGCGCTGGGCGAGCTGGCCCACATCGACATCCGCCAGGGCGCGGCGCGCATCAGCCGCGAGGGCGGCGGGCGCAACGCCTCGGTGAAGGCGAATCTGCTGGGCCGCGACCAGGGCAGCTTCGTCGCCGAGGCGCAGCAAAAGGTGGCCGAACTGGTGCATCTGCCGGCCGGCTACTCGATCACCTGGGGCGGCCAGTTCGAGAACCAGCAGCGCGCCGTGAAGCGCCTGGAGGTGATCGTGCCGATCACCGCCTTCCTGATTTTCTCGCTGCTGTTCTGGGCCTTCCGCTCGGTGCGCAAGGCGCTGCTGGTGCTCTCCATTGTGCCGTTCACGCTGATCGGCGGCATCGTCGGGCTGGCGCTGGTCGGCCTGCATTTCTCCGTCTCGGCGGCGGTCGGCTTTATCGCCGTGGCCGGGATCTCGGTGCAGAACGGCGTCATCATGGTCGAGCAGATCGTCGAGATCGGCCGCGGCAACCAGTCGGCATCGGCCAGTGCAGTGGAGGGCGCCGTGGCGCGCCTGCGGCCGATTCTGATGACCGCGCTGATGGCCGGCCTGGGCCTGCTGCCGGCGGCGCTGTCGCACGGCATAGGCTCGGAGACGCAGCGGCCCTTCGCCGTCGTCATCGTCGGCGGCATTGTCTCGGCGACCTTCTTCACCTTGTTGTTACTGCCTTTGGCGTATCCCTATTTTTCTGAGCGGGCGGAAGTGGAATGATGTATTTGTTGACGCACTGGCCGGTCGTCTCGACGGCCTTCCTGGCGCAAAAGAAGGCCAAGGACAAGCTCAAGGTCGGCCTGGGGACGCTGCTGTTCCCCAGACAGACGGCGCGCTGGTTGCGTTTCCTGCACAGCCATCCGGGCATGGCAGGGCTGGCGCGGGCCAATCCGCGCCTGCTGTATAAAATCTATCGCCCCTACCTGTCGAACCGCCTCGCCTGCGGCGCGCGCGTCGATCTCCTGATCGGCCATTACGGTTTGTTGTTCGACGCCGGCGCGCGGCCCATCCTGGAGGCGGCGGCGCGCCGGCCGCTGGCGCTGGCGACCGTGCAAGGCAAGGACGAGTCGCAGTACAGTCTGCATCTGTCGGCGATCAACGACGGCCACCGCGAGGGCGAACTGTGCCTGAAGCTGGTGGCCGACGGCGTCGCCCTGTATTCGGTCAGCTTCACGCTGGCGCAGGAACACGGCCGCCGCTACATCAAGATCGGCTCGCTGCAGGGCATACGCTCGGAGCACGGCGCGCAGTGGATCAAGCAAGCCACGCGCAATCTGCACGGCTGCCGGCCGAAGAATCTGCTGGTGGCCGTGGTGCGCGATATCGGTGCTTACTTCGCTTGCGCCGGGACCATCCTCGTCAGCAATCGAAACCGCGTCGCCATCAACTGGCAGCGGCGCCGCCGCATCCTGGCCGACTACGACGATATGTGGCGCGAGATGCAGGCCAGCGAAAGGGCGGACGGCGATTTCGCGCTGTCGTGCAGCGGGATTTTGCCGGTCGATTTCGACAGCGTGCCGTCGAAAAAACGCTCCGAGGCGAAGAAGCGGGCGGCGCTGCAGCAGAGTATCTTCGACGCCACGCGCCAGTGCCTGGACGCCTTGCGCGGCGTCGCCATCGCCTTGCCGAAGGCCGCGCCGTGCGCGGTCGCCGGGACCGGGGTCATGCTGGCTACGGACGAATTCAAGCCGACGGCCTGAACGCGGCGCGTCGCGCTTGCTTTTGGCAGTTCTACAGGGTGGCGAGTATGCCTTGGGCGAAGGAGTCGGCGATGACCGCGCCGGCCGCGCCGGGATCGTTCTTCAGGATGCCGGCCCAGTCGGTCGGGGTGCCGCCGGAAGGCAGGTTGGGTACGCCGCCCGTGCCGCTGTATTCGCCGGAAGCGACGGCGCTGCCGGCCGCCGGGGCGCCGAGAATCGCCTGATCCAGACTATCCCGCGCGCTCGTTTGCGTGTCGCTGCCGGCCGGGGGTACGACGGCGGGCGACGGCGTCGCGCCGGCCTGTCTGAAGGAGTTCAGCAGCCCTTGGGCGTCGTAGAGCTGCACCTGATTGCCGGCGCCGCCCAGCAGCGACACCACGCTCGATTCGCCGGCCAGATCGACGGCCAGCGCGGCCAGATTGGCCGGCGGGCGCGGCGCGGCGACGGGCGCAATGCCGGGGATGCTGCTGGCGAGGGGGGCGATGCTGCTGCTCATGATGGTAACTCTCCGATACCGGACTATACCTTGACTATAGCGCGTTCTGACCGCGAAGCAAGCAGTACCTGTAGCGAGCGGCATTTGACGGGAGCGACCCGCATTCCATCGGCGAAAACCAGCAATAATTGCGACTGAAATGCGCCAAGAGTCACCGCGCGCCGCCGTTCCTGGAACCGGTTTGTTGGACCGCGTTTTGTGAAAATCGAGCACTGGCCATTTCAACGCCGCAGTCAGCTCGGGCAATCGTGGATTACTCATCGGCGTCGATCGCCAATCTGCACCATTCCGGTCCTCGACCTCCAAGAACTTTTCGTCGCAAAATTGTGTCTTACTATCTGTGAGACAAGGTTTCAAACACGAGTGACTCGGATACTTTTGTTGGCGTGTGACACACTAGAGAGTTGAGCGCTTTTCCGCGCCTTCTTCCACTCCGTACTTTCGGAGGCCTCATTCGGTGAGGTAAAACATGCAGAGTCAGATGATCCGCCGGAGCGGTGAGATCCTCGTTCTCGCCCTTATCTATTACATTGCCGCCCAATTCGGTTTGCTGCTGGCCCTCCCGCCCGGATATGCCGCACCCATCTGGCCTGCCGCCGGAATTGCGCTTGCCGCAGTCCTCATCTTCGGCAAACGCGTGGCACCCGGCATCTGGCTGGGCTCGTTTCTTGCCAATGTTGCCATCTCATTCGATGCCAGCAGCACCGCCTTGCTCGTGAAATCGCTGCTCTTGCCAGCCGGTCTTGGCGCCGGCGACACCCTCCAGGCCATCGCTGGCGCGATCTTGATTCGCCGTTTCGTGGGCTTCCCGACGCCGCTGGACCGCGTACAGGATGTCATCAAGTTTCTCGGTCTGGGCGGGCCGGCCAGTTGCGTGATCGGTGCCAGCGTGGGCGTGACAACGCTGCTACTTGCCGGTAAGTTGCCGGAAAGTAACTCCACCTTCAACTGGTGGATCTGGTGGATCGGGGACGCAATTGGCGTACTGGTCGCAACGCCGCTGGTACTGACGTGGTTCGGGCGGCCGCACGCTATCTGGCGGCGCCGGCGCAAAACGGTGGCAATCCCTATTTGTCTGGCATTTGCGGTGATTCTTGGCGTTTTTACCGGCGGCAAGGAACCGTTTTTTGCTGCCCTGCATACTCCGCTTGCCTGGTCCGTGCTTGCCGGCGGGATGGCGTTTACGGGCTTGCTCGGCGCCTTCCTGCTCGTGACAAGCGGCCACGCCATGTTGTTCGAGCAAATGGCCGCCCAACGCACGAACGACCTGGAGCGCACACGCCAGGCCGAGCGGGTCGCACTGCAGCTGGCTGCCATCGTCACCTCTTCCGGCGACGCCATCATCGGCAAAACGCTAGACGGCACCATGGTCAGCTGGAACGCCGGCGCCGAGCGCATGTACGGCTACAGTGCCAGCGAGATGCTGGGCCGACCGATTTCGATCCTGGCCCCGCCCGAGTTGGCCGACGAGACGCCAGAAATTCTGGAGCGCCTGCGGCGAGGCGAGCGGGTCGAACACTTCGAAACCGTCGGGGTGCGTAAGGACGGACGTCGCATCGATGTGTCGCTCACCATCTCCCCGATCCGCGACTGCGGGGGCATGGTGACTGGCGCCTCGGCGATTGCGCGCGACATCAGCGAGCGCAAGCGCGCCGAGGAAGCGTTGCGGGAGAGCGAGCAAAAATACCGGCTGCTCTGGGAAACCACCACCGATGCGGTCATCATGCTGGACCAGGAAAACGTGATTCGATTTGCCAACCCTTCCGTGGTGGAAGTCTTCGGCTATTCCCCCGAGACGCTGATAGGACAGCAGGTGGCGATGCTGCAACCGGAGCGTCTGCGCCAGGCCCATGCCCAAGGACTTCGGCGGTATCTGGAGACCGGCGTCAAGAAGCTGGACTGGCGTCATACGGAGATCATTGCATTACATCGTGACGGTCACGAATTCCCTGTGGAAATTTCTTTTAGCCATATTGCGTCAGGAGGAAGCACCTTGTTTGCCGGTTTCATCCGCGACATCAGTGAGCGCAAGCGCGCCGGGGAGGCGTTGCGCGAGAAGGAGGCACGGATTCGGCGTCTGATGGAAGCCAACATCATCGGCGTGATGTTCTGGAATACCGCCGGCAGCATCATTGATGCGAACGACGCTTTTCTACAGCTTTCCGCTTATTCAAGGGAAGATCTTTTATTGGGCAACATCCGATGGAAAGACATGACGCCGCCGGAATACCATGCGGTCGATGAGCGGTCCTATGAAGAACTCATGAAAACCGGCTCGTGCACGCCCTTTGAAAAGGAATTCATTCGCAAGGATGGCCAACGCATCCCCGTTCTGGTCGGCCGCGCCATGTTCGAAGGATCGTGCGAACAGGGCGTCAGTTTCGTGCTTGACCTCAGCGCGCGCAAGCAGGCCGAAGAGCGGGTCCGCCATATGGCCGACCATGACGCCTTGACCGGATTGCCCAATCGCGTTCTGCTGCAGGACCGCTTGCATCAGGCCATTGCGCATGCGCACCGCACTCAGCGCCGGGTGGCGACACTGTTCATCGACCTGGACCACTTCAAGAATATTAACGACTCGCTGGGACACCACATTGGCGATGCGGTGTTGCAAATGGCCTCAGTGCGCCTCCAAAAATGTTTGCGCGAAGGCGACAGCGTGGCCCGGCTGGGCGGCGACGAATTCGTCCTCAGCCTGCCCTTGCTGGGCGACAGCAGCGACGCCGCACGGGTGGCGCAAAAGGCGCTCGATACCCTGGCGCAGCCCTTCATCGTCGAGAGGCACGAGCTGCACCTCAGCGGCAGCATCGGCATCAGCCTGTACCCCGACGACGGCAGCGACGTGGAAACGCTGATGCGCACTGCGGATACGGCGATGTACCATGCCAAGGAAATGGGACGCGGCAATTTCCAGTTCTTCACCCCCGCGCTCAACCAGGCGGCGCAGCAGCGCCTTGACGTGAGCACCCGCTTGCGGCAGGCATTGGCGCAGAACGAATTCGTCTTGCATTACCAGCCGCAGGTGGACATGGAAAGCGGCATGACATTTTCAACCGAAGCGCTGCTGCGGTGGCAGCCGCCGGGGAAACCGGCGATTTCCTGCGGCGCATTCATTGCGAACGCGGAAGAGTCCGGGCTGATCGTGCCGATCGGCGAATGGGCGCTGCGCCAGGCTTGCCGGCAGTTGAAGATCTGGCACGATGCGGGCTACCCGGAGTTGAAAATGGCGGTCAACCTGTCGCCCCGGCAGCTGGAACAAGCCGGCTTCTGCAGTCTGGTCGCGCAGATCCTGGTTGAGACGGGAATTCCCGCCACCGCTCTCGAGCTGGAGATCACTGAAAGCATCCTGCTGCAGCGCAGCGATTTCAATCTTGCCAAGCTGACCCGGCTTAGCTGCATGGGAATACAGCTGACAGTGGACGACTTTGGCACTGGCTATTCGAGCCTGGCTTACCTACAACGATTCCCGGTGCACGCGCTCAAGATTGACCAGTCGTTTGTGCGTGATATCGGCAAAGACCCGAACGACACGGCGCTGGTCACGGCCATCATCGCGATGGCCGCCAGCCTGCACCTGGAGGTCATTGCCGAAGGCGTGGAAACGTTGCAACAGGCCCAGTTCCTGTTGGCGCATGGCTGCCATGAAGGCCAGGGATTTTATTACAGCAAAGCAGTGCCGGCGGATGCCTTGTTGGCATTGCTCAGATGATTCAGGCGCATTCGAACCTGATGCCGCGCGCCGCGCCGGCCGACTCCGGCGCATGGCGCCAACGGTGCTCCAGAAAAGCTCCGTTCATTGGACTACACTTGTGGCATATTGGAGACCGGCAGCAAACGGCCAACTCCGGCCGGTCGCGAGACCAAACGCGCTATTAAGCGATCTGGAATAGGGATTTTTTGCAATGAACCAAGAGATTAAGATGACTGTCGCATCGAATACGTTTGCCACTCCACTCGATCTTTACAGGTCGATTTCCCGGGTATGGTCCGGCGACACTTCAAGTCCAACGGATGCCTGGTCAGAAGCAAATCCTGCGCAGAATCATTGCAGCATTACTTCTCTTGTCGTGCAAGATTATTTCGGTGGTGAGATTCTTACCACCAAAACATCCGGCGGAACGCACTTCTATAATCTGATCGATGGAAGGAAGTGGGATCTGACAGCTCGCCAGTTCGCCGAACCTGTCCCATATGACGATACTCCGTCGTCGCGCGATGCGGCGTTGGCGGATACCTCGGAGCAGAAGTACGAGCTGCTCACGACCCGGCTCAAGCAGTCTGCCCGGAAATAGGGGAGTTTCTCCCCCGACATGAGTTGCCGGGGGCCGCTTCTGGCTTGAACGGCTGGCATGCCGGATAAGCAAGGCCTGCAAGGGGTGTAAGCGGCCGTCCAGGAAACGAATTTTTTGCGCGGAACATGCTTGCCGTGGCGCGCGGGTCGAGGCGCCTACTCCACCCGCAAACGCAGGCGCTGGCGCTCGGCGTCGCCGGCGTCGTGCGAGAGGAACATGGCGCCGATGGCGAACCATTGTTCGTTCGAGATGACGCGGCGCGCCAGCGGCAGCAATTCCTGTTCTTCCTTGGCCAGCCGTTCCAGCAGGTTCTGGCAATAGCGTTCCAGCGTGCGGCAGAGCATCTGGATTTGTTCGCCGCCCTCGGCGAAGGCCTGGTGCAGGCGCCGGCGCACCGAGCGCAGCATGTTGCCGCCCGTGCGGCCGAGCAGTTCCAGGTCGGCCAGCAGGGGGCTCGCTTCCGCGCTGGCCAGGCGCACGGCCGGCATCAGGCAGCGTTCGAGTTTGTGGCGGTGGCGCGTTTCGGCGAAACCGGCCAGTTCGTCGAGCCGGGCTTGCAGGTGGGCGGGGTCGATTTCCTGTTGCTTGCCGGCGTTCGCCAGCAGATAGTTGCGGATGTGGGCGATGAAGCTGCGTTCTTTCTTTTGCTCGACCGACAGGGTCAGCAAGACGTAGGTGGTGATTAGCAAGTGCGCTCCTTTGATCTGCCTGCCCCGCGAGCGTGTCGCTGCCGGACTGCGCCGCGCGGGGCGGCCCCGGCGGGGGACGGATCGTGATGAATTCGGTAAAGGGGCTTCATTCTAGCGTCGCCCTCTATCCAGCTCAGCCATGCTTGCAATTGCTTACATGGGGTAACGGGCCGGCGCGCGGCGCACGGCCACGATGGCGGCGCGGGTGGCGCCGCGCTTGCGCCTGTCAGGCGGCGGACGGCAGCGGCAGGTCGCGCAGCGCGCGCCAGGCGCGGCGCAGCTTGTCGGGCTGGGCCGCCAGGCGCGCCAGCAGGTAGCCGCGGGCGAAGGCGACGGCGGCGCTTTGTTCCGCTCCGTCCTGCGGCAATTGTTGCAGCAGGCGGTCGGCCACGTCGACGTCGTTGCGCCAACCCAGTTCGTCCTGCAGCGCGCCCAGCGCGGCGGCGTAGGCCTTGCCCGGCTTGGCGCGGTACAGTGAGGCGAAGAATTGCGCCGTGTAGCGGGCTTTCTTGACGGCGATGCGCAGGCGGTGCAGCGCGTGCGCATCCGCCTCGGCGATGCGGCGGCCGCGCTTGCGCAGACGCCGCCGCGCCGCGCGCAGGGTGGCGTCGGCGAACTCGGCCAGCGTCTGGTCCAGCGAGGCCAGCATGACTTCCCCTTCGCGCCCGGCGTCCGGCAGCCAGGCGCAAAAGGCCAGCAGCAGGCCGGTGTAGCGGGGCGAGCGCAGGGCGTCGGCGACGCGCCGCTGTTGCCGGGCGCGCATCGCCGCCACCATCTCCGACAGCGGCGCGGCCGGCTTGGCGTCGGCCGGCAGCAGGGCCAGGGTCGAGGTGGCCATCACGTCCCAGTCGCGCGCGGCGCCCAGCGCGGCGCCCAGCCAGTCCAGTTCGGCGAGCAGTTCGGGCGGGCAGGGCGCCACCGGGGCGAAAAGTTTCAGGGCCGAGCGCAGGCGCCGCACGCCGACGCGCATCTGGTGCAGGCATTCAGGGTCGCGTCCGTCGAGCACGCCCGCTTCGTTGCCCTGGATGTGGGCGATGCAGTTGCCGAGGATGGCTTGCAGGCCTTCCCCGACGCCGGCCTGGCGCTGCAGGCTCAGCGCGCGCGCCGTGACGGGCGCCGGCGCGCCGGGGGCCGGCAGGCACAGGGCGTAGCCGCGTTCGGCCTTGTTGCGGTTGTCCAGGCGCAGCGGCAGGTGTTGCAGCAGCTGCAGGGCGAAGTCGTACAACTGGCCGGGTTGTCCGCTCAGCAGTTCGAGTTCGATCTCGCAGATCGGCTGGCTTTGCCCGCAGCCTTCCAGCGTGCCTTCGTCGAGCACCAGTTCGATCTCGGCCCCGTCCACGTGCAGCAGCCAGGTGCTGCGCCGCACGCGCACCGTGAACAGGGCCTGCAGACGCTCCTGCAGGGCCGGCGCGGCCAGCACGGCGGCCCAGGCCGGCGCCTCGCGCATGGCGGCGCGCAGCGCGGCCAGGTCGGCGCGCTCGTCGCCGACCGCGCATTCCCATTCGTGGCGCCGGTGCAGGCCGGCCAGCACGCTGCCGCCGGCCTTCAGCGTTTGCGTCCAGACGCCGCGCTCGGCGCGCACGCGCAGGCCGGCGCCGTGGCGCATCAGGTAGAAGTCCGGCGTGTCGTAGTAGATGGCCGGCAGTTCGCCGCGGCTGGGTTTGGCGCCGGCGTGGCGGCGCAGCAGGGCCAGGCGGCGCAGTTTGTCGGCTGCGCCCGGCTCCAGGCTGAGTTTGAGTTCGATTTCCATGATTTAGATGGCGGCCGCCAGGCGACCGCTGGCGACGGCTCTTTTCAGCGCGGCGTGGTCGGCCTCGGTCTGGTCGGCGTAGGCGCGGGCGAAGTTGCCCAGGGCGCGCTCGAAGCCGTCGTTCTGGCCCAGGTAGCCGAGGATGGAGGCCGGGTGGCCGGACTTGGCATGGGCGCGCGCCAGCGCCCAGGCGCAGAAGCCGGCGTAGTCGATCAGTTCGGGCAGTTCGATGCTGGCGATGTCGATCGAGCTCTTCATGTCGCGCAACTGGCGGATGTAATAGTCGATGCCGCTGTCGGCGTCGCGCGCCCAGCCGAGGAAGATGTCGCTCGACGATTGCATCAGCCTTTGCCCCTCGACGATGCGCTGGCCGGCCTGTTCGTAGGGGCTCTTGCCGTGGTAGGGTTCGAGCACCGAGGCGCGCGCCTCCTTGAACTGCAGGAAGAGGGGATCGCAGCCGTCGGCCATGAACAGGGCCACCGCGCAGCGCGTGCCGACGCTGCCCACGCCGACCACCTTCATGGCCACGTCGACCAGTTCGTACTGGTCGAGCAGCAGGCGGCGGTCGTTCTGCAGGCTGTGCCGGTAGTGCTGGAAGAAGGCGCGCATTTCATTGTCGAAGCCGGGCGCGCGGGTCGGGTGGTAGACCAGCGGCGGATTGTCCTGAATGCGCCGCCGGCCGGCCACGACGACGGTCGATTTGTGCAGCAGGCGTTCGTTGGTCTGGGCGCGCGCCTGGGCCGCCTGGCTGGCGCGCTCGCGGCGGATGTCGCTGGTGCGGCCCAGCTCGACGAGGTCCTGGGCGTTGATGCGGGCGTACCAGCGTTGCAGGGGGCTCATGTGCGCGAACTCGGCCATCTTGTCGCGGTAGGCGGCGACGGTGGCGTGCACCAGTTCCTGGCAGTTGCGCTCCGGGAAGTGGCGCGAGCGCGCCGCCACCATGACGCTGGCGGCCAGGCGCTTGATGTCCCATTCCCAGGGGCCGGCCAGGGTTTCGTCGAAGTCGTTGATGTCGAAGATCAGGTTGCGCTCGGGCGTGCCGAATTCGCCGAAGTTCATCAGATGGCAGTCGCCGCCCGCTTGCACGCGCAGGCCCGAGACGGGCGTCGCCGCCAGGTCGAAGGCCATGACGCCGGCGGCGCCGCGCAGGAAGGCGAAGGGCGAGGCGAGCATGCGCCCGTAGCGTATCGGCAGCAGCTCGGCGATGCGGCCGGTGTTCGATTCCTCCAGCAGGGCGACCACGTCGCGGCCCTTGGCGGCGGCGCGCCAGCGGCCGTGCGCCGAGCGCGGCGCGCGCTGGCGCAGCAGGCGCCCGGCGGCGATGCGGGCGGCGTTGGCGGCGTTGTGCGCGGCCGGGGGCGTGGCGTAGTCGGACGGTTTCATGGAGGACCTTGGGGCGGGCGGTTGCGGTGGGTGCTCAAGCCAGTGTGACGGCTTCCTCACTCCTCGTGTTTAGAAATATCATCCCTTTCCTCACTCGGCTTGCTCAGCCATTTTCGGTGCAACATGCGCTCCAGCGGGCGGCCGACGAAGAACAGCAGCAGCGCCATGATGATGGCGATGGCGGCGATGGGCCAGTGGCCCAGGCCGCAGACGATGCCCAGCGCCGCCGTCACCCAGGTGGAGGCGGCCGTCGTCAGGCCGCGCACGTGCTCGGTGTTGCGGTCGTGCACGATGACGCCGGCGCCGAGGAAGCCGATGCCGGTGATGATGCCCTGGATGGCGCGGCTGACGGCGTCGTCGTGGTAGGCGCGGGGGGCGAAGTCGAAGTTCATGCTGGCCATGGTGGCCAGCGCGGCGCCCAGCGCCACCAGGCCCATGGTCTTGATGCCGGTCGGCTTGCCGTGCAGGTTGCGGTCCAGGCCCACCACGCTGCCGGCCAGCACGGCGGCGAGCAGGCGCAGGAAGGCTTCGGCGTAGTCGCTCAGGTCGAAGAAGTGCGCCATGGCTTACTGTTCGGCCTGTTCCGGCAGGGCCAGCCGGCCGGTGTGGAAGTCGTACTCGTAGATCTCGCCGTAGCGGCCCCACTCGATGGCGATCTCCAGCACGCGGTTGGCCTCGTCGCTCTTCAGGTATTCCTCCAGCAGGGCGATGAAGGGTTGCTCCGGCAACTCGCCGTTCGGCTGCGCCTCCAGCAGTTCGCGGATGCGCGCCGCCAGCGGCACCTGCGACAGCAATTGCTGGCCGAAGATGTGCTGGCGCTCGGACTGCTCGGCCTCGACGTAGCGCAGGCCCAGCGGGGTGAGGGAAATGTCGCCCTTCTCGACGTGGGCCAGGCCCAGCATGCCGAGCGCCTCGTAGACGGGGAACAATTCCTCGTCGGCGATCTCCGCCTCCTCGGCCAGTTGCGGCAAGTCGGCGCGGCCGTTGAAGGGCGCGTCGGCCAGCAGTTCCAGCACCGCCTCGATGTGGCTGACGTCCGTTTCCGGCAGGCGGTAGTCGGGCCGCGCGGCCGGCGCCAGCGCGCCCGCGGCGGGCGGCGCGGCGCGCATCGTCATCAGGCCGTAGACCTCGTCGATCAGGGCGCGCACCTCGGCCGAATCGGCGTTGCGCGGGCGCGGCTGCTCGATGACGATCTCGCTGCGGATGCGCCCCGGATCGCTGGACATGATGATGATGCGGTCGGCCATCATCACCGCCTCCTCGATGTTGTGCGAGACGATGAGGATGCCCTTGGTGTGGATGCGGCTGCCGTCCCACAGGTCGAGGATGTCGTCGCGCAGGGTTTCGCCGGTCAGCACGTCGAGGGCCGAGAAGGCCTCGTCCATGAGCAGCACGTCGGGGTCGGTGACCAGGGCGCGGGCGATGCCGACGCGCTGGCGCATGCCGCCCGAGAGTTCGCGCGGCAGGGCGCCGCCGAAGCCGGCCAGGCCGATCAGTTCGAGCATGGCGTCGGCGCGCCGCTCCCGTTCGGCCGGCGCGACGCCCTGGGCCTCCAGGCCCAGTTCGACGTTCTGCTGCACCGTCAGCCAGGGGAACAGGGCGAAGGACTGGAACACCATGGCGATGCCGGAGGCCGGCCCGTCGATGGGCGCGCCGCGGTAGTTGGCGCGCCCGGCGTCGGCCGGGATCAGGCCGGCGATGATGCGCAGCAGCGTCGACTTGCCCGAGCCGGACTTGCCCAGCAGGGCGACGATTTCGCCGTCGGCCAGCTTGAAGTCGACGTTCTCCAGCACGGTGCGCGGGGCGCCGTCGGGACGGCGGAAGGATTTGGCGACGGCGTCTAATTCGATCAGATTCATTCGGTGCTCTCTCAACGGCTGCGGTCTTCGGCGAGCATGTACAGCTTGCGCCAGAAGAAGCGGTTCAATAACATGACAAAGATACACATCACGCCGATGCCCAGGGCGATGCGGTGGAAGTCGCCGGCGTCGGTCATCTGCTTGATGTAGCTGCCCAGGCCGTCCGCGACCAGGGTGGTCTTGCCCCAGGTGACGTATTCGGCGACGATGCTGGCGTTCCAGGAGCCGCCGCTGGCCGTGATGGCGCCGGTGATGAAGCTGGGGAAGACGGCCGGCAGATAGACGCGCTTCCACTTCAACCAGCCCTTCAGGCCGAGGTTGTCGGCGGCCAGGCGCAGTTCATTCGGGATCGCCGAGGCGCCGGCGACGACATTGAACAATATATACCATTGCGTGCCGAAGACCATCAGGGGACTCAGCCAGATGTTCGGGTTCAGCTTGAAGGTCACCAGCAGGTAGACCACTAGCGGGAACATCAGGTTGACCGGGAAGGCGGCGAGGAATTGCGCCACCGCCTGGACGCGCTGCGAATAGGCCGGGCGCAAGCCGATCCAGACGGCCAGCGGCACCCAGACCAGCGAGGCCAGGCCGATCAGCAGCATCACGCGCAGCAGGGTGATCAGGCCCAGGCCGACCACGTGCAGGGCCTCGGCGGCGCCGACGTCGCTGTGCACGAACATCACCAGGCGGTAGGCGGCCAGCACGGCCGCCAGCAGCACCAGCTTGTCCCAGGAGCGCGCCAGCAGCGGCGCGACGGCGCTGAAGGCGACGCCGTGGCGGCGCGGCGCGACCGGGCCGGGGCCGACGCTGAACCAGCCCAGCGCGCCGCGCATCATGCGCCAGAAGCGCTCGGAGAGCAGGCGCATCCAGCGGCTGCGGCGGGTGAAGTCGAGCAACCAGGAATTCTGCGTCGCCTCGCCCTGCGACTCCTCGAAGCGGAATTTGTCGGCCCAGGCCAGCAGGGGACGGAAGAACAGTTGGTCGTACAGCAGGATGCCGGCCAGCATGGCGGCGATCGCCATGCCGATGGCGCGGCCGTTCTCGGCCTCGATGGCGACGGCGATGTAGGCGCCGATGCCGGGCAGCTTGATGTCCTGGCCGGCCACCGAGATGGCTTCGGCGGCGACCAGGAAGAACCAGCCGCCGGACATCGACATCATCATGTTCCACAGCAGGCCGGGCATGGCGAAGGGCAGTTCCAGGCGCCAGAAGCGCTGCCAGCCGGACAGGCGGAAGACGCGCGCCGCCTCGTGCAGCTCGGGCGGCACGGTGCGCATCGACTGGTACAGGCTGAAGGCCATGTTCCACGCCTGCGAGGTGAAGATGGCGAAGATGGCGGCGCATTCGGCGCCCAGCAGATTGCCGGGGAAGAGGGCGATGAAGGGCGCGATGGCGATCGCCTGGAAGCCCAGCACCGGCACCGACTGGAGGATGTCGAGCAGCGGTATCATGAGCTTTTCGGCCGCCTTGTACTTCGAGGCGATGGCGGCGAAGGCGAGGCTGAACAGCAGCGAGCAGCCGAGCGCGATGAACATGCGCATGATGGTGCGCAGCAGGTAATAGGGCAGGTATTCCGGCTCCAGCGAGATGGGAATCGATTCGCCGATGACGAAGGGACGGCTCATCTGCAGCGCGCCGAAGGCCAGCGCGGCGAGGATGGCCAGCACCAGCGGCAGCAGGATCCAGTCCCAGCGGTTGGGACGGACGCGCAGCAGCGAGGAGGGCGCGCGGCGGGGATTGAACAGCTCGAACATGAGGCTTCCTCTTAGTATTGTGCGTGCAGCCGGACGGAGGCCACGCTGACGGGCCCGCGGTCAGCATTGTAGGCCGGATTGCTTATCCTTTGGGCATCGAATGTCAGCCAGGCGCGGGCGCCGACGCCGGCGCTGTAGTACGCCTCGACGATGGTTTCGGGGCGATAGCGCAGGCGGCCGTCGCCGATGAAGGCGCCGACGCCGCCGGCCGCCAGATAGTCGCGGTGGGCGCCCGACAGACCGTTGCGCACCACGGCCAGGCCGACGCTGTCGGCCGGACGTTGCCAGCGCTGGCCCTGCAGCGCGGCGCCGGCCGAGATCGAGCGTTCGATTTCGGTGAAGGCGTAGGCTTCGGTGGCGCCGTCGTTGCGGCTGGCGCGGGCGAACAGGCCCAGGTCGGCGGCGACTTTTTGCTCGGCGCCGATGCCGAAGCCGCGCTTGCTGGCCGGCTTGCGCACGGCGGAGAGCTCGGGCGGCGCGGCGCCGTCGGCCGGCGCGGCGGCCAGCGCGTCGCGGAAGCCGCCCATGACGGCGTGGTTGCGGAAGGCCAGCAGGCGCAGTTTGCCGGGCAGCCCGCCCAGTTGGTGGGCGTGCTCGATTTCGATCTGGTCGCCGTAGTGGCGCAGGATGCGGCTGTCCAGCGCCAGGCCGTTCGATTCGGCCGGCTGCAGGAAGCGTCCGGCGCGCAGGGCCCAGTCTTCGGTATAGTATTCGATGGCGCCTCCCCAGCTGTAGCCGCGCGCGTCGGCGGCGAAGTCGTAGGCACCGTGCGCCAGCAGGGACCAGTTCATGAACTGGCTGCGGGCGTCGTGTGCAAGGGCGCTATTATCGAATATGTCTGTGACCGCAAGATTACCGAAAGTCACCACGAGACGGTTTTTATCCACCATGCCGGCCAATTGGTGGGCGTCGGACTCCTGCGCCTCTTGTTCGCCGCCGAATCCGACGCTCTGGCGCAGGAACAGGCGGGCGCGGTAGAAGGTGGGATTGGCGCTGCTGGTCTTTTGCTGTTCGCCGTTGCTCATGCCGGCCAGGCCCGTCAGGCCGGACAAGGCTTTGCCCTGGACCACTTCGCCGTCCGCGTAGAGTTCGGCGCCGCGCCACAGGCGCGCGCCCAGCGCCGCCGTGGCGCTGAAGGAATAGCCCTTTTCGGCCGCGCTGTCGAGGCTCTTCGGCCCGCTGTACGCGGCGGAAAAAGAGGGCTTATCCTGCCAGATGTAAGTCGCCTGCGCGTGCGCGCTCCAGGCCTCGGCGGCGATGGTTTCGGCGTGCAGGGCCGGCGCCAGCGCGGACAAGGCGGCGCCCAAGACTGCGTACAGTCGCTGAATGGTGTGGTATGACATGACTACCTTCGTTTGGGTGAACGGGAGGGCCTTGCATCAGTGCTTGTCGCATGCCCGCCTGCGCGGGACTCGCCGCCGCGCAGGCGCGCGCTCCCGAAGGCGCGGCGTCAAGCGGAAGGTATCCGCCGCGCGGGGCGGCGAATGCAATGCTGGATGGTGTGTTTGATGAAACTGCATAGGCCGGAATTGCGCCGGCGCTACTGGGATGCCATCATCGGCCTATGGCGCGATGACGACAGGAGAAAGTCCCTGCGTTATCTTGCCGAGGCGGAGCCAGAGTGTCTCTGGCAACAACTATCACTCGAACAAGTGCCCATGAAAGGGACTCCATATAATATAAACATGCGCAGTCTACTTGCGCCGGCTTTCTTTCGTCAAGGAAAAAAAGCAAGGAAAAACAAAACCGGGGACAGAGCACGATTTCCGGGAAAGTATTGCCCGGAAATCGTGGACTGTCCCCGGTTTTGCGGCGGCGCGCTTACACGTCGATGGCGCTGTCCGAGTGCATGCGCTTGCGCAGTTCGAATTTCTGGATCTTGCCGGTCGAGGTGCGCGGCAGCGGGCCGAAGTAGATCGCTTTCGGCACCTTGAAGCCGGCCAGGTTGGCCTTGCAGAAGGCGATCAGCTCGGCCGCGCCGAGCCGGCTGCCTTCGCGCAGTTCGACGAAGGCGCAGGGCGTCTCGCCCCATTTCTCGTCGGGCTGGGCGATGACGGCGGCGGCCAGCACGTCCGGGTGGTGGTAGAGCGCGTCTTCGACTTCGACGCTGGAGATGTTCTCGCCGCCGGAGATGATGATGTCCTTGCTGCGGTCCTTCAGCTTGATGTAGCCGTCCGGGTAGATCACGCCCAGGTCGCCGGTGTGGAACCAGCCGCCGGCGAAGGCTTCCTGCGTGGCCTTTTCATTCCTCAGATAGCCCTTCATGCAGATATTTCCGCGGAACATGATCTCGCCGATGGTCTCGCCGTCGGCGGCCACCGGCAGCATGCTGTCCGGGTCGAGCACGGCGACGGCGCCCTGCAGGTGGTAGCGCACGCCCTGGCGCGACTTGCGCACGGCGCGCTCCTGCTGCGACAGCGCGTCCCAGCCGTCCTGCTCGGCGCAGATGGCGGCCGGGCCGTAGACTTCGGTGAGGCCGTAGGCGTGGATCAGTTCGAAGCCCATGGCCTCGATCTTGGCCAGCATGGCGGCCGGCGGCGGCGCGCCGGCGACCATGCCGCGCACCGGGCCGGCGATGCCCTCGCGCCAGGCGGCCGGTGCGTTGGCCAGCGCCGCGTGGACGATGGGCGCGGCGCAGTAGTGGCTGACCTTGTGCTCGCGCATCAGGTCGAAGACCAGTTTCGGCTCGAACTTGCGCAGGCAGACGTTGACGCCGGCGCGCGCGGCGATGGTCCAGGGGAAGCACCAGCCGTTGCAATGGAACATGGGCAGCGTCCACAGGTAGACGGCGTGCTTGGGCATGTCCCATTCGAGGATGTTGGAGATGGCGTTCAGGGCCGCGCCGCGGTGGTGGTAGACCACGCCCTTCGGGTCGCCCGTGGTGCCGGAGGTGTAGTTCATGGCGATGGCGTCCCATTCGTCGTCCGGCGCCCGCCAGGCGTAGGCCGGGTCGCCGCCGGCCAGCAGGCTTTCGTAGTCGGTCCGGCCGAAGGGCGCGCCGGCGTCCGGGCCCAGCAGGTCGTTGACCTGGATCAGGTGCAGCTGCGGCAGTTGCTGGCCCAACTGGCGCGCCAGCTCGGCGAACTCGGTGTCGACCAGCAGAACCTTGGCCTGGCTGTGGCGCAGCATGAAGGTCAGCGTCGCCAGGTCGAGGCGGATGTTGAGGGCGTTGAGGACGGCGCCGGCCATCGGCACGCCGAAGCTGGCCTCGACCATCGCCGGCGTGTTCGGCAGCATCACGGCGACCGTGTCGCCCTTGCCGACGCCGAGCGCGCGCAGGGCGCTGGCCAGGCGCCGCGTGCGCGCATAGGTCTCGGCCCAGCTCTGGCGCATACTGCCGTGCACGATGGCCGGGCGATTGCCGTATACTTCGGCGGCGCGGACGATGTAGTCGAGCGGGCTCAGGGCGGCGAAGTTGGCGGCGTTCTTGCCCAGGCCGGTGTCGTAGTCGGATGTCATGGGGTTGTCTCCTGAAAAGGTAAGCGGTTCCCGTCTGCGTCGGGATTGATGCCGGAAGCCTAGCACCGGTAGTAAAAATACACTGTCATCGCGATGACAAGTCAAGGAATCATGCACACGAACACCGCGCAACAACTCGCCAGCCACGACTGGTTTGCCGCGCTGGCGCCGACGCACCGCGCGCTGGTCTGCGCCGGCATCCGCCTGCAGCGCTACGCCGCCGGCGCCTTCATCGCCCGCCGCGGCGAGCCCTCGCGCGACTGGATCGGCGTGCACAGCGGCCTGATCAAGCTGGCCGTCTACGACGTCGACGGCCGCGGCGCGACCTTTTCCGGCGTGCCGGCCGGCGGCTGGTGCGGCGAGGGCAGCGTCATCAAGCGCGAGCTGCGCCGCTACGACGTGGTGGCCGTGCGCGCCTCCGACATCTGGCTGCTGCCGGCCGAACTGTTCCACCAGTTGCTGGCGGAAAGCCTGCCCTTCAGCGCCTATGTCATCGGCCAGCTCAACGAGCGCATGGGGCAATTCATCGCCACCATCCAGAACCAGCGCCTGCTGGGCGTGGACGCCCAAGTGGCGCAGGCGATCGCGCAACTGTTCCACCCGATGCTGTATCCGCGCACCCCGCTGGTGCTGGAATTGTCGCAGGAGGAGATCGGCCTGCTGTCGGGCATCTCGCGCCAGCGCGTCAACCTGGCGCTGGGACGGCTGGCCGAGCTGAAGCTGATCGACATTTCCTACCAATCCATCAGCGTGCTCGACCTGGAGGGTTTGCGCCGCTATGGCCTGGCCTCGCTGTGAGGCAGTCGCCGCGACGACAGACTGCGCCGCCGCCGTATGGCATGCTGGCGGCATCGCACCCCACCGTATCAGGAAACCCACCCTCATGGCCATCGTAAGCCCCCATCCACTCTACCTGCTGGGCCTGCGCTTTCCGCGCGACCTGCGCGTGACGGTGTGGGAGGGCGCGCTGACGCTGCGCAACGAAGTCGTCAGCAAGCGCGTGGCGCGCGGCGAAAGCTTCGTCGTGCCGGCCTTCCTGCGCTTCGCCTGCGACGTGATGCCGGGCGCCGGGCGCGCCGCCGTGTTTTCGCTGGCGCTGGAAGGCGACGCCGGCGCGCCCGCCAAAGACGGCAAGCGCTGGAGCCGGGAACTGGCGCGGCTGATCTTCAGCGCGCCGCAGGGCAAGTGGACGGCGGTGCGATTGGCCGCGCTGTGGCAGGTGACGCCGTACCAGGCCCGCGCGCGCCTGTTCGCCGAGGGTGAGGCGCTGCTCAGCCTGGTGCGCGAACAGCGCCTGGCGCACGCGCTGCACACGGCCGCGCAGGCGCAGGGCGGCGTCGCGCGCGACATCGCGCAAGTGGCGGCCGAGGCGGGCTTCGCCTCGATTCCGGCGTTCGCCGACGCCTGCGCCAACGTCGCCGGCGTGCAGGCGGGCATCTTCCTGCGCACCGTCTCGGTGCTGCGCGCGGCGGCCTGAGGCGCGCTAAAGCCTGCCTTGGCAGCGCGTCCGATGCGCCGGTGTCGGGAAACGTTTTCCTCCAATCGCATACCCGCCGTTTGTCGACGCCCGTCCCCGCGCGCCACCGTGCCCGCGAGGCGGGCTTGTCCCTGCCTGCGCTCATACCCAAAAGGTATTGCTTTAATGGGAATTCAAGAGCGGAGCATTTTTCTCTAAGCTCGGTTTCTTGCTGACATGCGCCGCTGGCCATGTCGCTTCCCGTTCAAACAATACAAAGGTTCACATGAAACAACACACATCGGACGCCCGCGCCCTGCCGGGCTGGCGGGTTTGGCTGGCCATCCTCTTCCTGGGCATTGCCGCCTTCACCATCGTCACCACCGAACTGGCGCCCATCGGCCTGTTGTCGGCCATCGCGCGCGACCTCGGCCGCAGCGAGGCGACGGTTGGCCTGACGGTCACGCTGTACGCCTGGATAGGCGCGCTCAGCGCCTTGCTGGCCGCCTTCGCGCTGGGCCGCCTGCCGCGCAAGCCGCTGCTGATCGGCCTGATGCTCTGCCTCGGCCTGTCCAACGTCGGCGCGATGCTGGCGCAGGGCTTCGACTGGCTGCTGGCGGCGCGCGCTTGCGGCGCCGTCGCCCACGGCCTGTTCTGGGCCGTCATCGCCGCGTCGGCGGCGCAGATCGCGCCGGCCCGCCACGTCGGCCTGGCGATGTCCATCGTCTTCGGCGGCGTCTCGGCGGCCGGCGTGCTGGGCGTGCCGCTGACCACCTTCATCGGCCAGCAGAGCGACTGGCGCGCGGCCTTCGGCGCCGTCGGCGCGCTCAGCCTGCTGATCGCGGTGCTGATGGCGCCGGTCCTGCCGCCGCTGAAGAGCGACGCGGCGCAGGGCGCCGGCGCGGCGCTGGCCGGCGTGCTGCGGCGCGCCGACCTGTGGGCCATCTTCGCGGCCACGGCCTTCGCCGTCACCGGGCATTTCGCCGCCTTCACCTTCATCGAGCCCTTCCTGCGCGAAGTGCCCGGCATGCAGGCCGGCCTGGTGATCGCGCTGCTGTTCGGCTTCGGCGCCGCCGGACTGGCCGCCAACGTCCTCACCGGGGCCTTCATCGACCGCCACCTGAAGTCCTTCCTGATGCTGGCCTTGTCGCTGCTGAGCCTGGCGTTGATCGTCCTCGGCTACGCCGCCGAGCGGCTCGGCATGGTGGGCATCGGCGTCATGCTGGCGCTGTGGGGCGCGGCCATTTCGGTGATTTTCGTCGCCTTCCAGACCTGGATCTTGCGCGCCGCCGGTGCCGCCGCGATGCCGGCGTCGGCCGTGTACGTGGCCATCTTCAACGCCGCCATCGGCGCCGGGGCGATGCTCGGCGCCTGGGTCTTGAGCCGCAGCGGCTTCCCGGCCGTGATGGTGGTGGCCGGACTGGGCGGCGTGGTGTCGATGCTGCTGGTGGCCTCCTTGGGCCGGCCGGCGGCGGCGCCGCAGCCGGTGGGCGCATAGGGCCGGACGTGCTTAGGGCAGGGCGTGCGCCAGTCCGGCGCGGATGCTGTCGATCTGCTCGAGCACGGCGCGCCGCGTTTCGCCGCTGCGCGCGACGATGTGCACCTCGATGGCCAGCAGGCGCGCCAGTTTCGCCGGCAGCGCGCGGTAGCTGACGCCGACGTGGGAGGTGGCGCGCATCGATTCCGGCGCCAGCGCCACGCCTTCGCCGGCCGCGACGCGGGCCAGCAGGGCGGCGAAGTCCTTCGGTTCGGGCCGCCGCGGCGGGGCGTAGCCGTGGGTCTTGAAGGTGCGCTCGCATTTATCGTAGAAGGCCGGATTGTCGGCGCGCGGAAACCAGAACAGCGGCGTGTCGCCCAGCGCGCGCAAGTCCACCACCGTGTCGGCGGCGGCCGGATGCCGGTCCGGCAAGACGATGAGCATCGGCTCGCAGCCGACCGATTCGACGCTCAGGTCGGCGGAGGGCGCGACGATGTCGCCGACGATGGCGATGTCGAGTTCGCCCCGGCAAACCCGTTCCACCAACTGCCGGGAGAGGGCCCGTTCCAGCGGGCGCGCGGCGGCGAAGGCGGGCGCCTTGAGCAGGCCGTCCAGGCTGGGAATCAGGGCGAAATTGATCACGCTGGTTAAGCCGATGCGCACGCTGGCGGCGCTGTCGTCGGCGGCGTGGAAGCGCTCGCGCATGCCGAGCACGGCCTGGTCGAGCGCCACCAGGAATTGGTGTGCCTCGTGCTTGAAGGCTTCGCCGGCCGGCGTCAGGCTGACGCGGCGGGTGTCGCGTTCGATCAACTGGACGCGCAACAACTCCTCCAGACCCTGGATTTGCCGCGTCAGCGGCGGTTGCGACATGTTCAGCAGTTCGGCGGCTTTGCGGAAGTTCAATTCCTGCGCCACCGCCAAGTAGCATTGCAGGGTTCGGGTACTGGGCAGGTGCTTGGACAGCATGAGCATGTAAGCGCCTTCTTGAGTGCGTGGGCGAGGCATTTGTCAAAACCTCATTGTTACGCGCACATTAACAGAAATTCTTTGCCGCGCAGAGCTACGGCTGTCGGGCTGCCCTCGCAATGGGCCAGGGGTGGCGCGTAAAAAAGCTATGAGGTGGGTGGTTTCAAACTCCGGCTGCGACACTGGCTTAACTGGCTATCTGTCAGAACCCATGAATTGGCTCATCCCGCTAGCCATCAGAGACGCCTTGCAGCCATCCTGATCCATTATGCATTCCAAGGATTGATGACGGTGATGCTGGTGGCCTCATAAGGAGCCGTATCGCGCGATGCCACGATAAACCCCCGTGAGGCTGCGATCGCGGCAATGTAGCCGTCTGGTGTCGGAAATCCTCGCCCGGCGACCTTGGCCGTCACGGCCAATTCGGCATAACGCCGTGCCGCATCGGTGTCGAAGGGAAGCACCCGATCCCTGAACAGCCCCATCAGACCATCGAGGGCCTGTGCCAACATCTCCTTGCGCTTGCCGCGTGGGAGAACGCCGATGCCAAACAGCAGTTCGGCCAAGGTCACGCTGGACAGATACAGCGTTTCGGCGACTTGATGGTTCAGCCACGCCCGCACAGCCGGGTGCGGCTCCGGCTTCATCGCCTCGGAAACGACATTGGTATCGAGAACGATCATTCAAACCTCAGCGGCTCGGCTGGCGTATGGTCTCTCGCTTTCTGGAGGACCTCGAAATCTTCGTTCGTCAGGCCGATCTTGCGGCCCAATGCCGCGAGGGAGTCACCCAGCCGAACGCGCGTCTCCGGCTTGACCGCGGCTGCCAGAATTTCGCGGACTTCGGCCTCGGTGCTGTGCCCGTGTAGAGCGGCTCGCACCCGCAATGCGCGGTGTACATCGTCAGGCAGATTGCGTACTGTTAGCATTGCCATGGCATCACCTCACAAAAATGCATTCGATGCATTCATCATAGGTGATTGAATATAGGCCCGCAAGACTGAGGTGGCGTGCAGGTGCTCAGGCGCCCCGGCTATCATCCTCGCCATGCCGCCCCAGCGCCTACCCCAGTTTCAATGTTGCGCCGATGTCGCGCAGGATGAGGGGCGCGTAGTGGCGCAGATTGGCGTCGAGTTGCGCCACCATGGCGGCGCTGGCGCTGTTCAAGCCATCAAGCGACCCGGCGCGCGTGATCCTCAACTGCCGCCATTTGCATATGTCCGATCATTCGGCGATTGTCGCGATGGAGAGCTTGTATGAACGTTATGAGAAGGCCGGCAAGCACCTGCAGGTAATGCATCTGTCGAAACGAAATCAGCTGTTACTGCAGCGCGCCGGCGTGGATGTCGGTACGGTCTAGGTGGAATGCACCCCATCCGCGTTAAGCGCTCTTGTCATGCATTTTGCGCGGCAGGCGGACCGTGAAAGTCGTACCTTCCTCCTTGGTCGAAGTGATGGAGATATGGCCGCCGTGCGCGCTGACGATGTCGCGCGTGATGTACAGGCCCAGCCCCAAATTCTGCGGATGTCCAAGGCTGCGCTCGCTGGCCGGACGCAGGGCGAAGCGTTTGGCCGGATCGAAAATTGTGCGCCGGTTGGCCGCCGTGATGACTTCCCCCGTGTTGCGGATCGTCCAGACTATATCTTCCTTTTCCCCGCTCACCGCGATCGAAATGGGGTCGGTTTGGGAACCGTGCTGGATCGCATTCGCCAGCAGATTGGAAAACGCCTGACTGATGCGCGCACTATCCCACACCGCGTGCATGTCGCCGGTGCTCGCCAACTCAATCATTCTGTCGGGGTGGAAAGCGCGCGCCTCCTCGATCACGGCGTCGCATACCTTGGCAAAGTTCATGGCGGCGGGCGATACGGGAATGCCGTCGCCCAGATGGCTGGTGGCGAAGTCGAGCAGGTCGGAAACGATTTCGGTGACCCTTCCGGTGCTGTTGAGGATGCGCGACGCCACTTTAAGAGACTTGGCGCTTAATGTATCGTCGCGCAACAGCACTTGCGCCCCCATGCTGATGGCGCCCAGCGGCGAGCGCACGTCGTGTCCCAGAATGGCCAGGAAAAGATTCTGGGATTCGCGGAACATCGCCGAATACCGCGCGATCGATTCCGTGAGGGCCTGATCGATGGCTTCATTAAATCTGACCATGTCTTCGATTTCACATGAAGAAATGGTCTCGATGCGCTCTTTCCATAATCTGAGTACGCTGGCGCGCAAGGCGCGGTATTCCGCCATCAGCTGCTCAATGGTAAAGCCCGACGCAAGCCGGTCGGCGGCGTGGATTTCGGCGGCGGTGTCGGCGTTAACCTCCGGTGCCAGACCTTGCGACTTATCAATACTCGCCTGTTTGTTCTGCGCGGTCTCGAGATCCTTTGCAATGACGCGCAGCATCGCTTCCGCATGATCCCGCAACTCCCGTGAATTCATTCCGTGGACCGTCGAATTCATCGTCTTTGCGAAATCCTCCCATTCCTGGAGGATGTCTTCCATATTGCTTAATATGAACGTTGATAGTCTCATCACGAATTCCTTCGAAGTAATGTGAACGCCGCGCCAGGGTAGGGCGGACGATGCCGTGCGGCAGCTATTGTATTGCCATGCCGGACTTCGTGTCGCTGCGTTCGTGGCGGGTATTCAGCGCGCTCAGGCGTCGCGTTTATCATCCCCGCCATGCCGGCCCAGCGCCTGGCCCAGTTTCAATGTCGCGGCGATGTTGCGGGCGGCGGCGCGCAGGTTGACGGCCGCCTCGGCCAACGCCTCGGCCACGCTGCAGGGCCGGCTGACGGCGCCGAAGACGGCGGCGATGCCGTGTTCGTGGACGGCGGCGGCGCTGGCCGCCAGGCAGCCGGCGATGGCGATGACGGGCTTGCCCAGGCGCCGCGCGGCGCGCGCCACGCCGATCGGCGTCTTGCCGTGGATGGTCTGGCTGTCGATGCGGCCTTCGCCGGTGATGATCAGGTCGGCGTCGGCCAGCGCCTGCTCCAGGCCGATGGCGTCGTTGACGATCTCGGTGCCGGGGCGCAGGCGCCCGCCGAGGAAGGCGGTCATGGCCGCCGCCGCGCCGCCGCCGGCGCCGGCGCCGGGCAGGGCGCCGATGTCGGCGCCGACGTCGCGCAGGACGAGGGCGGCGTAGTGGCGCAGATTGGCGTCGAGTTGCGCCACCATGGCGGCGCTGGCGCCTTTCTGCGGGCCGAAGACGGCCGAGGCGCCCTGCGGGCCGAGCAGGGGATTGCTGACGTCGCAGGCGACGTCGATCTGGCAGTCGCGCAGGCGCTTGTCGAGGCCGCTAATGTCGATGCGCGCCAGGCGCGCCAGGGCGCCGCCGCCCGGTTCGAGTTCGGCGCCGGCCGCGTCCAGCAGGCGCACGCCGAGCGCCTGCAGCAGGCCGGCGCCGCCGTCGTTGCTGGCGCTGCCGCCGACGCCGAGCACGAAGCGGCGCGCGCCGGCGTCGAGGGCGGCGCGTATCAGTTCGCCGGTGCCGTAGCTGCTGGTGAGCAGGGGGTTGCGCAGCGCCGGCGGCACCAGTTCCAGGCCGCTGGCGGCGGCCATTTCGATGACGGCGATGTGTTCGCCGCCAGTCAGGCCGTAGAAGGCCGCCACGGGCGCGCCCAGCGGACCGGACACGCTGAGCTCGACGCGCCGTCCCGCCGTCGCGTCGATCATCGCCTGGACGGTGCCTTCGCCGCCGTCGGCCAGGGGGATCTTGACGTAGCGCGCGCGCGGGAAGATCTCGCGGAAGCCGGCTTCGATTTCGTCCGCCACTTGCAGCGCGGACAGGCTCTCCTTGAAGGAGTCGGGGGCAATTACTATTTTCATCGGGAGTTTCTTTTCGCGGCAGACGGGTAGCGGGGAGGGGGCGCGCCCCGCCCCGGTGGAAACGCTCAGCGGTTGACGACCTTAGCGGGCACGCGCAACACCAGCATGGCGCCGACGAACATCACGCTCGACAGTATATACAGCGCCAGGTCGGTGCTGTGGGTGGCGTCCTTGATCCAGCCGACCAGGAAGGGGCTGACGAAGCCGGCGATCTGGCCCAGCGAGTTGATCAGCGCCAGGCCGGCGGCGGCGGCCGCGCTGCCCAGGAAGGCTGAGGGCAGGGGCCAGAACATCGGCAGGCTGGTCAGCGCGCCCATGGTCGCCAGGGTCAGGCCCAGCATCACCAGCGCCGGGCTGGCGGAGAACTTGGCGGCCAGCAGCAGGCCGCACAGGCCCATCAGCATCGGCACGCACAGGTGCCAGCGCCGTTCGCCGCGCCGGTCCGCCGAGCGGCCGACGTAGACCATGAAGACGCCGGCGGCCAGGTAGGGAATGGCGCTGAGCCAGCCGATGGTGGCGCTGTCCTTGAAGCCGAGCGCCTTGATGATCGAGGGCAGCCAGAAGTTGATCGCGTAGACGCCCATCTGGATGCAGAAGTAGATCGCGCCCAGCATCCACACGTTGGCGTTGCGCAGCACGCTGGCCGGGCTTTGCTCGTTGGCACCGAGGGCGCGGCGTTTCTTTTCATCCTCGGCCAGGGCCGCCTGCATCAGGGTTTTCTCGTCCGCCGTCAGCCAGCCGGCCTGGGCGATGCCGTCGTTGAGGTAGAAGTACACCGTCACGCCGAGCAGGACGGTGGGCACGCCTTGCAGCAGGTACAGCCATTGCCAGCCGGCCAGGCCGCCCTGGCCGGCGGAAAAGTGCGCCAGCATCCAGCCCGACAGCGGGCCGCCGATCAGGCCGGAGACGGGGATGGCCGACATGAACAGGGGCATCACCTTGCCGCGCCGCTCGGCCGGGAACCAGTGGCTGAAGTACAGCACGATGCCGGGGAAGAAGCCCGCTTCGGCGACGCCGGTGAAGAAGCGCAGCACGTAGAAGGAGGCCGGGCTGTTGACGAACATCAGGCAGGCCGACAGCGCGCCCCAGACCACCATCATGGTGGTGATCCAGCGCCGCGCGCCGATCTTGTGCAGGATCAGGTTGCTGGGCACGCCGCTGAGGACGTAGCCGATGAAGAAGATGCCGGCGCCCAGGCCGTAGATGGTGTCGCTGAGTTTCAGGGCGTCGAGCATCTCCAGCTTGGCGAAGCCGACGTTGACGCGGTCGAGGTAGTTGAAGAAGTAGCAGATGAAGATGAAGGGAATGAGTTTCCAGGTCGCCTTTTTGTAGGCGCCGTCGAGTAGCGTCGCCGCGGACGCGCCGGCGGAATCTCCCTGGCGCGCTGGCTGCGCCTTGAGTTGTTGGGTCATGCTTGTCTCCTGTAATTTTTATGGTGTGCTGCTGCTTTCTATTATGTGGAATCGGCGCCGGAAAATCTTCGGACCGATGCACGAGGGCGCGCCGGCCCTCAAGCTCATTTGTTGGGCATTTGCACAGAAAGTTGCGCTGACCGGAAGGCATATTGGGAATATTTTGTGTCGCGGCACAAATTGCCGTATCGTTGACGCTGGCGGCGGCCATGCCCGCGCCATTCATGTTTGCAATGTCTGGAGTGCGATGTACATCCTCAATTCGATCCTGGCGCAGGACATCGTCAACCGCACGATGAAGATCATTCCCTTCAATGTGAACGTGATGGACGCCAGCGGCACCATCCTGGCCAGCGGCGATCCCTCGCGCATCGGCGAGCTGCACACCGGCGCGCTGCTGGCGCTGGCCAAGCGCCTGACGGTGGAGATCGACGCGGCGACGGCGAAGAATATGCACGGCGCCAAGCCGGGGGTGAACCTGCCGCTGACGGTGAACGGCAAGCTGTGCGGCGCGATCGGCTTGAGCGGCGCGCCGCAGCAGGTGCGCCAGTTCGGCGAGCTGGTGCGGCTGACGGCGGAGATGATACTCGAGCAGGCGACCCTGATCAGGGAGCTGCAGCGCGATTCGCGCTACCGCGAGGCGCTGGTGCTGAACCTGATCAAGGCCGATCCCGCCGCGCGCACCGAGCTGGAGGCATGGGGCCTGCGCCTGGGCGTGAATTTCCAGCGCACCCAGGTGCTGACGCTGCTGCAACTCGACGCCGGGCCCTTGCAGGCCGACCTGGCGCTGAGCGAAATCCAGCGCCTGCAGGCGGCCATCCAGGCGCGCCAGCCGGCGGCGCTGACGGCGACGCTGGGGCCGCGCGAGATGGTGGTGCTGGACGCCTACGATGTGCCGGCCGGCAAGCGCGGCGAGCCGGCGCCGGCGCGGCGGCAATTGCAGGCGCTGGAGTCCATCCTGCGCGAGGAGGGCAGCGCGCCTTTCCGCCTGACCATGGGCATAGGCTTGCCGGGCGTCGACAGCGTCGCCATTTCCTATCAAAGCGCGCAGACGACGGCGCGCGTCGGACTGCAGCGCCATCCGGAGCGGCGCATCCTCAGCTATTACGAACTGGCCTTGCCGGTGCTGCTGGGCGAACTGGGGCGCGGCTGGCAGGCGCAGCAACTACGCCAGCCCATGCTCAAGCTGCAGGCGCAGGACAAGGGCATGACGCTGCGGCGCACCCTCGACGTCTGGTTCGCCCACGACGGCCATCCGGCCGCCACGGCCGCCGCGCTGCAGATCCACCGCAATACGCTGGACTACCGGCTGCGCCGCATCGGCGAACTGAGCGGACTCGACCTGGCGCGCACCGAGGACCGCATCCTGCTCTTCGTCGCTTCCCTGCTGCAGACCTAGCCAGGCGCGCGCAGCCGCGCCCCGCTACATGCGCTCGTACAGGCCGACGAGTTCGGCCTGTTCCAGGATGTGGCCGCGCATCGCCAGTTCCAGTTGCATCTTGGTGGCCTTGGCGAAGCGCGGCAGCATGAGGTCGAGCGCGTACAGCTTGTGCACGTAGCGGTGCCGGCCGATCGGTGGACAGGGGCCGCTGTAGCCGCTGCGCTGCCAGTCGTTGATGCCTTCGCCGCTGCCGCCGGGGAAATCGGCGCCGCGCAAGCCTTCCGGCAAGCCGCCGCTGCCGGGCGGCAGGTTGTACAGCACCCAATGCACCCAGATGCGTTGCGGCGCGGCGGGATCGGGCGCGTCCGGATCTTCGACGATCAGGGTCAGGCTCTTCGTTCCGGCGGGCACGCCCGACCAGGCCAGCGGCGGCGAAATGTTCGCGCCGTCGCAGGTGTGGCGCGGCGGAATGGCGGCGCCGGCGGCGAAGGCCGGCGAGGTCAGCGACAGGCTCATAAGGGGAATCTCCTTGGCGACGCCGCGCGGGCACGGGCTTGCGGCGCGCTGCGTTTCACCAATTCGACCGGCTCCGGACGCGAAAGTTGCGAGGCTGTTCCAACCCGGACAATATTTTACCGCTTTCGCGATCAAGTCTTGAGTAGGCTCAAGACGCCAATGGAAAACGCCCTCGCGCTCCGTCAAATGTTCATAAGCTGAACCCTGATGCCACCGAGAGAGGCGAACGCCATGTTCTCGAAACGAAGTGTTTTTCTTGCTCTGTTGTTGGTTGCCTGCTCGGAGTCGGAACATTTCTCCAGCGAAGCGCGGGAGGCCGCGGCGCCGGTCGCCGCGGCGCCGGCCGGCGCCGCGCGGGAGTTGCCCAACTTCGCCACGCTGGTGCGCCAGGAGGGGCCGGCGGTGGTCAACATCAGTTCCGTGCAGACCATCCGCGAAAACGATGGCGAGGTGCCCGGCCTGTCCGAGGACGATCCCTTCTACGAGCTGTTCCGCCGCTTCATGCCGCCCAGCGCCCCGCGCCAATTCCAGGCCAGGAGCCTGGGTTCGGGTTTCATCATCAGCGCGGACGGCTACATCCTGACCAACACCCACGTCGTCGACAACGCCGACGAGGTCACCGTCCGGCTGACCAACAAGCGCGAATACAAGGCCCGGGTGATCGGCGTCGACGCGCGCACCGATGTGGCGCTGGTCAAGATCGACGCGTCCGGCTTGCCGGTGGTGCTGATCGGCGACCCGGCCCGGCTCGATGTGGGCGAATGGGTGGCGGCCATAGGCGCGCCCTTCGGCTTCGAGAACAGCGTCACGGCCGGCATCGTCAGCGCCAAGGGACGCACTCTGCCGGACGGCAACATCGTGCCCTTCATCCAGACCGATGTGGCCGTCAACCCCGGCAATTCGGGTGGCCCCCTGTTCAATATGCGCGGCGAGGTGGTCGGCGTCAATTCGCAGATCTACAGCCGCACCGGCGGCTACATGGGCCTGTCGTTCGCCGTGCCGATCGACGTCGCGATGGGCGTCGTCAAGCAGTTGCGCGCCTCCGGCAAGGTGCTGCGCGGGCGCATCGGCGTGCAGGTCCAGGAGCTGACGGCGGACCTGGCCAGTTCCTTCGGCTTGAAGGATCTCGGCGGCGCCCTGGTGGGCACCGTGGAGCGCAACGGCGGCGCGGAAAAGAGCGGCCTGCGCCCGGGCGACGTGATCCTCAGCGTGGACGGCCAGCCGGTGCCGACCTCGGCCGACCTGGCGCGCATCGTGGCCGAGGCCAGGCCCGGTTCTACGGTGGCGCTGCGCTACTGGCGCAAGGGCGTGCTGGGGCATGCCACCGTGCGGGTCGAGGAGTGGTTGCCGTCGCGGGCCGAGCCGGGCGTCGTCGTCAGGGATGCGACGCCGGACCCGGCGGACGTGGGCAATCCGGCCGGCCTGCAGTTGACGGATTTGAGCGCCGAGCAGCGCGCCCAGCTGAAGACGTCGAACGGGGTGTTGGTGCGTGGCGTCGCGGGGCCGGCCTTGCGGGCCGGCATACAGAACGGCGATGTGATCCTGGCGCTGAACAATCTGCCGGTGCACACCGCCGCCGCGCTGCAGGCGCAACTGCTGGCTTACGTGGGCCGCACCATCGCGCTGCTGGTGCGGCGCGGCACGGCCACCGTCTACGTGCCCTTGCGCCTGGGGTAGGGGAGTGGCGCCTAGGGTAGTTGCACGGCGCCGGCCGCGCGGCGCGCATAGGCGGCGCGGATGGCCGCGTTGGCCGGTTCCGAGACATGGCGCGCCACCAGCGCCGCCGCCAGCGCCGACAGGGCCAGGAACAGCAGCAGCCAGGGCAGGCGGGCGGCGTAGCCGAGTTGCTCCTTGCTCAGCACATTGCGCATCAGGCCCAGCACGATGATGTGGAACAGATACAGTTCATAGCTGTGCCGTCCCAGCCAGCGCAGGGGCGCGGCGGCGCGTCCCGTGCTCCAGCCGGCCGCCGCGTCGCCGGCGGCGCCGAGCAGGAAGGCGGCGCTGGCCAGGGCGATCAGCGAAAAGCCGAACACCTCGTTGCCGTCTATGCCGCGCAAGTACACCACGGCCAGGGCGGCGCCGGCCGCGTAGCGCAGGGCGCGCCGGGCGCCGCCGGCCAGGCCCAGGCGCGGCGCCAGCAAGGCCGCCAGGCAACCGATGGCGATGGCGTCGAAGCAGGCCGGATAGCCGTACATGAAATAGATTTCGTTGTCGAGGTGGGCGGCCCGGTAGAAGGGGCCGGCGACGATGGCGAGGCAGCACAGGGCGACGATCAGGCCGGTGCGGCGCAGGCACAGGCAGGCGATGGGCAGGGCCAGGTAAAACACTTCCTCGACCGACAGCGACCAGTAGATGTTCAGGCTGTAATTGAAATAGCCGGCCGATTGCATCAGCACGTTGTGCCAGAAAGTCAGCACCGAGCCGGCGGCGATGAGGAAGTAGCTGGTCGGCAAATGGTGGCCGCCGTCGCTGTTGGCGAAATTCGGCAGGCCGGTGGCGCCGAGGGCGACGATGATGGCCAGCGCCAGGAGCAGGGCGGGCATGATGCGGGCGAAGCGGAACAGGTAGAAGGCGGGCGCGTCGATGTTGCGCAGGCTGCCCCAGCGTTGCAGCGAGCGCGAGGTGATCAGGTAGCCGGAGATGACGCAGAAGATGGTGACGCCGTAGTTGCCGTTGCGCGTGATGCCCTTCAGCAGCCAGGCCGGCAAGAGCGTGCCGAGCGAGCTGTTCTTCAAGCCGTAGGACAGGGAAAAGTGCAGTATCAGCACGGCGGCGATGGCCACGCCGCGCAGGAAGTCGACGCGGGTGTTTCTGTTCAGGGGAGCGTTTTTCACGGTGCATTCGGCGATGGGAAGCGTCTTCCCGGGAGGGCGATTCTACCCCGGAAGCGGCCTAAGTTGCGCAAAAATAAAGATTGCCACGGCGTGAACGCTTATTCGCCCAGTTCGCCGACTATGCGTTCGCACAATTGGTGCGCCAACAGGAACTGCCGGTTGTCGCGCGCGCCGGGCTCGTGCGCGAGCCGGTGCAGGAAATCGTCGATCATGGGCTCGAAGCCGCGCGTGCGCAGGGTCGCTTCCCAGTCGCCGGGCGCGCTCCGGCTTTCGACGCCGCCCCGCTGGACGAGGACGCTGGAGAGGTTCTGGACGACGCGCTTTTCGCTGGCGCTGAACACCTCCAGCCTTTCCTCGCTCGTGCCGCTGTCGCGGTTCATGATGCCGATCGCCACATGCCCCTGCGCCGAGACGAATTGCACGGTGACGTGGTGCAGCAGGCCGGCGTGCTTCCTGCCGCTGACGAGGAGGCGGGCGATAGGGTGGGGGAACAGGAACAGCAGGGTGTCGACGACATGGATGAAGTCATCGAAGATGAAGTCGCGCACGGCGGCGGGCAGGGCGCGGCGGTTCTTTTGCATCAGAATCATGCTGGGATCGTTCATCGTTTGCAACTGCCGGTAGGCGGGCGCGTGGCGCCGGTTGAAGCCCACCGTCAGCATCAGGTTTTCCGCTTCAGCCAGGGCCAGCAAGCGTTCGCTGGACGGCGCGTCGGCAGTGATCGGCTTGTCGACGTGGACGTGGATATTGTTGCGCAGCAGTTGCGTCAGCACTTCCTCGTGCGCGGCCGTGCTGGCGTGCACGAAGGCGGCCTGGATGCCGCTGTCGATCAGCGCGGCCAGATTGTCGTAGACCTTGTCGAGCCGATACTCGTGCGCCACGCGGGCCAGCGTCGCCGCTTGCCTAGTGTACAGGTGCAGCTGCACGTTTTTCCTGCTGATGATGGGGAGGTAGGCTTTTTGGGCGATGTCGCCCAGGCCGATGATGCCGATTTTTAGCATGGTGGTTGAGTGGCCGGTGGCGTGGATGGTGTTGTGATCTGTTCGTGCAATACCAATACAATACCACGCGGCTGCGCCGGCGCCGACCGGGGTGGAAGTCCCCGGCTTTCATTGACCTCCCGGAAGTGCGGCTTACTTCTTCAATTGCAGCCGCGTCGCGCCGCCGAAGCCGGCGTAGCTGGAAACGATCACCCGCTCGCCCGCGTTCAGGCCCGACAGCACCTCGATCTGGCGATTGTTGCGCCGCCCCGTCTGCAGCAGGCGCTTCTCCGCGTCGACGCCGTTGGCGGCCAGCGCGAAGACCCAGGCGCCGCCGGTCTCGGCGACGAAGGGCGCGTTCGGTAGCAACAGCGCCTGCTTCGGCTCGCCCAGGGTGATCTGCGCGTCCAGGCTCTGGCCCGGATTCAGCGTCGCCGCCTGCTCCTTCAGGAACACCAGTTCGACCGCGAAGCGGCCCTCCTTGATCTGCGGATAAACGCAGCTGACCTGCACCTGGTAGTCCCGGCCGTCCTGGCGCACCTGGCCCTGGCGGCCCGGCGCGATGCGGCTCAGATAGTACTCGTCGACCTGGGCGCCGAGCTTGAACTTGAGCGGATCGTCGATGCGGCCGATGTGCTGGTCGGTCTTCACCGTCTCGCCGACCTGCAGCTTGAAGTCGGTCAGGCGGCCGGCCACCGGCGCGCGCACCACCAGCGCGTCGACGGTGCCGCGCACCAGTTGCAGGCCGTTTTCGATGTTGCGGATCGCGCCCTCCATCTTGCGCACGGCGTCCTGCTTGACGGCCGTTTCGGTGTCGCGGCGCCGGCGCGCGTCGTCCAGCGTATGGCGTTGCTGCTCCAGCGCGTCGGCCGATTCCTCCAGCGCCACCGGGGAAATATAGCCTTTGGCGGCCAGTTGCACATTGCGCGCGTGTTTCTTGCCGGCCTGGGCGAGATTGAATTCCAGGTCCACCAGGCGGCGCTGGTGCTCGGTGGTGGCGGCCTCGAAGCCGACGCGCAGATTCGACAGGTTGGAAATCTGCTGGGTATGCTCGGACTGGCGCTGCAGCAGTTCCAGGTTGCGCTGCGGATTGGAGATGCGGAACAGGATGTCGCCCTGGCGGACGAGGGCGCCGTCGTGGGCGAAGACTTCCTCGACGCGGCCGGCCTCGACCGAATCGAGGATCACCGAATGCAGGGCCTCGGCCTTGGCGCGCACGATCAGGTCGTCGAGGAAGATGCCGCGTTCGACGGCGGCCACGCGCAGTTCGGCGGCGCTCACCTGCAGGCCGCGCGGCACCATTCGCCACAGGCCCAGCGCGGCCAGCGCGAGGGCTGCGGCGACGACCGCGGCGAGGGCGATCCTGCGCCCGTGTTTGCGGGGAACGACGACGTCCATCGCGGCGCCGGTGACGGCCAGATGCGGATTTGCTGCTTTCATGGAGAATGGGCCCGTAAAGAAGATACACCCAGTACAGCAAACTTCGTGCCAGGCGTCGGTGGGCCGGCGGCGGACGGCGGGCGAGGCGCTTGTCCGCATCTGGGCAAGGCGACTGTTCGTATCCGCACAGTGCGCTGCGCGCCGGCGGACACGGACGAGTGACGGCGCCGGCGGCGCCGCTGCCGCGCTCAGGGCGTCAGGTAGCCGGTGCCCAGGACCATGGCCCAGTCGTCGCGGCCGCGCGCCCTGGCCAGCGCCGCCATCGCCGCGTGCTCGTAGGGCACGGCGTGCAGGGCCGATTGCCAGACGCCGGCGCGGCGCTCGACGATGGCGTAGCGGGCGTCCGGCGAGCCGGATTCGATCACGTGCGGATACGGATGCGTGTCATGGTAGCCGGGCTGGCCGACGCTGCCCGGATTGACGATCAACTGGCCGCGCCGCGAGCGCACGCTGCGCGCCACATGGGTGTGGCCGCAGCAGACCAGCGCGGCGTCGATGCCGTCCAGGCGCAGCTCAATGTCGCCGGCGGGCGCGGCCCGATCGGCGTTTTGCAGCAGGCCCAGCATGTCGCTGGCCGGGCTGGCGTGGCACAGGAAGATGTCGGCGGCGTAGGCGAGGGCGGGGCGCAGGCCGGCGATCCAGTCGAGTTCCCGGCGCGTCAGTTGCGCGGCGGCGTAGCGGTCGGACTCGCCGGAGTCCGCGTTGAGTTGCAAGATCTGCCGCTCATGGTTGCCGGCCAGATGGGTCCAATCCCGCGCCATCAAGTAGTGCGCCGTTTCCAGCGGCAGTAGCGGGCCGGACAGGCTGTCGCCCAGATTGACGACGCCGTCCACGCCGCGTCGCGTGAAGTCGGCGACGACGGCCCGCAGCGCCGCCAGGTTGCCGTGGATGTCGGAGACGATGGCGAGGCGCATCAGGCCGCCCGCGCCGGCGCGTCCGCGCCTTTTCGCGTCCCGCTGACGATCCGTGCCGCTAGCAATGCTTGCATCGCCGGACTCCATGATGAAAAATCCGATTGTAAGCTTGAACCGGCGCCACCGCCGCATGATATGATCGTTGTTATCGATAACAGATTTCGCCGAGACTCCCATGAATCCTGACTTCCGCTCCCGCGATATGCTGCTGGGCCACATCCAGCACACCATGCAGTTCTACCATCCGCGCTGCATCGATCCGAGCGGCGGCTTCTACCATTTCTTCATGGACGACGGCACGGTCTACGACGCCCACACGCGCCATCTGGTGAGCAGCACGCGCTTCGTCTTCAACTACGCGATGGCCTACCGCCAGTTCGGCGGCGCCGACTATCTGGCGGCCGTGCGCCACGGCGTGGCCTTCCTGCGCGACGCGCACCGCGACCCGGCCGGCGGCGGCTACGCCTGGCAAATCGACTGGCGCGACGGCGTGAAAAGCGTCGGCGACGGCGCCAACCACTGCTACGGCCTGGCCTTCGTGCTGCTCGCCTACGCGCACGCCCTGATGGCCGGCGTGAGCGAGGCGCGCGCCCACCTCGACGAAACCTTCGAGCTGATGGAGCGGCGTTTCTGGCAGGCCGAACACGGCCTGTACGCCGACGTCGCCAGCGCCGACTGGTCCACGCTCGACCCGTATCGCGGCCAGAACGCCAATATGCATGCCTGCGAAGCCCTGCTGGCCGCCTACGAGGCCAGCGGCGAGACGCGCTTCCTGCTGCGCGCCGAAACGCTGGCGCGCAACATCACCGTGCGCCAGGCGGCGCTGGCCGGCGGCATGATCTGGGAACACTACCAGCCCGACTGGTCGATCGACTGGGAATACAACCTCAACGACAAGAGCAACATCTTCCGTCCCTGGGGCTACCAGCCGGGCCATTTCACCGAATGGGCCAAGCTGCTGCTGATCATGGAACGCCACGCGGCGGCGCTGGCCGGCCCGTCCGACTGGCTGGCGCCGCGCGCCGCGCAACTCTTCGACAGCGCGCTGGCCAACGCCTGGGACGGCCAGCACGGCGGCATCTTCTACGGCTTCGGCCCGGACGGCGAGATCTGCGACGGCGACAAATACTTCTGGATCCAGGCCGAAAGCCTGGCGGCGGCGGCCGTGCTGGCCGCGCGCACCGGCGAGGCGCGCTACTGGGAATGCTACGACAAGATCTGGGACTACAGCTGGAAGCATTTCGTCGACCATGAGCACGGCGCCTGGTACCGCATCCTGGGCGCCGACAACGCCAGGATCAGCGCCGAGAAAAGCCCCGCCGGCAAGGTCGACTACCACACGATGGGCGCCTGCTACGAGGCGCTGAACGCCATCGAGGGCAATCTGCCGAGTTTCGTCGCGGCCGGCGAGGCGCTGACCGACATGCTGCGCAGCGGCGCCGACAGCTGGACCGCGCAGGTGGGCGGTTCGACCTGGAACGTGGCGCGCGTGATGGCGCGCCTGGGCGTGCCGAGCGCCTTCGCCGGCGCCGTCAGCAAGGACGTCTTCGGCGCCGCGCTGGTGGCCGCCAACGCCCAGGCCGGGCTGGACCCGCGCTTCATGCAGCAGCTCGACAAATCGCCGCTGCTGGCCATGGTCCACCAACTGAGTCCGCCGCAATACTTCTTCGTCGGCGACGACAGCGCCGACCTGCACTTCGACGCGGCGCTGCTGCCGGCCGGCTGGCGGCGCGCGGCGCGCTGGGTGCATTTCGGCGGCATCAGCCTGGCGCGCCAGCCGCTGGCCGGCAAGCTGCTGGCGCTGGCGGCCGAACTGAAGGCGGCCGGCGTGAAGATCAGCTACGACCCGAACTTCCGCGTGCTGATGGACCAGCGCTACGACGCCACGCTGCGCCGCATGACCGAGCTGGCCGACGTCATCAAGGTCTCCGACGAGGATTTGCAGGGACTCTTCCGCAGCGACGACATCGACGCCGCCTTCGCCACGCTGCGCGGCTGGAATCCGCAGGCCAGTTATCTGTACACGCGCGGCGCGCAGGGCGCGGCGCTGTACCGCGAGGGCGCGGTGTGGCGGGCGGCGCCGCCGAAGATCGACGTGGTCGACTCGGTCGGCGCGGGCGACGCCAGCATCGGCGGGCTGCTCTACAGCCTGATGTACCGGCCCGCTCATAACGGCGGCGAGCACCTGCGCTTCGCCGTCGCGGCCGGCGCGGGCGCCTGCCTGGCGGCCGGCGCCACGCCACCCTCGCTGGAGCTGGTCGAACGGCTGTTCGAGGCCAGCGTCGCCGTCGCTTAAACCGCCGGCGCGCATGCGCGCTCAGTGTCAGCTAAGTCTGCGGCGTTAATCTCCCCATCACGCAAATGTTTGCGTATTTTGGGAGAGTCACATGAAACGCCGCACAACAATCTCGCTGGCCGTCGCCGCCGCAGGCGCGCTGGCCGCCGCCACCTTCGCCTACGCCGCGCACGAGCGGCCAAACGACGCCCTGTCCGTCCTGCAGGCCAGGATTTCCCTGGTACAGGCGGTTGCCAGCGCCGAACAGCACGTTCAAGGCAAGGCCGCCAGCGCCGAGTATGAGCACGGCGCCAGGGGCGGGGTCTATGATGTGGAAGTCGTCAGCGCCAACAAGGTCTTCGATGTCAAGGTCGATGCCACCGACGGCAAGGTCATCGCCTCGGTGGAGGACAGGAACGACCGCGAGGACGATCACGACGATTGAGCGCGCCGACGCGGCGCGTGGCGGGGGCTATGGCCGGCCTAAGTTTGTGCCGCCAGAATGTGGGAAACGATCCATCCCCATTCACCCGCCATGAGGTCCGCATGAACCCAACAGCCCCGATAAGCCCGCGCCATTGGCGCAACAAAGTGCCCGAAGTCGGCGTGCTTTTCTGGCTCATCAAGATGATGTCCACCACCGTCGGCGAGACTGGCGCCGACCTCCTGAACACCGAGCTGCATTTCGGCCTGGCCGGCACATCCCTGGTGGTGGGCCTGTGCTTCGCCGTCGCGCTGCTCGGGCAACTGCGCGCCGCGCGCTACCTGCCGTGGCGCTATTGGACGGCGGTGGTGTTTGTCAGCGTGTTCGGCACGCTGCTGACGGACAATCTGAGCGACAAGCTGGGCGTGCCGCTGGCGCTGTCGACCAGCTGTTTCGGCGCCGCGCTGGCGCTGACGTTTATCCTCTGGCACAGCAAGGAAAAAACCCTGTCGATCCGCGCCATCGATACGCCCCGGCGCGAACTGTTTTACTGGCTGGCCATCCTGCTCACCTTCGCCCTGGGTACGGCGGCCGGCGACTGGATCGCGGAAGGTCTGGGCCTGGGTTACGCCAGGTCCGCCTTGTTGTTTGGCGGCCTGATCACGGCGACGGCGCTGGCGCGCTACGTGTGCAAGGCGAACGCGGTGGCCTGCTTCTGGGTCGCCTATGTATTGACCCGTCCCTTCGGCGCATCGTGCGGCGACTTATTGTCGCAGCCCGCCGGCGCCGGCGGATTCGGCCTGGGCACGCTCGGCACCAGCATCCTCTTCCTCGTGGCGATTGCCGGCATGGTAGTGTATCTGTCGCGCGCCGCAAGCGACGCCTCTGAACAGCGAGCATGAAATGGGACAACACATGAAAAACACCAGCGAGCATGCGCTGAGCAAGGTTCCGGAAGTCACCCTGATTTTCTGGATCATCAAAATCGCCGCCACGACGCTGGGCGAAACGGCGGGCGACGCGGTGTCCATGTCGATGAATCTGGGCTACCTTGTGGGCACGCTGATTTTCGCGGCGCTTTTTTTTGCCGCCGTCAGCGTGCAAATCAGGGCGCGCGCCTTCCATCCCTTGCTCTACTGGAGCACCATCATCGCCACGACCACGGTGGGCACGACGCTGGCCGATTTTGCCGATCGTTCGCTCGGCATCGGCTACGCGGGAGGGGCGCTGTTGCTGTCCGCTTTGTTGATGGCCTCGCTGGCCATCTGGTATCGTACGCTGGGCACGGTCTCGGTGGGCGCCGTCGGCACGCCGAAGGCCGAGGGCTTCTATTGGCTGACGATCATGCTGTCGCAGACGCTGGGCACCGCGCTGGGCGACTGGGCGGCCGATAGCGCCGGCATGGGGTATGGCGGCGCGGCGCTGCTGTTCGGCGGGCTGCTGGCGCTGGTAGTCGCGGTGTATTTCTGGACCAGCGTCTCGCGCACGCTGCTGTTTTGGGCGGCCTTCATTCTCACCCGGCCACTCGGCGCCGTGCTGGGCGATTTCCTCGACAAACCGGTCGCCGCCGGCGGCCTGGCGTTGAACCGCTATTCCGCCTCGGCGGCGCTATGCGCGTTCATCCTCACCAGCCTGCTGGTTTTTCAACAAAAAGCGGCGCAAAGAAGCCATTGACGCGGTCGCCACGGCGGGGCGGGAGAATGTATGCGGGTGTTACTGGTCGAAGACGATGCGATGATAGGCAACGCCGTGCTGGCTGCGTTGAAGGACGCCGCCTATGCGGTTGACTGGATACGCGACGGCGAGAGCGTCATCCACACCCTGTCCTGCCAGCGCTACGACGTGGTCTTGCTCGATCTCGGCTTGCCGGGCAAGGACGGGCTGCAGGTGCTGGAGCAATTGCGCGGCAAGGACAATCCAGTGCCGCTGCTGATCATCACCGCGCGCGACGGGGTCGACGAGCGCATCCGCGGACTCGACGGCGGCGCCGACGACTATGTGCTGAAACCCTTCGAGATGCGCGAACTGCTGGCGCGCATGCGCGCCGTCCTGCGCCGGAAGGGCGGCAGCGGCGCCCCCGAATTGAGCAATGGCCTGATCTCGCTCGACCCGGCGAGCCGCGTGGTGCGCGTCGACGGCGCCGCGCCGCTGCCGCTGTCGCACCGGGAGTTTTCGCTGTTGCAGGCGCTGCTGCTGCGCCCCGGCGCCATCTTGTCGCGGCGCGAACTGGAGGAGCGTATCTACGGCTGGGGCGAGGAAGTGGAAAGCAACGCCGTCGAATTCCTCATCCACGCGCTGCGCAAGAAGCTCGGCAGCGCGGCCATCAAGAACGTCAGGGGGGCCGGATGGATGGTGGTAAAGGGCGCGTGATGGACTCGCTGCAGGCCCGCCTGTCGCTCTGGTTGTCGCTGGCGATCCTGGGCGTGGCGCTGCTCGCCGGCGTGTTCGCCTTCCTCTCCGCCTTCGAGGAGGCCCACGAGTTCCAGGACGATATGTTGCGCCAGGTCGCCACCCTGTTCGACCGCCATCGGCTGGGCGCGCCGACGGCGGGCGACAGCGGCGCCGAGTCCGACAGCGACGCCGAATCGCGGGTCTTCGTGCAACTGATGCCGCCATCCGCCGGCGCCGCGGCGGCCCTGGCGCTGCCCGCCGATCTGCGCGACGGCTTGCAAACCGTGCGCGTCGACGACGAAACCTACCGCGTGCTGGTGCGTCCGCTGGCCAAGGGACAGCGCCTGGCCGTGGCGCAGGAGACGGCCGTGCGCGACGAAGTGGCCCGCAACAGCGCGCTGCGCACCCTGGCGCCGATGCTGATGCTGCTGCCGATTCTGCTGCTCGTCGTCGCCGTGATGGTGCGCAAACTATTCGCCCCGGTGGCGCGCCTGTCCCTGGAAATCGACCGGCGCGGCGAACAGGAGCTGCATCCGATCGCCGCCGCGCCGCTGCCGCGCGAAATACGCCCCTTCGTGGCGGCGCTCAACGGCCTGTTGCGCCGCGTCGAACAAGCGATGGACGCGCAACGCCGTTTCGTCGCCGACGCCGCGCACGAACTGCGTTCGCCGCTGACGGCCATGTCGCTGCAGGCGGAGCGGCTGGCGCAGACGGCGCTGTCGGCGGAGGCGCGGGAGCGCCTGGCGACGCTGCGGCAGGGCATAGAACGCGGGCGCGCCTTGCTCGATCAGTTGTTGGCGCTGGCGCGCGCGCAGGCGAGCGTGGAGGCGCCCGGCGCCGGGGTATCCGTGCAGCGCGTCTACCGGCGCGCGCTGGAGGACTTGATGCCCCTGGCCGAGGCGAAAAACGTCGACATCGGCATCGTCGGCGAGGCCGACGCGCGGCTGCCCGCCAGCGAGTTCGACCTGCACACCCTGGTCAAGAATTTGCTCGACAACGCGATCCGCTACACGCCGCCGGGCGGGCGGGTCGACTTGTCGCTGTCGGCGGACGGCGAGGGCGTGACGCTGGCGGTGGCCGACAGCGGCCCCGGCATCCCGGAGGCGGAGCGCGAGCGCGTCTTCGATCCTTTCTACCGGATACTGGGCAGCGAGCAAACGGGCTCCGGCCTCGGCCTGTCCATCGTGCGGGCCATCGCCGCGCGCATCGGCGCGACGGTGCGCCTGGATGCGGCCGACCAGCGCGCCCGGTCCGGCTTGCGCGTCACGGTGAGGTTCGCGGCGGCGCGGCAGGGCGCGGCGGACTAAGCCGCTTGCCGGCGCGCGCCGCAGGCCCGCTCAAGCCGGCGGCGCCGAGGAGCCGCGCGGCACCAGCGTGAATTCGAGCAGCTGGTGCACCGCCACGCGCGGCTCGCCGGCGCGGCGCCGGCGGATATCCTCCAGCAGCAGAGTGACGGCGGCGCGCGCCATGTCGGCGATCGGCTGATGTATCGTCGTCAGCTCCGGCCACACCGTCGTCGCGACCGGCGTGTCGTCGAAACCGCACACCGTCAGATCGGCCGGCACGCGCAACTGCATGCCGTGGGCGACGGCCAGCGCGGCGGCGGCCATGTCGTCGTTGCTGGCGAAAATCGCGCTCGGCCGGCTCGGGCGGGCCAGCAGCTCGCGCGCCGCCGCCAGTCCGGAGCGGTAGGTGAACAGGCCCTGCGCGACGCGCTCGGGCGGCAGCGCCAGGCCGGCCTCGCGCATGCCGTCGGCGAAGGCCTGGAAGCGCAACTGCGCCGGGGTGTGCCCGGGATCGCCCTTGATGAAGGCGATGTCGCGGTGGCCCAGGCCGATCAGATAGCGCGTCATCGCCAGCGCGCCCTGATAGTCGTCGATGCGCACGGCGGCCACGCCGGCGCTGGGGCGGGCGGTGGCCCCCGCCACGGCCGGCATGCCGATGTCGCGCAACTGGCGCAGCGCCGAGGTCGAATCGCACAGCGGCGGCGGCACCAGGATGCCGTCGGCGCCGCCGGCGATCAGTTTTTCGATGGCGGCGCGCTGGCTGGGCAGGTCGTCGCAGCGCTCCAGCAGCAACTGGCCGCCGCCCTGGCCGCACTGGTCCATCGCCCCGACCAGGAATTCGCTGAGGAAGGCGGCGCTCGGATTGCTGTACAAAAGACCGACCCGCAGCGTCCCGGTGCGGGCCGCGCGGGCCGCCAGGTTCGGTTGATATTTCAGCGCCTCGAGGGCCGCGCCGACCTTGGCGCGGGTCGCCTCGCTGACGCCGGCGCGGCCGTTGATGACGCGCGACACCGTCATCGCCGAGACCCCCGCCGCGCGCGCCACGTCGTACACCGTGGCGCCGCCGGAACCGCTGTCGAAATCCTTCACTGCCATACTTAAGCACCTCGTCGGAATGGGGGAAACCGCCATGTCCAGGCCCGGCCCCAGCGTTCTTGAGGAATTATAGGGCGTAGGGCTCGCAAACGAACAACTTAATCGTTTTGTTCGGTCGGGACGGGCGCCCTGCTGCGTTGTTCGTCGCTTGCAGTGCTCGCACTGCGGCGCGGCGAACGCCTTGCATGGCACTCCCGTCCCGACCGCCAAAACGTCAAGTTCTTCATTCGCGAGCCCTTACTCGAGGTGGCCGCCGAATTTGAGCTTGCCGCTGACCCGGCTGACGCCGTTTTCGGCGCTGTCGCGGCGCGCCAGGCCGACCGAGAGTATGTCGAGCAGCATCAGCTGCAGCAGGCGCACGATCATCGGCACGAAGTTGAGGTTGCCCTCGGGGTGGTTCAGCGTCAGCAGCACGTCGGCCAGTTTCGCCAGCGGCGAGCCGCTCGGGGTGATGGCGACGATCCGGGCGCCGCTGGCGCGCGCTGCCTTGGCCGATTTGAGCAGTTCCGGCGGCGCGCCGGAGCGCGAGATGACCAGGGCGACGTCGCCGGCGCTGAGCAGGCCGGCGCTCATCAGCTGCGCCTGCGGGTCGGCGTAGTAGGTGCTGACGATGCCCAGGTTGAGCAGTTTCTGCTGCATGTCCTCGGCCACGACGCGGGCGCTGCCGACGCTGAGCAGCTCCACGCGCCTGGCCTTGCGCAGCATTTCGATGGCCGCCGTGAGCGCCTTGATGTCGAGCGTATCGCTCAGCGCCAGCGCCGCCGAGGCGTTGTTGCCGAGGACCTTGCGCGCCAGTTCGGCGTCGGAGTCGCTGATTTCGACGTGGCAGTGGGCCACGGTGATGGCGCCGCCGGTCAGGCCGGAGGCCAGCTTGAGCTTGAAGTCGGCCAGGCCCTGCACGCCGATGGAGCGGCAGAAGCGCATCACGGTCGGCTGGCTGACGTCGGTGCGCTGGGCGATTTCGGCGATCGGCAGCGTCAGCACCAGCTTCGGTTCGCGCAGCACCCAGTCGGCCACCTTGCGTTCGGAGGGGCTCATGCGGTCGCGCGCCTGGCGGATTTTCTCCAGCACCGGGGCGCCGGCGTGGGCCAGCTTGAGTTTCTGCGCCAGGATGGCGGCGATGCCGAGGAAGGTCGGCTGTTCGGCCGTGATGACGTAGGTGGGGATCTGCGCCAGGTAGTCGCTCAGGCGGCCCTTCTGCTCGAAGCGCTGGCGGAAGGGCGAGCGCGCGAACAGCGGGCCGAGGCGCGGCACGATGCCGCCGCCGATGTAGATGCCGCCCAGCGCGCCCAGCGTCATCGCCAGGTTGCCGGCCACCGAGCCGAGGATGGCGCAGAAGCAGTCGATCGCCTCGGCGCAGACGGCGCAGGTGCCGGCCAAGGCGCGGCTGGTGATGTCGGCCGCCGCCAGGGGCGCCACGGCGATGTCGCCGGCGCGCGCCGCGAGGGCGCGGTAGATCAGTTCCAGGCCGCGCCCGGAGGCCATTCTTTCCGTCGAGACGTGCTCGTGTTCGCGCCAGGCGTAGGCCAGCACGTCCATTTCGCGCCGGTCGCAGGGGGCGAAGCTGACGTGGCCGCCCTCGCTGCCGAGGGCGATCCAGCGGTCTTCGGCGGGGATCATGCCGGACACGCCCAGGCCGGTGCCGGGACCGAGCAGGCCGATGACGCTGTCGGGCCGCGGCGAACCGGCGCCGATCTTCTGCCGCTGCTCGGCGCGCAAATGGGGCAGGGCCATGGCCAGCGCCGTGAAGTCGTTCACCACCAGCAGGGTGTCGAGGCCGAGCGCGCCGCGCATCGCCTCGATCGAGAACGACCAGTGGTGGTTCATCATCTTGATGATGTCGTCGTCGATGGCGTTGGCGATGGCGATGGCGGCGTGGTGCACGCGCGCCGCGCCGTGCGCCTTCGCCTCCGGGCTGGCGAGGTAGGCGAGGATGGCGTCGAGCAGCGCGGCGTAGTCGTCGCAGGGCAGCACGGCGACGGCCTCGAAGCAACCGGGCCGGGTCTCCAGCACGAAGCGGGCGTTGGTGCCGCCGATATCGGCCAGCAGGCGCGGGCCGTCGCTGAAACGGTCGGGCGCTTCGGCGCCGGGGGGCTCGGTTTTGTCTTCGGTCTTCATGGGCGGCGTGCTCTCTTCCTGCGTGTGACGCGCTGGCGGCGCGTTCTGGTTTTTCGACCGGCGTCGCAACTCCGTGCGTGGCCCGGCCCGACCGCCTCCGACGGAGCGGGCCGGGCCACGAATCAGGGGCTGATTCTAATGGGGATCGGCGCGCCGCGCAGCACTATTCGCCCCCTGCCTTGGGCCGCGCGCTCAGCCCTGCTCGGCCATCGCCTCGGCCAAGATGGCCGACACGCCGGTGAAGGCAGGGAATTCGGCGGTGATGACGTAGACCGGGATCTGCGCCAGGTAGTCGACGAAGCGGCCCTTTTCCTCGAAGCGGCGGCGGAAGGAGGAGCGCGCGAAGTGCTCGCCCAGGCGCGGCACGATGCCGCCGCCGATGTAGATGCCGCCCAGCGCGCCCAGGGTCACGGCGAGGTTGCCGGCGACGGTGCCGAGCATGCCGCAGAAGGCGTCGATGACGTCCACGCACAGCGCGCATTCGCCGCTCAGGGCGCGCCGCGAGATTTCCGGCGCGCTCAAGGCCGGGCCGGCGTCGCCGCGCTGTTCGGCGAGCGCGCGGTAGATCAGCTCTAGGCCGTCGCCGGACATCAGGCGTTCCGCCGAGACGTGCTCGAAGCTGCGCCAGGCGAAGCGCAGGATGGCGATCTCGCGCTCGTCGATGGGCGAGAAGCTGACGTGGCCGCCCTCGCTTTGCAGCGGCGTCCAGTGGCCGTGGTCGGGCACCAGGCCGGACACGCCCAGGCCGGTGCCGGCGCCGATCAGGCCGATGGCGCTGCCGGGACGGGCCGCCGCGCCGCCCACCTGTTGTTTTTCGTCCACGGAAAGGTGGGGCAGGGCCATCGCCAGGGCCGTGAAGTCGTTCGCCACCAGGAAGGTGCTGAAGTCCAGTTCGAGGCGCACGGCCTCGATCGAGAATTCCCAATGGTGGTTGGTCATGCGCACCTGGTCGCCGTTGACGGGGTTGGCGATGGCGATGGCGGCGTGGCGCACGCCGTCCGGCGCGGTGGCGGTGACGATGGGGTTCGTAAGATAACTACGTAATGCGTCGGCCATCGTGGCGTGGTCCTTGCAGGCGAGGACCAGGACGGCTTCGACGCGGCCGGGCGCCGTCTCGAGCGCGAAGCGGGCGTTGGTGCCGCCGACGTCGGCCAGCAGGCGCGGCCCGCCGGCGAAGACAGTGGGCTGGGTGGCGGAGGGCGTAGCGGGGTGGACGGAGTTGGACATTGTGCTTTTGAGTTGGGCCAGCGTTGAAGGAGGGCGTTGCTTGCAGAGTGGCCGAATCCGGCCCGTACGCAATGATAATGCGATACGTCGTAGGATTACAACATCATCTGTTGATATTTGTTCGTAGTATAGTTACTATGACTCCACCGGAAAGAATTTCTGGACAGCGAAAGTCACCGTACTTTTGCTACATAAAAAATATATACAAAAAGGAGACACACCATGAAGCACACGATGTTGAAGGTATTGCCTGCAGCAATCACCCTGGCCCTGGCCTGCGGTTCGGCCGTCGCGGACGAAGAAGGTTTCCACGGTTACTTCCGGGTCGGCGCCGGCACCAGCACCAGCGGCTCGAAGGGGCCGCAAAGCTGCTACGGTCTGGGCGGCAACACCATGAAGTATCGTTTGGGCAACGAGTGCGACGCCTACGGCGAATTCGGTTACACCAAGGAAATCGCCAAATCGGACGGCGTCAGCTACGTGGCCACCGTCTGGGCCGACATCTACAGCCCGAAATCGGACTTCGGCGACGCCAAACTGGGTATCGCCAAGGCCTACGTCGAGGCCAAGGGCCTGGACTTCCTGAACGGCGGCACGGCCTGGATCGGTAAGCGCTACTACTTCCGTCCCGACATCCACATGTTGGATCTGCAATACATCAACTTCAACGGCACCGGCGCCGGCGTCGACCAGGTCAAGGTCGGTCCGGGCAAGTTCGGCTACGCCTTCTTCAAGGACAACGACACCAACACCCTCGACGCCAACGGCAAAGTCGTCGGCACGCCGTCGGCCGTGCGGCAGAACTTCATCTACCAGGACATTCCCGTCAACACCGACGGCACCGTCGACGCGGCGATGTCGATCATCACGGCCGAGGGCAATTCCGACAACGGTCCGAAGCACAACGGCTGGCAGTTGTCGGTCTTCCACAAGCAGGCCAAAGTGTTCGGCGGCGTCAACACGGTGGGCGTGCAGTACGGCGTCGGCCCGGGCGTCGGCGTCGGCAACGGCCGCATCGGCCCGTCCGGCAGCACCTCCTTCGGCTCCGACGTGACGCGCATGCGCATCTTCGACGATCTGTGGATACAGCCGACGGAAAACTTCGGCATGGAATTCGTCGCCCTGGTGCAGAAGGACAAGTCGGACGCCGGCGGTTCCAGCACCTGGACCACGGCCGGCGTGCGCCCGGTCTACGCCTTGTCGAAAAACTTCAAGCTGCAGATGGAATTGGGCACCGACCGCGTCACCTCGGAGAACGGTCCGACCAAGCGCCTGACCAAGCTGACGCTGGCGCCGACGATCTCGGCCGGTCCCGGCCTGTGGTCGCGTCCGGAACTGCGCGCCTTCGTCACCTACGGCAAGTGGAACGACGCGGCGACGGCCTCCGTCAACGCGGCCAACAACTCCGGCCCGGTCTACAACAACAACACCAGCGGCGCCTCCTACGGCTTCCAGCTGGAAACCTGGTTCTGATAAAAACAACAGCGCGCCCGGCTTGGGTGCGCTTTTGATGCCAATGTGATACATATGCTGTTGTGCGATGCATATGTTTCCCGGCGAATCGATTCATCCGGCGCGCGGCCCCCGTTTTTTTGCCCGCCGCGCCGGAGTGATGTCCAAGCGTCGGTACAGGCGCGTATTACCATGTTTCGGACAATGGAATGTTCCGCTGCCGAGGCCCCAACAAGCTTGCTCATAATAAGGAATCTGGAGATGAAACTGAAACACCTCGTCATGTTGACCACCTTGGCCTTCGCCGGCAGCGCTTTCGCCACCGACGTTGAAGTCCTGCACTACTGGACCTCCGGCAGCGAAGCCAAATCGGTCGGTCAACTGCAACAGATCGTCAAGGAAGACGGCTTCGGCTGGAAAGACTTCGCCGTGGCCGGCGGCGCTGGCGAAAACGCCGCGACCGCCCTGAAAACCCGCGTCATTTCCGGCAATCCGCCGACGGCCGCGCAAATCAAGGGCCCCTCCATCCAGGAATGGGGCAAGGAAGGCGTGCTGGCCAACATCGACGAAGCCGCCGTCGCCGGCAAATGGGACACCGTGCTGCCGAAAGTGGTCGCCGACATCATGAAATACAAGGGGCATTACGTCGCCGCGCCGGTCAATGTGCACCGCGTCAACTGGATGTGGGTGAACCCGGAAGTGCTGAAAAAAGCCGGCGTCACCTCGACCCCGACGACCTGGGACGCCTTCTTTGAAGCGGCCGACAAGATCAAGAAATCCGGCGCCATCGCCATCGCCCACGGCGGCCAGCCTTGGCAGGACGCCACCGTCTTCGAATCCGTCGCGCTGGGCGTGGGCGGCACCGAATTCTACAAAAAAGCCATCCTGAAACTGGATCAGAAAGAGCTCACCGGCCCGACCATGATCAAGGTGTTCGACACCCTGGGCAAGGTCAAGACCTACATCGACAAGGACGCCGCCGGACGCGACTGGAACCTGGCCACCGCCATGGTCATCAACGGCAAGGCCGGCTTCCAGTTCATGGGCGACTGGGCCAAGGGCGAGTTCTCCAACGCCGGCAAGATTCCGGGCCGCGACTACCAATGCGTCGCCGCGCCGGGCACCGACAAGGCCTACACCTTCAACATCGATTCCTTCGCCATGTTCACGCAGAAGGACGCCGCCGCCAAGAAGGGCCAGATCGCCCTGGCGAACGCCATCATGAATCCGAAGTTCCAGGCCATCTTCAACCTGAACAAGGGTTCCATCCCGGTCCGTTCCGGCGTCTCGCGCAACAAGTTCGACGATTGCGCCATCAAGTCGATGGACGACATGGAAGCGACCAACAAGTCCGGCGGCCTGGTGCCGTCGTTCGCGCACGGCATGGCCTTGCCTTCGGCGACCCAGGGCGCGGTGGTCGACGTGATCGCCAAGTTCATGAACTCGAACATGAGCTCGAAGGACGCGGTCGCGGCGCTGGCGAAAGCGGCGAAAGTGAAGTAATCCTGTCGGATGACAGGCAGTACAGCGGTCCGCCTGGGCGGGCCGCGATTCCAGGCACGCGCTGAATCCCGACCCGCCCGCGCGGGCCGCTGTCACTGACGTGCTCCGACGGCGCCGGCTTCCTTGCCGGCGCCTCCCGCTGTCCCTTTTTCTACGGCTGTCCCATGTCCCTACGCAAGCAATTCGACCGATGGATACCGCAACTCGTGCTGGGCCCGACGCTCCTCGCCAGTCTGCTGTTCGTCTATGGTTTCATCTTTTTGACCGGTTATATCTCCCTGACCGAATCCCGGCTGATGCCGAACTTCGACTTCGCCGGCCTGGTCCAGTACCAGGAGTTGTTCGACAACGAACGCTGGTGGACCTCGCTGAAAAACCTCGGCATCTTCGGCACCCTGTTCATCGGCTCCAGCATCGCCATCGGCCTGTTCATGGCGATCCTGCTGGACCAGAAAATCCGCGCCGAAGGCTTCCTGCGCGCCATCTACCTGTACCCGATGGCGCTCTCCTTCATCGTCACCGGCACCGCCTGGAAGTGGATGCTCAACCCCAGCCTGGGCCTGGAAAAGGTCATGCACGACTGGGGCTGGACCTCGTTCACCTTCGACTGGTTGGTCAACTCCGACATGGCGATCTACACCGTCGTCATCGCCGGCGTCTGGCAGTCCTCCGGTTTCGTGATGGCCCTGTTCCTGGCCGGCCTGCGCGGCATCGACGACGAGATCATCAAGGCGGCCCAGGTCGACGGCGCCACCCTGCCGACCATCTACCGCCGCATCGTCATCCCGGCCATGCGCCCGGTGTTCTTCAGCGTGCTGCTGATCCTGTCGCACATCGCCATCAAGAGTTTCGACCTGGTCATCGCGCTGACCGCCGGCGGCCCGGGTAACTCCTCCGACGTGCCGGCCATCTTCATGTACCAGTTTTCCTTCACCCGCGGCCAGCTCGGCCTCGGTTCGGCGTCGGCCATGATGATGCTGGCCACCATCGTTGCGGTGCTCGTGCCGCTGATGTATCTGGAAGCGCGCAGCGCAAAGGCGATGAGATGACTCACACACGCAAGCAATTCAACCTGGGCCGCGGCGTCCTCTACCTGCTGCTGATCCTGTTCGCGGTCTACTACATCACGCCCCTGTACGTGATGCTGTCGACCTCCTTCAAGTCGCTCGACGAAATCCGCAGCGGCAACCTGCTGGCCCTGCCGGTGGCGTGGCAGACCGAATCCTGGGCCAAGGCCTGGTCCAGCGCCTGCACCGGCGTCACCTGCGGCGGCATGCAGCCGTTCTTCTGGAACTCGATCAAGATGGTCGTGCCGGCGGTGCTGATCTCGACCTTCCTGGGCGCCTTCAACGGCTACGTCTTCGCGCACTGGCGCTTCCGCGGTTCGGAAGCCCTGTTCGCGGCCATGCTGGTGGGCTGTTTCATTCCCTTCCAGGTGGTGATTCTGCCGATGGCGCGCCTGCTGGGCGAATTCGGCCTGGCCAACACCACCACCGGCCTGGTCTTCGTCCACGTCGTCTACGGCACCGCCTTCACGACCCTGTTCTTCCGCAACTACTACATCGGCGTGCCGGAAGAGCTGATCAAGGCGGCGCGCATCGACGGCGCCGGCTTCTTCCTGATCTTCCGCAAGATCGTGCTGCCGATCTCCGGGCCGATTTTCGTCGTCAGCATCATCTGGCAATTCACGCAGATCTGGAACGACTTCCTGTTCGGCATCGTCTTCGCCTCGGGCGACTCGCAGCCGATCACGGTGGGCCTGAACAATCTGGTCAACACCACCACCGGCGTGAAGGAATACAACGTCAACATGGCCGCCGCCATCATCGCGGCGCTGCCGACGCTGCTGGTGTATCTGGTCGCGGGTCGATATTTTGTGCGCGGCTTGACCGCCGGCGCAGTCAAAGGTTAAGGAACAATCATGTCTAGTTTATCCATACGCAGCATCCGCAAGGTCTACACCAACGGCGTCGAAGTGTTGAAGGGCATCGACATCGAGATCAAGGACGGCCAGTTCCTGATCCTCGTGGGCGGCTCCGGCTCCGGCAAATCGACCCTGCTGAACATGATCGCCGGCCTGGAAAGCGTCACCTCGGGCGAGATCCTCATCGACGGCAAGGTGGTCAACGACCTGCCGCCGAAGGACCGCGACATTGCCATGGTGTTCCAGTCCTACGCCCTGTACCCGTCGATGACGGTGCGCGAGAACATCGCCTTCGGCCTGGGCGTCAAGAAGGTGCCGCAGAAGGAGCAGGACGAGATCGTCAGCCGCGTCGCCGAGACGCTGCAGATCACCCACTTGCTGGACCGCCGTCCGGCGCAACTGTCGGGCGGTCAGCGCCAGCGCGTGGCGATGGGCCGGGCGATCTCGCGCAAGCCCTCGCTGTTCCTGTTCGACGAACCGCTGTCGAACCTGGACGCCAAGCTGCGCGTCGAGATGCGCGCCGAGATCAAGCTGATGCACCAGCGCCTGAAATCGACCATCGTCTACGTCACCCATGACCAGATCGAAGCGATGACGATGGGCGACCTGATCGCCGTCATGAAGGACGGCGTGGTGCAGCAACTGGGCACGCCGCAGGACATCTACGACAATCCGGCGAACCTGTTCGTGGCCGGTTTCATCGGCTCGCCGTCGATGAACTTCATCACCTGCCGCATCGCCATCGACGCCAACAACGACGTCTTCGTGCCGATCGAGAACGCCGGCCAGACCATGCGCCTGAAGCTGCCCTTCGACGCCGACAAGCTGCGCCCCTACGCCGGCCGCGACGTCACGCTGGGCATCCGTCCGGAGCAGATCACCGACTTGAGCAGCGCCCACGGCGACGTCGGCCAGGAACTGTCCTGCCTGGTGGATCTGGTCGAACCGACCGGACCGGACACGCTGCTGACGACCAAGCTCAACGGCGGTTCAGTCACCTGCCGCACCCACCCGCGCGAAGCGGTGCTGCCGGGCCAGACCATGACGCTGTCGTTCAATCTGTCGAAGGCGGCCCTGTTCGATCCGGCGAACGGCGAACGCATCGTCTAGGCGCGTCGCGAGACGGCAAAAAGCCAGCGTGGACCGCTGGCTTTTTTCATTTTTGGGGGGCTTGAAAATCGAGGGCGGGGGAGCGGCCCAGGCAACGTCGAGCGGCATCAAGTCGAAGCGCGCGCCGCCCTGGTGCAGCGTCCGGAGCGGCGCGTGTTGCAAAGCCACATGCCAGGCCTGCGCTTGCGCCGCCGATGGAAGTTCCTGCATCGGCGCCATGCTGCGGCGTCGGCCGAAAAATAGTCACAAGACAATCGGACAACGATGTCTCGAATGTGCCGTATCAATCCATATGAGACGCGAAAAGGTCTTGATGGCGGTGCCATGAGTGGGTGTAGCGGTACGCACGGTGTCCTTAGATACATTGACGTACTGGATTGGTGCTGCGTTTGTGAGCTTGTTGGCGCCGACCGAAAATTGACCCACCTATAGGCCTCGCGCCGACCGAAAACTGACCCAGGTGTTCTACTACTCCTGCCTAATCATTAGGCGGGAGAATTAATAGGTGATCACCATGGAAATGTTAGGCAAAGTTC
>JANXSQ010000304.1 GCA_025356595.1 Janthinobacterium sp. | reverse complement strand
GCTGAAGCGGGCCGCGGCGGCGCGCAGCTCGGCCTCGCCCAGCGCGCCGGCGGCCTCGCGCGTGAGGCGCCAGCGCGCCTCCACCTGCAGCACGAAAGCGGCCGGCGTCAGGGCCTTGAGCAGGGCGCCGATGCCGCCCTGGCAGACGCCGTCGGCGCGCGCGTGCAGGCGGCACATGCCGAGGATGGCGTCGAGGTAGCTCAGCACATGCTGCCAGGGGACGAAGGGGGCGAGGGTGATGTCGCAGCGCGTCCGGCCCTGGCCGCCGCCGAGGGTGACGCGAAAGCCGCCGCCGCTCTCGCGCGCGGCCGCCTGCAGGCCGATGTCGTAGGCCTGTTCGGCGGCCGGCTCGCCCGGCGCGCCGCCGACGGCGATGCGGAACTGGCGCGGCAGGGCGGCGCACTCGGGACGCGCGCCCGACCAGAGGCGGATGATCTCGCACCAGACCAGGGGGGTCAGCAGCTCGTTCGGGCCGACGCCGGCGAGGTGGGCGCAACTGCCGGGCCGTTCGCTGCGCGCGCCGCCGGGGGCGGCATAGAGCTGCGCCGCCGCCAGCTCGGCGAGGATCTGCGGCGCGTCCGCCAGGCGCGGCCAGTTCAGTTGCACTTGCTGGCGCGCGCCGAGGTGGGCGTAACCCTTGTCCCAGCGCCGCGCCACCCGCGCCAGCGCGCGCAACTGCGCCGCGCCCAGCATGCCGTAGGGCAGGGCGACGCGCAGCATCAGGGCGTGGCGTTGCAGGTGCAGGCCGTTGAGCAGGCGCGCGGCGCGGAAATCGTTCTCGCCCAGCTCGCCGGCAAGGAAGCGCCGGGTCTGCTCCCTGAATTGCGCCACGCGCAGCTCATGCAGCTTCCGTTCGGCTTCTTCGTAAATGTACATTGACGGTCCTGTTGGGGGATGGTCGCGCCAATGTACCGAAGGCGGGGGCGCCGCGCCAGCAGCAGAGCGCGCGCAAAAAGCGGATCAGCGCCGCGCCCGGCGGCGGGGCGGGGTCGGACACGCCCGCGCCGGGGCGGCGGTTGCCTGGCCGCGCCGGGGCGGCTGCGGCGAGTCGATCAGGCCGGCTGGTGCGCGGCGACGATCTGCCCCAGCGTGGCCAGCGCCGCCTCGGCGCGGGCGTCCCACAGGTGGCCGTAGTTCAGGCGCAGGCAGTGGGCGAAATCGGCCTGCGGCGAAAAGATCGGTCCCGGCGCGACGCTGATGCCCTGCGCCAGCGCGGCGCGGTGCACCTGCAGCGCGTCCACCCCGGCCGGCATCTCCACCCACAGATAGTAGCCGCCCTTGGGGCGCGTGACGCGCGTGCCGGCCGGGAAATGGCGCGCCACGGCGTCGCTGAAGGCCGCCTGCTGGGCCGCCAGTTTGTGGCGCAGCAGACGCAGGTGATGGTCGTAGCCGCCCTTTTCCAGATACAGGGCCAGCGCGCCCTGGGCCGGCGCGCAGGTGGTCAGGGTGCTGGTCAGCTTGTGCCGCGCCACTTGGCGGGCGAAGCGTCCCGCCGCCACCCAGCCGACCCGGTAGCCGGGCGCCAGGCACTTCGAAAACGAGGAACAGTGCATCACCAGACCCTCGGTGTCGTAGGCCTTGGCCGGCGCCGGACGCTTGTCGCCGAAATACAGCTCGCCGTAGACATCATCCTCGATCAGCGGCACCTGATAGCGCGCCAGCAGGCGCACCAGATCGCGTTTTTTCTCGTCCGGCATCAGGCTGCCGAGCGGATTCTGGAAATTCGTCATCAACCAACAGGCCTTCGGCCGGTGCCGCTCCAGCGCGCGCTCGGCGGCGGCCAGATCCATGCCCTCGCGCGGATGGGTCGGCACCGCGATCGCCTGCAGGCCCTGCCGCTCGATCGCCTGCAGCGAGCCGTAGAAGGAGGGCGACTCGATCAACACCGCGTCGCCCGGCCGCGTCACCGCCTGCAGGCACAGATTGAGGGCCTCCAGCGCGCCGTTGGTGACGACGATGTCGTCGGCGTGCACATGCAGGCCATCGATCAGATAGCGCAGCGCCAATTGCCGGCGCAGGCGCGCGTTGCCGGGCGTCAAATCATCGACGCTGGCCCAGGGATCGAGGCTCTGCACGCTGGAACTCATCATGCGCGCCAGGCGCGCCATCGGGAACAGAAGGGGACTGGGGAAAGCCGAGCCGAAAGGCACGACATCGCGCTTCATGGTCGACTCCAGCACCTCGAAGACGCGCTCGCTGACATCGAGCGGCAGCGCGGCCTCGTCCGGCAGCGAAGCCGTCTCCGGCTCGGGCGGCAGACGCTGGGCCGAGACGGAAACGAAATACCCGGAGCGCTCGCGCGACTGGATCAAACCCTGCGCCTCGAGCAAATAATAAGCCTGGAACACGGTCGAGGGACTGACGCCGCGGCTGGCGCAAGCCTGGCGCACGGAGGGCAAGCGATCGCCCAGGCGCAGCACACCGCTGAGAATGGATTCGGAAATATCGCTGGCGAGCGTCTCGTACAGTTTCATGGGCAAGGAGCAAGGACCGGGGCCAAAAAACCGGGGACGCCGAGTCCCCGGTTTTTGGGCGGTGGGCGCGCTTGTTAGTGGTTGTTGTGGACGCATGGTAATACATTTCGGCGCGCTCCGCGCGGGCCGGACGGAGCAGGCGCGCCGGCGCCGCGATCTGATCCGGTTTCGGGGCGGCGATCTGCTTACGCCGCTGTGGCGCGGCCCTGCCTATCATGCTGCTACTCATCAAACCACCGCAATCGAGGTCACTATGAATCCCACCGGCATCCTGCTTGCCACCTTTATCCTGTCGATCGCCGGCTTGTTCGCTTTCATCTGGTCGCTGCGCAAGGGCCTGTTCGAGGCCAACCCGGCCGGCGCCCGCGTCATCTTCATCGACGGCGAGATCGGCCAGCGCGACGGCGAGGCCGCCTTGCCCGCCGGACGCCTGCCGCTGGCCGCCTCGCGCGAGGAGGTGGCGGCGCGCGAGCTGGCCGACCGCTCCAGCGCCTTGCCCGCCTTCGTGCTGATCGGCAGCGCCGTGCTGTGGCTGGTGGTGGCCTCGGCGGCCGGCCTGCTCAGCTCCTACAAGCTGCACGAGCCCGATTTCCTGACCCAGTACGCCTGGCTGACCTTCGGCCGCCTGCGCACCATCCACCTGAACGCGGTCGCCTACGGCTGGGCGCCGCTGGGCCTGCTGGGCCTGGCCACCTGGATGCTGCCGCGCCTGCTGCGCACCACCCTGGCCGGCGGCCGCCTGGCTGTGCTCGGCGCGGCGCTGTGGAACGCCGGCCTGATCGCCGGCCTGGGAGCGCTGGGCAGCGGCGTCAACGCCAGCCTGGAGTGGCTGGAAATTCCCTGGCAGATCGGCATGCTGTTCGCGCTCGGCGGCATGCTCATCGGCATGCCCATGGTGTACACGCTGCAGCGCCGCCGCGTCCAGCATCTGTACGTGTCGGTGTGGTACATCGGCGCGGCGCTGTTCTGGTTCCCGATCCTGTATCTGGTGGCGAAATTCCCCGGCGTGCACTTCGGCGTCGAGCAGGCGACCATGAATTGGTGGTTCGGCCACAACGTGCTGGGCCTGTTCTACACGCCGCTGTCGATCGCCTGCGTCTACTATTTCCTGCCCAAGGTGATCGGCCGCCCGGTGCAGTCGTACAATCTGTCGCTGCTGGGTTTCTGGACGCTGGCCTTCTTCTACGGCCAGGTCGGCGCCCACCATCTGATCGGCGGACCGATTCCCGAGTGGCTGATCACGCTCTCCATCGTGCAGAGCGTGATGATGATCATTCCCGTCGTCGCCTTCTCGCTCAACCAGCATCTGACGATGAAGGGCCATTTCTCGGCGCTGCGCTCCTCGCCGACGCTGCGCTTCATTCTCGTCGGCGCCGTCATGTACACGCTGGCGTCGCTGCAGGGCTCGCTGGAGGCGCTGCGCTCGCTCAACGCCGTCACCCACTTCACCCATTTCACGGTCGCCCACGCCCACCTCGGCATGTACGGCTTCGTGACGATGGTCATCTTCGGCGGCGTCTACTTCGTCATGCCGCGGGTGCTGGGCCTGGACTGGGTGCGTCCGAAGTTGATCGCCTGGCACTTCTGGCTGGTGTGCGGCGGCTTCGCCGTCTACCTGGTCACGCTGAGCATAGGCGGCGTGCTGCAGGGCCTGGTCCTGCTGGACCCGGCGCGCCCCTTCATGGACTCGGTCGCCGTGACGATGCCGTGGTTGAAAGGGCGCACCATCGGCGGCGCCATGATGACCCTGGGCCATCTGGTCTTCGCCTGGCATTTCGCCTTGATGGTGCTGCGCTGCGGCGCGCTGAGCCAGACCGACAACGCCTCACTTCAAGCGACGGTATAAGACATGGAAAACGAACTCAAACTACTCGGCGGCGCGATGGTGACGCTGGCCATGGCGACCTCGGCGATGGTCGTCGTGCCCTTCATGCAGCTCAAGGACGTGCCCGCGCCGCCCGGCCTGAAACCCTACACGGGCCAGCAATTGCGCGGCCGCGAGCTGTACATGGGCAACGGCTGCATCACCTGCCACACCCAGCAGCCCAGCAGCACCGGCGCCGGCCGCGCCGACGCCCAGCGCGGCTGGGGCCGGCCCTCGGTGGCGGCCGATTACCACTACGACTCGCCGCCTCTGCTGGGCACCATGCGCACCGGCCCGGACCTGTTCAACATCGGCGTGCGCCAACCCAGCGCCGACTGGCACCTGGGGCATCTGTTCCAGCCGCGCGCCTACGTCCCGGGCAGCAATATGCCGGCCTTCCCCTTCCTGTTCGAAGTCAAGAACAAGAGCGAGGTGACGAACGCCGACCGGGTGGTGTTGCTGCCGCCCGGCACCGTGGGCTACGACCAGGCCGTCGTCGCGCGCCCGGAGGCGCTCGATCTGGTGGCTTATCTGACGGGCTTGAAACACACCTATCCGGCGCTGACGCAGAGCGAGGCGCAGGCCGAAGCGAAGCTGCGCGCCAAGCGGGCGCCGGACGGCGCGGCCAACAAGGAGGAAAAGCATGACAGAGAATAAGAAAAACCGGGTCGAACACGCCGATCCGGTCGAGCAGGCGAACCCGGTGCCGAAACTGGTCATGGGATTGGTGCTGGGCCTGGTCGTCTGGGCCGTGGCCTACATCTTCCTCCAGGAGGCGGGCGGCGACGTGTCGCTGGGCGACCGGCGCGAGCTGTCGACGCTGGTGGCCGCCCCGGGCGGCGCGGCCGACGGCGCGCAAGTGTTCGCGGCGCGCTGCGCGGCCTGCCACCAGGCCACCGGCAAGGGCCTGCCCGGCGTCTTCCCGCCGCTGGCCGGCGCCAGCTGGGTCGAGGGCGATCCGGACACGGCGCTGCAGATCGTCCTGCACGGCATGACGGGACCGGTCGAAGTGCTCGGCGTCACCTACAACGGCGCCATGCCGGCCTTCGCCGAGCAATTGTCGGACGCCGAACTGGCGGCCGTCCTCACCCACGTGCGCGGCGCCTGGGGCAACACCGCCGCGCCGGTCGACGCCGAGATGGCCAAGGCGGCGCGCGCCCTGACGGCGCGCCGCGGCGAGCCGTGGAACGGTCCGCAGGAGGTGGCGGCCGCGCTGGCCGCCGCGTCCAAGGCGCCGCCCGACGCGGCGCCCCGGTAGGTGGCGCTGCTGCGCCGCCACGCCCCCTGGCTGGCGCTGGCGCTGCTGGCGCTGGCCGGCTTGCTGTTGTTCGGCGCCCTGACGCGCGGCTTCCGCGCCGTCACCTCGGACGGCGTGCGCCGCATCGACCTGCAGCGCAGCCCGCGCGCCCTGCCGCCGATCGCGCTGATCGACAGCGCCGGCGCGGTCTTTTCGCTGGCCGACATCGGCGGCGCGGCGCGGCGCACCACCCTCATCACGCTGGCCTACACGCGCTGCGTGGAGATTTGCCGCACCAGCGCGTCCGGCCAGGCCTATCTGCAACAGCAACTGCGCGAGCGCGGCCTGGACCAGCGGGTGCAACTGCTGACGCTCAGCTTCGATCCGCGCCGCGACACGCCGGCCGCGCTGCGCGCCTACGGCCGGCAGATGAAGGCCGATCCGGCGCGCTGGCGCTTCGCCACCGTGCGCGACCCGGCCGACTTGCCGCGCCTGCTCAAGCTGTTCGACATCGTCGTGCTGCCCGACGGCATGGGCGGCTTCGTGCACAACGGCGCCATCTTCGTCGCCGACGCCGGCGCGCGGTTGGTGCGCAACTACGACATCGACCGGCCGGACCAGGCGCTGGCCGATCTGCTGCCGGACTGAAGCCATGCGGCGACTGCGCAATCCCTACCTGCCGGGCCTGATCCTGGCGCTGACCGGCCTGGCCCGTCCCTGGCTGGAGGCGAGCATGGCGCGCCACATGCTGCTGGAACTGCCGCTGCTCTTCCTGGCCGGTTGGCTGGCCGCGCACGCCGGCGTCGGCGCGGCGCGGCGCCGCCAGTTGCGCGCTTATCGGCCGGCGCTGCTGCTGGCCGCCTTGCTCATCAGCGGCGTGTGGATGCTGCCCTTGGCGCTCGACTACGCGATGACGATGCCGGCGGCGCATGGCGTGAAAGTCCTCGGCATGCTGGCGGCGGGTTTTCTGGCAGGCGTGGCCTGGCGCGACGCGGGCGCCGTCATGCAGGGATTTTTCATGGTGAACTGGGCGTGGATGACGATCACCGCCGGCCTGCTGTATCAGGACGCGCCGCGGCAGTTGTGCAGCGTCTACCTGAGCGATCAGCAATCGACGGCGGGCAGCGGGCTGGTCGCGCTGGCGGCGACCTTGCTGTGCATCTGGCTGCTGGAGGCGGTGTTTTTTCCGGCCCTAGCAAGCACGCACGAGAGTTGACGCGCGGGCGTGGCGGACCAGCCCGCGGACTGTGGCCCTCCGCGCGACGGCGAGGAGGACGTTGCTTAGACCGGCATCGGTGTGTTGTTGTTGAGATCGATGAAGCCCTTGATCAGGCGATAGGCCTTCCACAACCACGCGCAACCCCAGACCAGCCAGGCCAGCGGAATGCCGATGAAAGTGATGAACAGCACGGCGCCCAGCACGACCCAGAACAGATACCACCAGAAGGAGCGGATCTGCCAGGTATGGTGGCTCTGCACGAAGGTGCCGGCGGCGTCGTCCCGCTTGACGTAATTGACAATCAGGGGGATGAAGGAAAACAAGCCGAGCGAGAAGACGAAGCTGGCGGCGTGGATCAGGTACAACCACCAGGCCAGGTTCTTGGTCGATTGCAGATTGTTATCCAGCAGAATATCTTGCGCCATGAGTTCTCCTTTTGTTCAAGATTTCAAGTATAGCAAGCTTCATTCCGTTCAGCCCCGTCCCGGCGCTGCCCTTACATAGTGTTGCAATGTTTTAAATCGGGAGGGTGAAGCTCCGTTCAGATCCCGTGGCCCGGGCAGGGCGCCTGGCGGACAGCGGCGCTGAATGGGATGCTGCCGTCGACGACATCGGCAGCCAGGCGCTGCCGCCGGCTTGAGTTCGAAGCGCCCCCGCGCTCGAGGCCTGCCGCGCGCTCTGATAGTCGCGCGCCTGCGCTCGTAGAGCGTTCGCACCGATCAATAGCGGACATTCGATACGCCAATAGTACGCGTTTGTTAATCGCAACACACTGCAATCGATGCCGATGAATATGGCGAGTGAACAAGCCAGCCGAGACTCGAATACAGTGCCCGGCCGTCCTCGGTAGCCACGAGCACCCGGCGCGCCGTACTTGATTGCTGTGTTGATCCCAGCGCCGCCATCAGTGCCTTGCCCAAGCCTCGCCGCCGGTGCGCCGGCTCGGTGACGATTCGGTCAAAGATAAAGACCCCACCATATTCCAGCGCATAACCGCTGGCGGCAAGGGATCCATCTGAGGCCACAATGCGCACTAATGTGGCCGCTTGTTCGCTTAATACCTCGAATCGGTATCCGGTCGGCAGAATTGGCGCGTCCCAGGCGCAACTATGAGTCATCAGATAACTGGCCGGTTGGAGTCGCCACCCCGGCGGCATGAGAGCGAGCAATTGTTCACCGGAGCCGCACATTTTGATGAAAATATGCGGAGCGGAAATCGATAGCGCCAGATTCCGTATTTCGCGCACAGGTCCGGCGAAGACGTAGCGCCGAATTTCGTTTGGCAACCCGGTATCAACGCGCATCCCACCGTGCTTGGGCACCGGCGGTGGTAAGCCGCGTGCAATTGAACGTGCGGCCAGCCAGCCCGCGAGCAGTTCGGCGTCTGCGGGACACGCATTGCCTTGTTTTTCCATCATCTGGCTCCGTGATTTCGAATCGAAAATTGCGCCCTCAAAGCGTCAGAAAATTATGATGTCGTGGTCAAGCTGTCAAATTAACATAGTTCAATAGGTGTAAGCGGCCGAAATGGGCAAGGGCGCGAATGGCTGATCCCGTGAGAATTCACGCATTTCGCACCACGGCAATATGTTATTGTTTCGGTACCGATCAGACTTCGACCAAGGCCGGACATCAATGATCGACTGTGCTTCCTTGCACTGCAAGCACTATTTTAAGTAATAGCCAATAAAATTCTAATGGGTAATAAAGTTGAACTGGAAACCGAAAAATTGGGCCGTCGTTGTTTTGAATATAATTTCCCCGCCCTTGGCTTTTCTATATATTGGAAATTGGCAATGGGCGTTGGCATTTTTTGCGTCATTGATAGTGTTGGGAACTGTCGAATTGTTTCATATTTTCGGCAACGGATTTGATTCAATAGTTCCATTTATCAATATCATTTTGTTGATTGCCGGAATTATTATTTCGTTTAAAAATGTAAAGATCTTAAATCTCAACGCCAAGCCTTGGTATTCAAGATGGCGCGTGATTTTGTTTGCATCTGTGATTACGTTATTTTTGCTTATTGTTTCGCGAGTGTTTCTTTACGAACCATTCAAGGTGCCATCCACTTCAATGGCTCCAACCTTGGAGGTGGGCTCGCGAGTTTTAGTTGAAAAACTTGGTTTTGGACATTATAGCGCCTATGGCCTTCAGATTGGCAGTCGTCCAATTTCAGATCCGCTGCACCGAGGAGACATCATTGTCTTTGATTACCCTATCAATATTAAGCAAGCCCACATCAGCCGCGTTGTAGGATTGCCAGGCGACGATGTCGTGTATCGCGGTGGACATCTGTACGTTAATGGCTTGGATAGCCAAGTGCGCCAGGTGGAAGGCCAATCCACCCAAGTTAAGGAAATTATGTGCGATTAAATCATTTATTATCAATATTATTAAATATATACTTGACATTGTATTAAAAGCGCGGCCGTCAGTGTGGATTTTTACTCCCGCTGCCTGCCATGTCCGTTCTGA
>JANXSQ010000076.1 GCA_025356595.1 Janthinobacterium sp. | reverse complement strand
AATTCAAAAGGGTACTATACATACCCTTGACATTTGCGGTTGATCAGGAACGACCATACAACAGTGACAGCACCGCATCCCGTTCGCTCTGCGAAGTTAAGCACTGTCTGGCCCGGTTAGTACTACGGTGGGGGACCACGTTGGAATCCCGGCTGTTGTTCTTTTGGTTGCATTTTACAAGAGTGTTGTTCTGTCACCTGACATCTAATCTATACCGTACCTGCTGATAAATTATTACAATGACCACAACACGCGGTGGGAACACGGATGTTGTTCTTTCTCCTACTCTTATTTACCGCACTTAAGGTAGCATTCAGGCAACGCTGTGCCGTTCTCGTATCATACGAGTTACAGTAGCATGCTGCGAACTACCAATTGTAGTGTACCGTGGACACCCGGAGCTCTAACGTTTCACTCGGTTGCAATTAATACTAAATTCTTCATTTTCTGGATGTCCCGGTATGGAAGGTGCTGTGTGTGGGCTCGCTGCCAACAGCGCCGTTCTGTCTGTTTTTGTAAAAAATAGAGGTCGTCGCTTCCTTTGCTCTGCTGAGTACCTAAGTAGGTCTTATGAAGGATTTCTAGATCGTTTTCTTATAGAGACGGATGCGCTTTATAACTGGTAGAAGACGAAATAATCAATGAGTTGAGTGATCGAGCAAAAATGGAAGGTGAATTAGCAAGAGCAAGAAGTAGATAGATTTAGGCACTAGTTCACTGACCGTTAAAACGTTTGTGCGATTTTTTTTGCTTCGGAAATTAAGTAGGAGTTTATACCAGTGACCATGGTGGTTTGGGAGACGGTTTCTTACCGTCGCAAGGATCCTGGAGACCCGGGCGGGGCTCAGGATAGTCAAGAAAAGGCAGGAGAGGGAAGCAACGTTCAAACTGGCAAGTTGGAATTCATTCCTCGCAAGATCAGAGCCGAGTTTGTTCACAGCGGTCGCAACGGCGGATATAAGGCCTCGATCGAGGCGAAACAGTTGTTCATCCACTTCGTGCGCATCGATCCCGACATTGTTTTCAAATCCAAGGACGATACGAGCATTACACTCAGTAAGAAAGACGTGTTCCCTGCAGGCGAAAATAGGTTCAAAGCGCTTTTCCAAGTGACCCCTCATAGCACTCGCAATGACGGAGGTGGCAAGGTTAATGTTAACTTCCTCATCGACACGAAAAACAGCCTTGCGTCATTCAAGGGTGATACAACCTTCATGAATTATCTTCGCGACGAGAAAATCTGGCTCACCGAACATAAGTACGAAACAAACGAATTGACGGCAATCGGCTATATTGTCAACAAATCTCCAGTTTTAACCTACCGGCCACAACTAGAAAACGACATCAGATCCGCCCTCAGCGACTATCTCGAAGATGTTATTGATGACGAGGAAAAGTTTATCCCAGATATGGAAATCAGTACAAGGAAGATAGTTCACGTCCTGCGAGATAGCGAAAACAAGCGAAAGGGCGCAATGGAAACACAGGCACTCGAAATTAAATGCGAGAGCGCTCACGCAGGAAGGCTGAAAACTTTACTTTGCAAGGCACGCCTCCCAGAACACAGATTTGGCAAATTCATTCCCCACGCAATGGCCAAAAACGATCCAAGCATCGTAAAGGCTCTCATCGCTGAGCACAACAAGTTTCTCACAGAAATAGTGGCTATTCCCATTTTCGGTCTGCATGAAAATGCATTATTTTCTTTGGTTTCTGGATCCGGCGAAAAAGGCGACGAAGACGACGAACCATTAATCACTAAAATGCTCAAGGCGGAGATTGCAAAGCAAACAGCGGACGGCAGAAAATTTTTAGAACCAATCGTCTTATCGATCGAGCAGACGTTGCTTTCTGATGAACGCGGGAAATGGTTCGTAATCGCCAAAAAGAAAAATGCGGAGACGGTTAACCGACTTATCGATGAATTTTTGATACCAACGGCAGAAGGAACGATTGCTTTCAAAAACCACGAAAACGACAGTGAATCATTCAAGCAGGGAATCAGGCGCACAAACAAACCGAATGAAGCGATGCAGAGCTACGCGGCAATCTTACGAGAGAACATGACAGGCAATGTAATTCCTGATAGCGACAGAACGTACGATAAACACAATCAAGAGAAAAAACGCAAGCAGATGGTGATCACGTACACAAATGCCGAATTCCCGGCCCTTCCGAATAGCAAAAAGAAACAGCAGCAGCATCAGAATCAGCAAACATCCAAAACAGCAAAAACAAATCACTCGAATTCCGGCAATACGACAACCACAAAGTCCGCTTCAATCGGGTTGCAGTCAGACAGCAGCAGCAATGGCGATGGCTCAGAATACTTTGAGGCGTATAAAAACGAGATTCAGGCACAGCTAGACTTCATGAAAATCCAGATGAATGAGTTGCTAGGCATTCACAAGGCGGCACTCAAAAAACAGGCCGAGAACGAAGCTAAACAGGAAAATATATTTTTCGCAAACCAGCAACACTACGACACATGAAGCTACAGGACAAAAGGACGGAAGCCCTTGAACGCCACATGGAGAACCAAAACAAAGGCATAGAGACTCAACAGAAGGCCATAGAGCGCATCGAAGCAGCTTTGGCCATGCTAACAGCTCGGATCTCGGTACCGAAGCGCCAAGTTCAATATACTCGAATCAGTGGTGCTCACCACCAAGAAGGCGAAATGGAAGTAGAAGATGAGGAATCCGACGACAGCGCCAAACACCTAAAGCAAACTAAAGCGAAAAGACGACAACCGACTCTGGAAGAGGTGCTGGAAACAACAGCATCTCCACGACACCATGAGTAATCCTATTCGGCATACGTCCTCAGCCTCCGGGCAAACGTTTGGGCAACAGGGAAAGCAAAGAGCGCAACGACTGAGAAAGATATCACTGCATAAGACACCAGGAGAAGCAGCGAAAGTAAACTTATCATGGGGAGACCAACCACATAGCGAAACAGGATCAGGATGCAGACTTATATATCAAAACGTCAACGGGATCAGTCAACAGGAAAGCTTTGCCAAAGCGCATGAAATTGGTGAGGCAGCGGCCACACTGGGGGCGAGCGTAGTTGCGCTGAGCGAAACTAACCTCAATTGGAGTGCACGCAAAGTGCGGGAAAGTGTCACACAAATCTTTCGCAAATATTGGAGACACGCAAAAACATGCTTTTCGTCGTCATCCCATAAATCTAGCAAAGGAAAGGGGTATCAACCAGGCGGCACT
>JANXSQ010000053.1 GCA_025356595.1 Janthinobacterium sp. | reverse complement strand
ACCTTGGCCATGTCGACCGCGCCCTGGTGATGCGGGACCATCGCGCTCGCGAAATCGTGGTCCGGGTTGCCGTTTCGCTTCGCGTTCGCCATGCCGTGGTGCATCACCTCGTCGACGTTGGCCATCAGCTCGGGAAACGTGTGCGACGTGCTGACCGGCAGCAGCGAAGGCGGCATGCCGCGGCCCATCGCGTGCTGATCGTGCGACGGCATCCTATGTTCGGCCGCGAAGCCCACAGTCACCGCGCCGACGGTGGCGAGCACAAAGCCTGCGAGCAGGGAACGGAGACGGAGTGGCATGGTGGAAGATTCGGTGATGGGATAAAGGCCGCGCCACGACGCGAACGCGATGGGCCTCGGCACGGTGGTGGGATCGGACGGCCGGGCTATTCCGTCGGTTGTTCGTCACTGCTTCATCACGAACTCGGCGAGCGCCTTCAATTGCGCGTCGGTCAACTGGGCGAACGGTGGCATCGGCACCGGAATCCATTTGCCCGAACCGCCGGCCTTGATGCTGGCCTGAAGTCTTGTCACGGCGCTGGGGTCGCCCTTGTACTACGCGGCGACGTCGTGATAGGCCGGCCCCACGATCTTCTGCGCGACGGCATAGCAGCCGAGGCACGCATTCGCGTTGAGCAATGCTTGCACGTCGATCGCGCCGCCTGTCGCAGGCTGGCTGCCAGCCGCGGTGGCACCTGCCGTGGCAGCCGGGGCAGTGGCGGTCAGCGCCTGATCGGCCGCGGTCACGCTCTTCGCGTCGCCGTAGCTCGCGGCGAGGTAGACGCCGAGCAGCTTGATCTCCTGGTCGTCGATCGGCGCGCCGTACAGATGCTGCATCTTCGTCATCTCGCCAGTCCACTGCGTCACCGTCATGCCCGGTGGCTGGTAGGCGATGTAGTCGGCCGAGTGGCCGATCGCGCACTTCTGCTGCGCGATGGCGAACCCGGGCAGGTTCGATGGTTTGAGCTTCACGGTTTCACCCGGCAGCTGGATCGGCTTCGGTGGTGCGGCGAACGCCGAGCCGGCGCCTAAGGCGCCCAGCAACAGGAATGCGGCACGCATCGACAGGGTGTGGATTCGGTTCATGGTGCGCTCCCGTCAGGCGATCGTCACGGCGGTGGACTCGACGACTTGGCGCCGATAGCCTGCCGGGTTCCAGTCCGTCGTCGCCGGCTGCCCTTCTCCCTTCTGGCTCACGGCGCGCACCATCAGCACGGCCTGGCCCTTCTGCGCGAACGTGATCGGTGCACGCCACTCGCGGAACGAGTAGCGGCCGAGGTCTTTGCCGAGCGCGGCCTCGCGCCATTGCTGACCACCGTCGATCGAAACCTCGACCGCTTTGATGCCCGCACCCGCATCGAACCCGATGCCGTTGAGCTCGACTGCGCGACCGGCCGGCAACACACTGGCAGTCGTTGTCGGGCACACGGTAGGCCGTGGTCATGAACAGCGCATCATGGCCTTCAAACGGGTGGTCGAGCACTTCGATCTCGGACAGGTGCTTGACCCAGTAGGTGCCGAAGTAGCCCGGCACGATCAGCTTCACCGGGTAGCCGTTGAGAAGCGGCAGGTCCTTGCCATTCATCGCCCACGCCAGCATCGGCTCGCCGCTCATCGCATGCTCGATGTCGAGTGCCTTGCGGAAGTCCGACGTCGCCGGCAACACCGGCGTGTCGAGCCCGTCGAAGGTGACCTGCTTCGCGCCCGCGCCGACACCGGCCTTCTCGAGCACCTTGCGCAGTGGCACGCCGGTCCAGCGCGCATTGCCCATCGCACCGTTCGCGAGCTGCGCGCCGAACACGCGCGATGACGAGAAGCCGCGGCTGTTGCCGGAGCACTGGTTGACGTCGACCAGCTCGACCGGTTCGGCCATCGCCTTCAGTTCGGCGAGCGACAAGCTGAGCGGCGTGCCGACCGCGCCCTTCACGCTCAGCCGATACGTCGCGAGATCGACGGCGAGCGGGATGTTCGCCAGGTGGTAGCGCACGAAGAATGCGTCGTTCGCCGTGATCGGGCCGTCGTTGAAGACCGAGAACGGCGTTTCCAGGTGCGGCGGCCGGGTGTGCACGCGGATCAGCGGCCGCTTGCCGGGGTACTTCACCAGGGGGCGCGGACCGTCGGCGAAGCTCACGCCTTCACCGGTTTCTGCTGCGGCCAACGCGGCAAGCGGCGAAGCGACCAGGGCCAGCAGGCCGGCGCCGCGGACGAACCGGCGCCTCCTGTCGTTCAGCGAAGCGGGATCGTGCGAGTGACTCATAGTGGTGTCTCCTGGATGGGTCGGGGATCAGCGCGGGATCAAATCGGCCGCACCGGCGCGGCCAGCGTGCCGACAACGCGGTTGCTCGCCCGGTCGACCTTGGCCACGCTCAAGTCTTCGTTGAGCACATAGGCCAGCGTGCCGTCGCGCGTGAAGACGATCGCCTGGCGCGGCTCCTGGAAGCCGGTGATAGTGGCCACGACCTTCTGCGTCGCCACTGCAATCACCGAGACCGTGTTGTCGCCGAGGTTCCCGGCGTAGACGAACTGCCCGTCGGGCGAGAGTGCCGCGCCGTACGGGTCTTTGCCGACTGCAATGGTGGTGGTGATGGCGCGCTTGTCGACGTCGACCACCGCGATCGCGTTGCTGCCGCTGTTGGCGGCGAAGATCGTCTTGCCGTCAGCGGTGACCGAGATCGCGCGCAGCTTGTCGAAGCCCTTGATCTCGCCGACGATCTTGTCGGTCGCGGTGTCGACGATCGTGATCTTGTCGCCGAGGAAGTTGGTGACGTACAAGGTTTTGCCATCCGGGCTCAGGCGCACGCCCTGGCGCGGTTGTGCGAAGCCGGTGACGACGGCACGCGGTTGCTGCACGCCCAAGTCGTAGCGCGTCACGGTGCTGGCGGCCTGGTTGTTGATGTAGAGCGTGCTGCCGTCCTTGCTCAAGGTCGTGCCGAACGCACCGGCACCGGCCGGCACGCTGCTCATGGTCTTGAGCGTCGCGGTGTCGATCACGGCGACGGTGCCCAGGCTGCTGTCGGAGACGTAGAAGCGGTCACCTGCGGGCGAGAAGACGATGTTGCGCGGCGTCACGAAGCCGTGCAGCACGGCGCGCACCGTGCCGGTGGCGAGGTCGTAGACGATCACGTCGGGCCGCTCGCTGTACGACACGACGGCCGTGCGTTCGTCGGGGCTGACCGCGAGCGAGTTGTTGTGGATGCTGCCGTCGAAGGTCCAGCGGGCTGCGGCGGCTGGCGCGGCCGTTGCGGGCTCTGCGGCCATGCCAGCGGTCGAATAGGCTGCGGCGAGTGCCGCGAGGCAAAGGGTGACGGTGAAGGTGAGGTGGTTCATGAGGTTCTTTCGTGATCGTGGGTGTCGGGTGCTTGTTGTGAGAGACGGCTGGCTCGGGCCGTCGATTCCATCGGACATCAAATAAAGTCGATTCCGTGGATCAGGCGAACAGCGCAGTGACACCGGCATTGATGGCGATGCCGCCGCCGATCAGCCACGCGAACAGGAGTGCCGCCAGGGCCAGCGGCTTGATGCCGGCGTTGCGGATCGCCGAGATGTGCGTGGTCAGGCCCAGCGCGGCCATCGCCATCGCGAGCATCAGGGTGTCGACGTCGATCGCGGCGCTGACCACCGGCTTGGGAAGGATGGCCAGCGAGTTCAGACCGGCCACCGCGACGAAGCCCAGCGCAAACCAGGGGATAACGATGCGACCGGGCTTTTGCGGGATCTGGTTCGCAACAGCGCCCTGAGCCGCCACC
>JANXSQ010000273.1 GCA_025356595.1 Janthinobacterium sp. | reverse complement strand
CCGGGCGCCGCGCCCGCCGTCCGCAGGCGCAGCAAGGCGGAAGCGTCGGCGGCCCTGATGGCGCTGCCGGAACTGCGCGCCTGGTCGGCCTGGATCGAAAAGAACTCCTTCGGCGCCGCGCACGGCGCCCTGATCGAATACGAGAGCGCGCCGCGGCTGGTCGACGGCAAGCGCTACTGGCAGTTCAGCTTCGTCGAAAACAGCCCCGAGGCGGCGCACCGCTGGGAGAGCTTCCTGGTCGGCGCCGACGACGCGGCGATCCTGGTCGAGGACAACGCCAGCGACGAGTTGCTCAGCCTGGAACGCTGGCGCCGCGAGAAGCATCCGATGCAGCGCCAGGGCAACTAAGAGCCCGTCCCGGTAGACGAGGCGCCGCCTGCTGCCGCTCCCTCAAGCGGCCTGGACGGCTTGGGCGGCCGGCGCCGCGCCGCGCACCCGCCCCACCCACAGCACGGTCAGCACCGTCAGCGCCGCCGCCAGCCAGCCGTTGACGCCGTAGCCGCTGATGTGGCCGGCGGCGTCGGTGTGCAAACTCAAGCCGCCCACCCACGCCCCCAGTCCGCTGCCGAGTTGCTGCACCGCCGAGTTGGCGCTGAGGAAGGCGCCGCGCTTGGCCGGCTCCGGTATCGTCGTCATCAAGGCTTGCAGCGGGATGTTGCGTCCCGAAACGGAGGTCATGAAGAAGGGGAAGAAGACGATCAGCGCCAACAGCGGCATGGCCGGCAGGTGCGTGATGAGCAGGATGGGCAGCATCGAGAACAGGGCCACCCAGCGGTACACGCGGTGCTTGCCGTAGCGGTCGGACCAGACGCCGATGCGGCGCGCCGTCAGCAGCGTGGCCGCGCCGCCGGCCAGGTAGATCCAGGTGATGTCGGCCGGCTTGACGCCGAGGTTGCTGACGATCACCGGCGAGATGAAGGGAATGACCAGCATCGAGGCCGCCATCGTCAGGCCCGAGAGCAGGAAGGCGCCGAGGTGGCGCGGCACGCGGAACAGCGCCAGCAGGTTCGGCAGCGCCTGCGCCAGCGTGGCCGGCGCCGCGCCGCAGTGCGCCGACAGGGCCGGCAGCACGCGCGCCGCGCCCAGCCAGATCAGCAGCGACAGCAGCACCAGCAGGTAGAACGGCGCGGCCCAGCCGAAATGGGCCGCCATCACGACGCCGATCGGCACGCCGGCCACGGCCGCCAGGCTGAAGGAGGTCATGACGATGCCGGTGGCGGCGCCGCGGCGCTGGGCCGGGATGATGTCGCCGATGATGGCCATGATGATGGAGCCGAGCACGCCGCCGCTCAGGCCGGCGAAGGCGCGCGAGAGAACCAGCACATGGAAGTTCGGCGCCATCGCGCAGGCCAGGTTCGACAGCGTGAACAGGCAGAACATCGAGAGCAGCAGTTTCTTGCGGTCGAAGCGGTCGATATAGGTGGCCGCGAACAGGCCGGACAGGCCGGCGCACCAGGCGTAGGCCGAGACGGCGCCGGAGACGGCGGCCGGCGAGATGGCGAAGGCGCTCATCAGTTGCGGCGCCAGCGGCATCATCACCATGAAATCCATGATGACGGTGAACTGGATCAGGGCCAGCAACCACAGCAGGGCGCGCTCGCGGCCCGCCGGCAAGGGCGGCGTGGGCATGGTCGCGCCCATCACTCGAGTCCGGCGATGTCGGCGGCGGCGCGGCGCAGGATGGCCCGCACCGCCTCCAGCCGGGCCGGGCCGGCCTGCTCGCTGCGCACGCGGGCGACCACCACCTCCTTCAAATCGTGCATCAACTGGCGGATGTCGCCGTGGCCGTCCGGCGGCGCCGCCAAGCGCGCCATGATGGCGTCGACGAACTGGCGGTTTTCGGCGAGGAACTCCAGGCCCTCCGGCGTGATGCTGTGCAACTTCTTGTTGCCCTCCATCTCGGCCGAGACATGGCCCAGGTCGAGCAGCATCGACAGCAGCGGATAGATCGCCCCCGGGCTGGGGGCGTAGGCGCCGCCGGCCCTCTGCTCGATCTCCTTGATGATCTCATAACCGTGGCGGGGCTTGTCGGCGATCAATTGCAGCACCACGTAGCGCATCGCGCCGGCGTCGAACATCTTCGGGCCGCGCCCGCCGCCGTGCCCGTGGCCATGTCCCTGCGCATGGAAACGGTGTTGTCCCCGGAAAAAATGAAACATGTGAACCTCCATAAGATATATCGCAATAAGATATATCTTAACTGAAAATTCCATCTTTTCAAGTTATTTTTTTCAACCGGGGACAGACCACGTTTTCCCGGCAACAGTTTCCCTAAACCGCAGCGCCCCCGCCGCCTGCCGGACGGGGCAAGCGGCGGGCGGAAGCCAAAAACGCCGGCCGCCGTGAAAATACTGGCTTGCCTGACAATAAATAAGGTATATATGTAAATATTAGCAATACAAATATCTTGTACAGACAAATTTCCGGTTGCCAGAGAACGCGCTTCGGCTTAGCATCGCGCACTGATAAAAAATTTGGGGGTAAAACCAATGTCACAGGTGGAGACACAAAACGGAATGGGGCCCATGCCCCGGCAAATTCCCTACATCATCATCAACGAGATCTGCGAGCGCTTCAGCTTCTACGGCATGCGCAATGTGCTCACACCCTTCCTGATCAGCACCCTGCTGCTGTTCATGCCGGTGGCCGAGCGCGCCGGCGAAGCCAAGCACGTCTTCCACAGCTTCGTCATCGGCGTGTATTTCTTCCCGCTGCTGGGCGGCTGGCTGGCCGACCGCTTCTTCGGCAAATACAACACGGTCTTCTGGCTCAGCCTGATCTACTGCGCCGGCCACGCCTGCCTGGCCTACTTCGAAAACAATCTGAACGGCTTCTACCTCGGCCTGTTCCTGATCGCCTTCGGCTCGGGCGGCATCAAGCCGCTGGTCTCCTCCTTCGTCGGCGACCAGTTCGACCACAGCAACAAGGGCCGGGCCAAGCTGGTCTACGACATGTTCTATTGGAGCATCAACCTGGGCTCCTTCGCCGCCACGGTGCTGATCCCCATCCTGTTGCGCGACTTCGGCCCGGCCGTGGCCTTCGGCGTGCCCGGCGTGCTGATGTTCATCGCCACCATGGTGTTCAGGCTGGGCAAGAAGAAGTACGTGCACGTGGCGCCCGCCGCGCCCAATCCGGACTCCTTCACCCGCGTCGCCCGCACCGCCCTGCTCACCGCCGCGCCGGGCCAGGCCCGCCCCGGCCTGAGCGTCGCCCGCCTCGGCCTGGCCGGCGCCGTCGCCTGCCTGCTGATGACGCCGCAATGGGGCTTCGTCATCGCCGCCTGCAGCGCGCTGGTGCTGCTGCTCGCCTTCGGCGGCGCCGGCACCGCGATGCAGCTCGAACGTGCCCGCGGCGCCCATCCCGACGAGGCCGTCGAGGGCGTGCGCGCCGTGTTGCGCATCCTCATCGTCTTCGCCCTGGTGACGCCCTTCTTCTCCCTGTTCGACCAGAAGGCCTCGACCTGGGTGGTGCAGGCCGGCGCGATGGAAAAACCGGCCTGGTTCCTGCCCGCGCAGATGCAGGCGCTGAACCCGCTGCTGGTGATGCTGCTGATCCCCTTCAACAACCTGCTGCTCTACCCGCTGCTGGGACGCCTGGGCATGCAGGCGACGGCGCTGCGCCGCATGACGGCCGGGGTCGGCTTTTCCGCGCTGGCCTGGGTCGTCATCGGCGCCATCCAGATGACCATGGACGGCGGCACGCCGATGTCCATCGTCTGGCAGATCCTGCCCTACGTGCTGCTGACTATGGGCGAGGTGCTGGTCTCGGCCACCGGCCTGGAATTCGCCTACAGCCAGGCGCCGGTCTCGATGAAGGGCTCCATCATGAGTTTCTGGCTGCTCTCCACGACGGTGGGCAATCTGTGGGTGCTGATCGTCAACGCCAGCGTCAAGAACGACGCCGTCACCGCCTATATCCAGGGCACCGGCTTCAGCGTCACGGCCTTCCAGATGTTCTTCTTCGCCGCCTTCGCCGGCGTCGCCATGCTGGCCTTCGGCGCCTACGCCAGGCGCTACCCGATGGTCGACAACTACCGCGGCCTGCCGGCCGGCGCCGCCCTGGCGACGCCATAGGCGCGCCGGGATGAAACGTCAAGGGCGCCCGCGGGCGCCCTTGTTTTTTTCGCCGTTCCGGTCGGCGCAGCCGCCGGCGCGCTTAGACCTGCCAGCTCAGGCCGATCCAGCTCGAGCTGCTCTTCAACAGGGCGTCGATCTCGTCCGGCGCCACCGCCCGGCTCAGGTAATAGCCGAAGGCCTCGTCGCAATCCATCGCCACCAACTGCGCCAACTGGTCGGCCGTCTCGACGCCGCCGGCGACGACGCGCATCTTCATCGTGTGCGCCATCGCCACCAGGGCGCGCACCATGGCGCCGCGGTCGCCCACGGCGCCGTCCTGGCGACCCAGTTCGTCGATGAAGCATTTCTCGATCTTGACGACGTCGGCCGGAAAGCGCTTCAGGTAATTCAGCGAGGTGTCGCCGGTGCCGAAGTCGCTGATCGCGATGCGCATGCCGAGCTGCTTGAACTGGCGCAGGATGGCCGCGCAATCCTGGTTCTTGTCGACCAGCACACCGGCCGCGATCTCCAGCTCGACGCAGCGCCCCGGCAGCCCGGCGGCGGCCAGGATGGCGGCGAAACTGGGCGCGATGTCGGTCTGGTAGAACTGCCGCGCCGACAGGCTCACCGACACCGTCAGCGGCTGCCCCTGCTCGCGCCAGCGCCTGGCCTGCTCGGCCGCCTCGGCCAGGACCCAGGCGCCCACCGGCAGTATCATGCCGCGCTCCTCGAGCAGCGGCAGGAAGTCGCGCGGCATCACCATGCCCAGGCGCGGATGGCGCCAGCGCAGCAGCGCCTTGACGCCGGTGACGCGCTGCTCGCGCAGGTCCAGGCGCGGCTGGTACTGCAGCACGAATTCGCCGCGCTCGAGCGCGTGGCCCAGGTCGGCCTCGAGCGCGCCGTTGGCGTAGCTCTGCGCCTGCATGCTGGGCAGATAGCGCACGCAGCTGCCGGGCGCGTGGCGCTTGGCCGCGTACATGGCGATGTCGGCCTTCTCGATCAGTTGCCCGACGTCGTCGTCGTCGTCCGGATAGATGGCGATGCCGACGCTGGCCTTCACCGCCAGGCTGTACTCGCCGATGACGAAGGGCGGCTGGACGGCGCAGGCGATCTTCTCGGCGACCCGCTCGGCGTCCTGCGCCGTGTGCATCTCGGTGAGCAGGATGATGAACTCGTCGCCGCCCTGGCGCGCCACCGTGTCGACCTTGCGCACGCACTGCAGCACGCGCTGGGCGAACTGGATCAGCACCTGGTCGCCGACGTCGTGGCCGAGGCTGTCGTTGATGCCCTTGAAGCGGTCGAGATCGACGAACAGCACCGCCAGCAGGCTGCGGTGGCGCTTCGCGTAGGCGATGCCGTGCTCGAAGCGGATCTGGAAATGCAGGCGGTTCGGCAGCCCCGTCAGGCCGTCGTGGTGGGCGATGAACTCCAGGCGCGCCTCGGCGCTGCGGCGCGCCGAAACGTCCTGCAGCAGCAGCACCGCGCCCGGCTGCGGCTGCGCCGCCAGGGCCACCGGCGCGCAGCTGTACTGGACGTCGATGCGCCGCCCGTCGGCGCGGCGCAGCAAGACCACGCCGCGCGCCGCCTCCAGCACTTCGCGCCTGAGCACGCAATCGAGCACCTGCTGGCGGGCGTCCACGGGCAGGCCGTCCTGGTACACGGCGAGCAGTTCGCCGATCGGGCGGCCGGCGCCGTCGGCGGCCGCGCAACCCGTCATCAGCTCGGCGCGCCGGTTCAGATAGCGCACCGCGCCCAGATGGTCGGTGCCGACGACGGCCGCCGGCAGCGCCTGCAGCAGCGCCAGGGCGTCGTCGAGGCGCCCCTCCACGCCCTCGCAGCGCAGGAGCAGCGCGCGCCAGTGGCGCTGGCGGCGCCAATAATGCGCCAGCAGCGCGGCGAACATGGCCGCCAGCGTCAACAGCGCCGCGTTCACGCGGCGCTCCGGCGGGCGGCGGCGCGGCGCGCGCCGGACGGGGGGCGAGATGGCAGCGGCATACGATGTCCTTTCCCTTGCCGGACGGGGCCGGCGCAGCACACGATGTGTATCCTAAGGGAAATAGTATAAGAATCGGGCCGGCGCGCCGCCCAGAGTGGGGCGCGCTTGACTGGCGTCAAGCGCGGCGCCACGTGCGCCGCCGCGCCTCAGCGCAGCGCCGCCCGGCCCGGCCCGTGCAGTTTGAAGATGCTGACCGCCTCGGCCAGGTTGCCGGCCTGCTGCTGCAGCGCGTCGGCGGCGGCGGCGGCCTGTTCGACCAGGGCGGCGTTCTGCTGTGTCACGCTGTCCATCTGGTTGATGGCGATGCTGATCTGCTCGATGCCGTCCTGCTGCTCGCCGCTGGCGACCGACATCGCGCCGATGATGGCGGTGACCTGGCGCACACTGTGCACCACCTCCTGCATGGTCTGGCCGGCCTGGCCGACCAGGCGGCTGCCGGCGTCCACGCGCAGCACCGAGTCGCCGATCAATTCCTTGATTTCCCTGGCGGCGGCGGCCGAGCGCTGCGCCAGGTTGCGCACCTCGCTGGCGACCACCGCGAAGCCCCGGCCCTGCTCGCCGGCGCGGGCCGCCTCGACGGCCGCGTTCAAGGCCAGGATGTTGGTCTGGAAGGCGATGCCGTCGATGACGCCGATGATGTCGACGATCTTCTTCGAGGAGTCGTTGATCGCGCCCATCGTCCGCACCACCTCGGCGACGGCGGCGCCGCCCTTGGCGGCGACGCTGGAGGCGGCCTCGGCCAGGCGGCAGGCCTCGCTGGCGTTGGCGTGGTTCTGCTGCACGGTGGTGGTGATCTGCACCATCGAGGCGGCCGTCTCCTCCAGCGAACTGGCCTGCTCCTCGGTGCGCGAGGACAGGTCCATATTGCCGTTGGCGATCTCGCTCGAGGCGGTGGCGATGGCCTCCGTGCCCAGGCGCACCCGGCCGACGATGCCGCCCAGGTTGTCGCTCATCCGCTTCAGCGCGCGCAGCAGGTCGCCGACCTCGTCGCCGCCGCCGACGCCGGCGTCGCCGCGCAGGTCGCCGGCCGCCACCAGTTGGGCCAGGCCGACGGCGGCGCGCAGCGGCCGCGTGATGCTGTTGATCAACCACAACACCGTGGCCGCGCCGACGGCCAGCGTCAGCAGCACCGTGGCCAGCATGGCCAGCGTCGCGTTGCGGTGGGCGCGGGCGTTTTCCTGCGCCATTTCCCGCATCAGGCGGCGCGACTGCTCGCCGATGAAGGCGACGATCTCGTCGATCTGCTTGGTCGGCGCCCGATCCATGCCCTTGACGAGGGCGTCGACGAGGTGCGCGCTGTCGGCGTTGGCCGGATCATATTGCTTCAGCGCCGCCAGATAGCTGACGCCCAGGCCGGCGTGGGTCTTGACGGCCTCGTCCACCAGGGCCGTGCGCAGCTCCAGCTTGAGCAGCATCCGATTGAGTTTTTCCAGTTCCTTGCCGGTCGCCTCGCCGCTGGCCGAGAAGGCCTTCGCATACTTCTCGAAGGCGGCCGGGTCGTTGCCGCGCAACAGGGTGTTTTTCCATTCCTGCACCTGGATCTTGAATTCGACCTGGGCGCCGCGGGCCGTGTCGACGGCCTCGGTCAGGGCCACCGAGCGCGTCATCGCCTCGGCGCTGCGGGCGTTGCTGTCGTTCAGAGCGCTCCAGCCGCCGACCCCGACCACCAGCAGGGCGATGAAAAAAAAGCCGCCGAGCAGGCCCAGTCGCACGCCTATTTTCAGATTGGCGAGTTGCATGGCATTCCCCTTCTTGAGTGAACCAGTCGGACTCGGCGAGGCGCGCCGAGGCGCCGGCCGGATGTTTTTCAAATAAGCGCGATAAGAAAACTATCCAATACTCACACAGTCAGAAACATGATGCTCTTTCGGCGGAGAAAAGCCAAGAAGCGCCGCACTCCGGCAGGCAGTCAAGAGGGGGAAAGCGCCGCGCGGACCGCCCGGCGCGGGGCGCAAGGGCGGCGGCGCCCGCCCGCAAGCCAATGATTGTTGTTTAGAGGCAACGTCAGCGCGCGGCGCCGGCCTTCACAGCGGCCATTGCTGCGGCTCGCTGAGCAACTGGTACATCACATACGCGTCGACATAGTCGAGCTGGGCGTGCCGGTACGCCTTCGGCAAGGTGCCGACGACGGCGAAACCGAGTTTCTTCCACAGCATCAGCGCGCCGATGTTCGTGCTGACGACGAAATTGAACTGCATCGCCAGATAACCCTCGCTGCGCGCGCGCCGCAGGCAGTCGCGCCCCAGCAGGGCGCCCACCCCCACGCCCTGCGCGCGCGGATCGACCATGAAGGCGGCGTTGGCGACGTGGGCGCCGTGGCCGGGCTGGTTGGCCAGCAGGCGGTACATGCCGAGCAGGCGTTCCTCGCCCATCACGGCCACATAACTGTCCACGCCGGGGCCGAACCAGTAGGCGTGGCAGGTATCGCGGTCGGTGTCGGCGGCGAAGGTGTAGGTGTCGCCGGCGGCGACGAGGGCGTGGAAGATCGCCCACATGGCCTCGAAGTCGGCCGCGGCGGCGGGACGGATCAGGATATCTTTCAAGACGCCTCCAACAGTGTGAGATGGCATATTGTCATGCATTACTGACATCGCGTCCAGCTCGGCCTCTCAGGCGCGGCGCAGGCGGAAGTCGGTGCCGTCCGGGCGGCCCGGCAGGTGCAGGCTGGCGCGCGCCGGCGCCGCCTCGCTGAGCACGCGGCCGCGGCGCATCACCAGGCGGCGCGCCGCGCGCAGGCGCAGCGCCTCGACGGCGTCGCCGGCGTCGAGGATCACCAGGTCGGCGTGGCAACCCACCTCCAGGCCGTAGCCCTCCAGGCCGAGGATGCGCGCCGGCGTCGCCGTCACCGCCGCGAAGCAGGCGCGCATCGCCTCCTGGCCCGTCATCTGCGCCACGTGCAGACCCATGTGCGCCACCTCCAGCATGTCGGCCGAGCCGAGGCTGTACCACGGGTCCAGCACGCAATCCTGGCCGAAGGCGACGTCGATGCCGGCGGCCAGCATCTCCGGCACGCGCGTCATGCCGCGCCGCTTCGGATAACTGTCGTGGCGGCCCTGCAGGGTGATGTTGATGAGCGGATTGGCGATGGCCGCCACGCCCGCCTCGCGGATCAGCGGCAGCAGCTTGCTGACGTAGTAATTGTCCATCGAATGCATCGACGTCAGATGCGAGCCGGCCACCCGGCCGTGCAGGCCGAGGCGGTGGCTGTGCAGCGCCAGCGTCTCGATGTGGCGCGACATCGGGTCGTCCGACTCGTCGCAGTGCATGTCCACCATCAGGCCCCGTTCGGCGGCGAATTCGCACAGGATGCGCACCGACTCGGCGCCGTCGGCCATGCTGCGCTCGAAATGCGGGATGCCGCCGACCACCTCGACGCCCATCGCCACGGCGCGCTTCAACTGCTCCAGCGCGCCCGGGCTGCGCAGCACGCCGTCCTGCGGGAAGGCCACCAGCTGCAAGTCCAGATAGGGGGCGACGCGGCGCCTCACCTCGAGCAGCGCCTCGACGGCCAGCAGGCGCGGGTCGCAGACGTCGACGTGGGAGCGCACCGCCAGCAGGCCGCGCGCGACGGCCCAGTCGCAATACTGCAGGGCGCGCTCGATCAGCGCGTCCTGCGTCAGTTGCGGCTTCAGCTCGCCCCACAGCGCGATGCCCTCGAGCAGGGTGCCGGAGGCGTTGACGCGCGGCAGGCCGTAGCTGAGCGTGGCGTCCATGTGGAAATGCGCGTCGACGAAGGGCGGCGTGACCAGGTCGCCGGCGGCGTCGATCTCGCGCCCGCCGCGCACCGGCAGGGCCGCGCCGACGGCGGCGATGCGCCCGGCGGCGATGCCGATGTCGATGCCGCGGCGCCCGTCCGGCAGGCTGGCGTTGCGTATGACTACATCCATATGGTGTCCCCCGTGAGTGCCGCGCCGCGTCCGAAAAACCGGCTTGCGGCTATTTTTTCTTCCAGTAGGCGAATTCGCTTTCATAGCAAACCGTCTCGACTTCGGCGATCTTGTCGTGCATGGCCGCCTGCGCGTCCTGCACGGCTTGATTGTAGACAGACGGACCGATTTCGCGCAAACAAAAATCGAGCAGGAGGCGCGCCTTCAATTCGCCGACCTCCTCGTCCATGTTTTCCGCGCAATAACGCTGGATCGAGCCCAACAGACGCGCCTGCACTTCCTGGTTCAATTTGATGCTCATAATTCCCTTGCTTAATTCTTAATGGTATCGTTGATGCTGCAGCGCAAGAATATCCGTCGTCCACGGCCCGCGGGCACAAGCGGGGCGGGTTCGCATTGCGCCGGCACAATAGAAGCCCGGGCCGCTGTTTTACTGACGATACGGCCCATGCCGGGCGCAGAAATCACTTTCCCGCGCGGGGAATCACCGCTAGAATATTCATATTGCGTTGCATCAAAAATAGGTTTAACAACGCTCGACGCCCCACCCCACCCGGCCGCATCTGGCGGCGCGGGTGCCGCCGGGCGCTTTGCCAGCATTTTAATCCGTACAAGGGAGTAAGCATGTTTTCGATTCCAGAACAGTTCTCGACCGCCGCAAAATCGCAACTTGAAACGCAACTCAAGATCCTCAACACCCTCACCAGCAAGGCCTTCGAAGGCGCCGAGCAGATCATCGCCCTCAACATCAGCACCGGCAAGGCGGCGCTGGAACAATCGACCAGCAAGACCCGGCAATTGCTCGCCCTGAAAGACCCGCGCGAACTGTTCAGCCTGGCCGCCAATCCGGTCCAGCCCGGCATCGAGCATCTGCTCGCCTACAGCCGCGCCCTGTTCGGCATCGCCTCCGGCACCCAGGCCGACCTGCTCGCCGCGGCCAAGCCGGCCGAGACCGCGCCCGCCGTCGCCGCCCTGCGCAGCGCGCCCGCCGCCGCGGAGAAAATCGCCGCGCCCGAGCCGGCCCCCGCCGCAGTCGCGCCGGCCAGTCCCGTCGCGGCGCAGCCAGCCGCGCCTGTCGTCGTCGAGGAAAAAATCGTCGTCGCGCCGCCGGCCGTCGCCGTGACGGAAGCGCCCGCCGCGCCCGAAGCCAAGGCAGCCCCCGAAGTCAAGGCCGCGCCCGAAAAACCCGTCGCCGCGGCGGCGCCGGCCGCCAAGGCCGCGGCCGCAGCGCCCGCAACGCCCGCAGCGAAACCGGTCGCCCTGGCCAAGCCGGGCGTCGTCGCCGCGGCGAAAGCGGCCACGCCCGCGCCGGCCAAGCACGCGCCGAAGAAATAGCCGCGGCGCGGGCCAGTCCCGTCCGCCGGCGCAACAATGCAACGGGCTTCGGCCCGTTTTTTGCGTCTGTTGTATCCTACGCCCTGCCGTGCGGCCGAGCGCCGCGCCCCCCTCCCCACAAAAAGGTTATCGACATGAGTTTATCGCGGCTGATCGCCGGTTTCGTGCGCCAGCACTGGCCCTCCTATCTGGCGGCGGCCCTGATGCTGACGGGCGTCGCCGCGCTGACCGTCTGGGTGCCGCGCAAGATCGGCGCGATGATCGACGCCATGGCCGCCCAGCGCCTGGGCGGCCAGGAACTGTGGTTGGAGCTGGCCAGCCTGCTGGCCATCGGCGTGGCCATCTACTTCCTGCGCGTGGGCTGGCGCATCACCCTGTTCGCCGCCGCCTACAAGCTCGGCGTGAGCCTGCGGACCCGCTTCTACGAGCGCCTGACGCTGCAGGGGCCAGGTTTCTACCAGTCGCAGCGCACCGGCGACCTGATGGCGCTGGCCACCAACGACATCGACGCCATCGAGATGGCCGCCGGCGAGGCGATGCTGGCCGGCTTCGACGGCACGCTGACCCTGGTCATGGTGCTGGGCATCATGCTGCTGGGCGTGGACTGGCGCCTGGCCTGCGTCGCCCTGTTGCCCTTCCCCTTGATGGGCCTGGCGTTCTGGCGCATCTCCAGCCACATCCACACGGCCTCGACCGATTCGCTGCGCCGCTTCGGCGCCCTCAACGACCACGTCCATGAAACCCTGGCCGGCGTGCGCACCGTGCGCGCGCTGGGCCTGGAGGGGCGCAGCGGCGCCCAGTTCTCCATCCTGGCCGGCGCCGCCGCCGACGCCAGCCTGACGGCGCAGCGCTGGGAGGCCGCCTACGAGCCGGCCGTCGGCCTGACCCTGTCGGCGGCCAGCGCGCTGACCCTGGGCCTGGGCGGCTATCTGGTCTGGCAACACCAGTTGACGATAGGCGCGCTGACCAGCTTCACGATGTACCTGGGCCAGTTGATCTGGCCGATGTTCGCGGCCGGCTGGGTGCTCTCGCTGGTCGAGCGCGGCCGCGCCGCCCACGCCCGCCTGCAGCCCCTGCTCGACGCGGCGCTGGCCGTCGACGACGCCGGCACCGTGGCGCGCCTCGCCCCCGGCGCCCTGCAACTGCGCGCCCTCGGCTACGCCTATCCGGGCCAGGCCGGCGCCGCCCTGGCCGACATCACGCTCACGCTCGAGCCGGGCCAGACCCTGGGCCTGGTGGGCGCCACCGGCAGCGGCAAGAGCACCCTGCTGCGCCTGCTGCTGCGCCAGTTGACGCCGGACGCCGGCAGCCTGCGCTGGGGCGGCCACGCCCTGGCCGACTACCCGCTGGCGACGCTGCGCTCGGCCATCAGCTGGGTGCCGCAGGAATCGTTCCTGTTCTCGGCCAGCATCGCCGAGAACATCGCCCTGGGCCGTCCCGACGCCAGCCAGCGGGAGATCGAGCGCGCCGCCACCCTGGCCGACATCCACGCCGACATCCTGCTCTTCCCGCACGGCTACCAGACCGCCGTCGGCGAGCGCGGCATCACCCTCTCCGGCGGCCAGCGCCAGCGCGTCGCCATCGCCCGCGCCCTGCTCGCCGAGGGCCAGTTGCTGCTGCTCGACGACGCCCTCTCGGCGGTCGACACCGGCACCGAGACGCGCATCCTCGAACACCTCGAAGAGCTGCGCCGCGCGCGCCCCGAACGCAGCGCCATCATCGCCAGCCACCGCCTCAGCGCCGTTGTCAACGCCGACCTGATCGTCGTGCTGCGCGCCGGACGCATCCTCGAAACGGGCGACCACGCCGGCCTGCTGGCCAGGGACGGCTGGTACGCCAGCCAGTGGCGCTATCAACAATTGGAGGCCAGCCTCGATGCCAGCGAATAATCCCCCCAACTCGGCGCGGCGCCAGAGCGCGCAAGCCTTCGCGTTGCTGAGCGAGGCGGCCCGGCCCGACCGGCGCCACCTCGGCTGGGCCGTCGTCTGGCTGATCCTGGCCGCCGCGCTGGAGGTGTCCGGTCCCATCCTCGGCAAGGCCCTGATCGACGAACACCTGCTGCCGCGCCACCTGGACTGGACCCGCATGGGCCTGCTGCTGGGCGGCTGCCTGCTGAGCGGCTGGCTGGCCAGCGGCCTGCGCTATCTGCAATTGCTGCGCCTGTCCGGCCTGGCGATGCGCTCGGTGCGCCGCTTGCGCGAAAACGTCTACGGCCACGTGCTGCGCCTGCCGATGGCCTTCTTCGACCGCGCCATCAGCGGCCAGCTGGTGGGGCGCGTCACCAACGACACCGAAGCCGTCAAGTCGCTCTACGTGCAGGTGCTCTTCGTCATGCTCGACAACTCCATCGTGCTGGTCGGCACGGCCTGCGCCATGGCCTGGCTGGACTGGCGCCTGATGCTCATCGTGCTGGCCCTGGTGCCGGCCGTGCTGGCCATCGTCGTGCTCTACCAGCGCTGGAGCGCGCCGGCCGTCACCCGCGCGCGCGCCCTGCGCAGCGAGATCAACGGCCAGATGGCCGAGTCGATCGGCGGCATGAGCGTGCTGCAGGCGAACAACGCGGCGCGCCGCTTCGGCGCGCGCTTCCGCGCCACCAACGTGCAGCACTACACGGCGCGCATGACGGAATTGCGCGTCAACGCTTGGCTGCTGCGCCCGGCCCTCGACATGCTCAACGTCATGCTGCTGGCCGTGGTCATCTTCAGCTTCGGCCAGCGCCAGATGAGCGCGCTGGAAATCGGCGTCCTGTACGCCTTCATCAACTACATCGCCCGCGTCATCGAGCCGCTGATCCAGATCACCATGCAATTCAGCCAGTTGCAGCAATCGGTGGTGGCGGCGGCGCGCGTGGCCGACCTGCTGGATGAGCCGGGCGCGCCCGAGCACGCCACCGGCAAGGCCGCGCCGCTGCCCCAGCGGGGCGCCGGCGTGCCCGCCGTCGACATCCGCGAGCTGTCCTTCGCCTACACGGCGAACCAGACCGTGTTGCACCAGCTGTCGCTGCGCATCCCGCAGGGCGCCTTCTACGGCATCGTCGGCCACACCGGCAGCGGCAAGTCGACCCTGCTCTCGCTGCTGCTGCGCTTCTATCCGCCCGGCGGCGGCAGCATCGCCATCCACGGCGCGGCGCTGGACGCCATCGACAACGAACGCTTCCGCGCCGACGTCGGCCTGGTGCCGCAGGAACCCTTCCTGCTGGCCGCCTCGGCGCGCGAGAACATCGACATGGGCCGCGGCTACGGCCAGGCCGAGATCGAGGCGGCGGCCCGCGCCGCGCACGCCCACGACTTCATCATGGCGCTCGAGGACGGCTACGACAGCGCGCTCGGCGAGGGCGGCTCGCGCCTCTCCTCGGGCCAGAAGCAGTTGATCGCCATCGCCCGCGCGCTGGCCGGCCGGCCGCGCATCCTGCTGCTCGACGAGGCCACCTCGCGCATCGACAGCCAGACCGAACAGATCGTGCAGAGCGCCCTGACGGCCCTGCACGGCAAGGTCACCGTGATCGCCATCGCACACCGCCTGTCGACCATACGCGAGGCCGACCGCATCATCGTGCTCAACCACGGCCGCATCGCCGAAGCGGGGCCGCACGACGAGCTGATGCGGATCGAGGGCGGCTTGTACCAGCGCCTGTATCTCTTGCAGCAACTGGCGCAGTAGGGCCGCCGCCGCGGCGCGGAAAAATCTATGCGCGTCCGCCAGGAGCATCGCGCCGTCAAACTTCAGAGGCGCCGTGACTGTCCCGGGCAATGTCGTCCCGTGAGCGGCAACGCGGCAGAAGCGCCGCGCCGCGCTATTTTTTGGGCGCCAGACTCGGCGACGCGCCCGTGTCCGGGGGAATCGCGTAACGCCCGCGCAGCTTACTCAGCGAACCGGAAGCCTCGAGGTTCTTGATGCCGTCGGCCAAGGCGCGCAACCATGCCGCGGTGCGGCTGTCTTCGCGCGGGAAGCCGATCGTCAGCGGCAAAGGCTGGCTCAGGCAGCCGGCTTGCCTGAGCTGCCCCTCGACGCCCATCGTGCGCGCCAGAGTGTTGGCGACCGCTTCGTGTTCGAGCATGACGGGAAAGCGGCCGCCGAGCAGCTTTTGTAGATTGGTGACGCCGGCTTTGGCGCCGTGGGAAAGATCCAAGGCATGCCAGTCGCCCAGATGGGCCTTGATGTAGGCATCCATGGCGCCGTCGTCATAGCCGTAGTCCGCAATGACCCCAACCGTCACGCCGACCAGCGAGCGCTGCTCGCGGTAGCTCCAATTCTCACCGGCGCGCGTAAAGAAACAGGCGCGGGAATAGGCGATTGGGGGGCTCAGGCGCAGGCGCTCGTCGACCGGGGGCGCATAGACTCCTTCCATATCGCCGCTGCGCGTTTCGCTGATGGCACGGTTCAGTGGCATCAAGGTCGGTTCAACCAGATAGCCTGAGGCGGCCATGGCCTGCGCCACAACGTCCACGAGGTAGCCACCGGTAATTTTTCCGTCCGCTGTGCAGACAAACGGGCACCACGCGTCCGACGCGAGGCGAACCACGCCGCCAGCGGCCGGCAAGGGCGGCATCTGCGCCGCGACGAGGCTGGCGAACAAGAGGGCGGTGTGTGCAAGCGGCATGGTTTTGTCTGTCGATCGAGTAAAAAAGCTTCTTCCCCATAATCCGCGCCGAACCTTTTACCTCAGCGCTGGACTTGGCATCCCCGGGCGGTCTTCCCTTGCCCGCAAACACGATCCTGGACCAGATCGCGGGCACCCCGGGGGTATCCTCAGCCAGTCCCTTCCGATAGAACTCAAGGCGGATGCCGGAATTTCCCGTTTGTCCGATCGGCGAGAACACCGGCGAGGCGCACGGTCCCGTCGCACCGATCGTGCACCTTGCCGCCTCTGGCGACGGAAGCTACGCATCCAGAGTACGCTAAGATCGCGACAGAGCGCGACTTGTTGCAAAAAGAATCGATAAGACGTTGCTTTCCTGCTTGCCTGCGCTCGACCGGCAAAAAATGGCGCGCGCGCAGGCGCTCGTCGGCCAACTGCCGACCGGCGCAAAACAGTCCATGCACGGCCTAGGCGAGCCGGGGCGAGCCGACCTGAGCTGACGCACATTGAGGGCGCCGCTGGTTTTTTGCCAAGGTTTTGTATATTTTCCCGTGTCGCATCCGCGTTACATCTTCCCGCCCCTCCCTGCGGTATATTCGCTCCAGCGCCGCCCCGCGTCGCCCACCGCCGCAGGAGTCCGCCATGCGCAGCAAACTATCCATCAAGAACGTCTTCATCGCCGTTTTCCTCTTGAGTCTGGCGCTGTCCTGCCTGAGCCTGTGGGCGCTGTTCCGCGTCTCCGCCCGGCAGGCCGAAAACAGCCAGGCCACCGAGGCGCGCTACCAGTCCTATCTGCTGGCCGACGAATTGCGCCAGAGTTCGGACGACCTGACCCGGCTGGCGCGCACCTATGTCGTCTCCGGCGACGCCAAATACGAACAGCAATACCTCGACATCCTCGCCATCCGCAACGGCAAGAAACCCCGGCCGCAGCACTATGAACGCATCTACTGGGACTTCGTCGCGGCCGGCATGCCGGCCGCGCCCGCCGACGGCCCGACGGTGGCCTTGGCCGATCTGATGCGCAAGGCCGGCTTCAGCGAGCGCGAATTCGCCAAGCTGCAGGAGGCCCAGGCCAATTCCGACGGCCTGGTGAAGACCGAGGTGATCGCCATGAACGCCGTCAAGGGCTTGTTCGACGACGGCAGCGGCAAGTTCAGCAAGACCGGCCCGCCCGACCCGGAGCTGGCGCGGCGCATCATGCACGACGCCGAGTACCACAAGAACAAGGCCAGGATCATGCAGCCGGTGAACGAATTCCTGGCCCTGCTCGACGAGCGCACCGGCGCCGCCGTGAACGCGGCGGCCGACGGCACCAAGGCCGCCTACAGCGTCGCCGTCGCCCTGCTGCTGCTGTCGGTCGCCGTCTCGCTGCTGTGCCTGTTCCTAGTGTACCGCCACATCAAGCTCAGCCTCGACCACGCGATCGCTGCGGCGCAAAAGATCGCCGACGGCGACCTGACCAGCGACATCGTCGTCGAGCGGGTCGACGAGATCGGCCTGCTGCTGCAATCGATGAACACCATCAACGCCAACCTGACCTCGATGATAGGCACGATCCGCAGCGGCACCGGCGAAATGTCGGTGGCGACCCACGAGATCGCCCTCGGCAACGCCGACCTGTCGGCGCGCACCGAGGCGCAGGCCAGCTCGCTGGAGGAGACCGCCAGTTCGATGGAGACGCTGACGGCGACGGTGCGGCAAAACGCCAGCAACGCCGGCGAGGCGAACCGGCTGGCCGCGAGCGCCTCGGCGGTGGCGCAACAGGGCGGCGCCGTCGTCGCGCAGGTGGTCAGCACCATGGGCGCGATCAAGGAAAGTTCGGGGCAGATCGCCGACATCATCGGCGTCATCGACGGCATCGCCTTCCAGACCAACATCCTGGCCCTGAACGCGGCCGTCGAAGCGGCCCGCGCCGGCGAGCAGGGGCGCGGCTTCGCCGTCGTCGCCGGCGAGGTGCGCAACCTGGCCCACCGCAGCGCGGCGGCGGCCAAGGAAATCAAGGCCCTGATCGGCGCCTCGGTGGAACGGGTCGACGCCGGCGGCAAGCTGGTCGACGACGCCGGCCGCACCATGGCCCTGGTGGTCGACTCGATCCAGAAAGTGACCGACATCATGGGCGAAATCAGCAACGCCAGCCAGGAGCAGAGCGCCGGCATCAGCGAGGTCAACCAGGCCGTCACGCAGATGGACAGCATCACCCAGCAGAACGCCGCCCTGGTCGAGCAGGCCGCCGCCGCCGCCGAGAGCCTGCAGGAACAGGCCGACGCCCTGCTCCGGGCGGTCAGCATCTTCCGCCTGAAGGACGGGCCGGGCGGGCGCGCGGCGGCGCGCCGGCCGGCCCCCGCCGTGGCGGATCCGGCGCGCGCGCTGGCGCGGCCCAAAGCGCCGCCGCAAGGAGCGCCGAAGGCGGCGCCGGCCGCCAGGGGCAAGCTGCGGGGCGCGCCGGACGGCGCCGCGGGCGAGGACTGGGCCGAGTTCTGAACGGCCCGGGCCGGCCCCGCGCCGGCATGGTAAAGCGTGCACTTTGCGCTAAATTCAATACAAACAATGGTCTTTCTCAGCTGCAACAAGAATATAATTGATCGAAAATATTCTTCGCAGCGGGCCGCTTCCACGACCCGGACACGCGACACACCGGGGGGACAGCGCGTTGACAGGCACTACCGATTCGAGCCTACCGGGCGGCGCCCGACTCTTGCTGGCGGCCCTGTGCCTGGCGCCGGCGCTGGCCTGCGCGCAGACGGCGCAGACGGCGCTCGACGAACGCATCGGCGAGATCCGCGAACAGAGCCGCTTCGTGCCCGATCGGGCGCTCCGCCAGTTGCTGCAGATCGAGGTCCAGGCGCGCCAGGCCGCCGCGCCGACCCGGGTCGAATTCCTGGCCCAGCTGAGCATCGCCCGCATGCGCGTCGGCGACAAGGACGGCGCCCTGCTGCTGGCCGAGGAATTGATCGCCTACGCCAAGGGCGCCAGGAACGACGCGGCGCTGGCCAAGGGCCTGCTGACCAAGGCCTACGTCAAGTTCTCCATGGCCGAGCGCAAGAGTTCCCACGAACTGGCCTTCGCGGCCGAACGCCTGGCCCAGGGCACCGACGATATGCGCCTGCGCGTGCTCAGCAGCATCACGGCCGGCGAGGCCTGGGCCGAAGAGGGCAATTTCCCGGCCGCGCTGGGCAAGCTGCAGCAAGCCGTGGATCTGGCCCGCCAGTACGGCGTGCCCGGCCCGCTGGCCAGCGCGCTGAACTCGCTGACCCTGCTCTACACCAACATGAAGGAGTACGAAAAGGGCTTCGAGGTGCTGGAGGAATTGCTGCGCGTGAGCGAGGCGCTGCGCTCGCCGGGCCGGCTGGCCGTGGCCAAGAACACCGAGTACGGCCTGGCGCTCGATTCCGGCCAGCCCAAGCGCGGCCTGAAGGCCCTGCTGGTCGCCCTCGAACTGGAGCGCAAGCTGGACGCCAGGGGCATGCTCGCCGCCACGCTGGTGAACCTGTCGGACAGTTACCTGAAGGAGGGCGACTACGCGAAAACGCTGCAGTACGCCAACGAGGCGATCGGCGCCGCGCGCCTGATGAAGGACAATTTCAACGAGGCGACGGCGCGCGTCAACATCGGCCAGGCGCTGATCGGCCAGGGCCATCTGGCCGAGGGCAAGAAAAGTTTCGCCGAGGGCCTGCGTTTGTTCGAAAAGGCCAACAACCAGCCGGAAATGCAGGCCATCCTGAACGAATACGGCGTGGCGCTGGAACGCGCCGGCGACATGGCCGGCGCCGTGGCCGCCTACCACCGCGAGCGGGCCATTTCGAACACCCTGTTCGAGCGCGAGCGGCAAAAGGCCGTCTACGAATTGCAGGAAAAATACGAAACCGAAAAGAAGCAGCGCCAGATCGAACTGCTGAGCCGGGAAAACCAGGTCAAGGGCGCCGAACTCGACAACCGGCGCCTGCAGCAGCGCGTCTGGTGGTTGCTGGCCGTGGTCTTCGCCCTGGCCGGCGTCATCGTCGGCCTGCTCTACCGCAAGGTGCGCCACGCCAACGTCCAGCTCGAGGTGAAGAACCTGGAACTCAAGCAGCAGAGCTCGCGCGACCCGCTGACGGCGCTCTACAACCGCCGCCATTTCCAGGAATTCATGCGCACGCATAACCAGTTGGCGCAGGAAGGCGACGGCGACGAGGACATCGTCGGCGCCCTGTTCCTGCTCGACGTAGACCACTTCAAGCACGTCAACGACAGCCACGGCCACGCCGCCGGCGACGCCGTGCTGAAGATGATCGCCGAACAACTCCACATCCTGCTGCGCGAGACCGACATGATCGTGCGCTGGGGCGGCGAGGAATTCCTCGCCTTCCTGCCGGCCGTGCCGCGCAACGGCGTCGACGAGGTGGCGCGGCGCATCCTCAACGGCATCGCCGCGCAGAGCATCGACTACCAGGGCCGGCAGATCGGCGTCAAGGTTTCGCTCGGCTTCGCGCCCTTCCCGCTGGTGCCGCTCGAACTGCCGCTGCCGTGGGAGCGCGCCGTCAATCTGGTCGACATGGCGCTCTACCTGGCCAAGGCGCACGGCCGCAACCGCGCCTACGGCGTGCGCGGCTTCGACAACTTCGCGGCGACCTCGATGGAGGCCATCGAACAGGATCTGGAGCGGGCCTGGCGGGCCGGCTTCGTCGACCTCAGCATCGTGCTGGGCGGGACGCCGGAGGCGCCGCCGCCGGCCACGAGCGGCGCCAGCAATGTGGTGCAGATCAAGGGCGCGGCGACGAAAACGGCCGGCCACTGAGGCCGCCGATCCGCGCCGGCCCCACTTGCGGGCCTTACTTGCGGGCCGCTTCCTGGATCTTCTCGCCGGCCGCCTCGACCTTCTCGCCGACCTTTTCGGCCGCCTTCTTGGTCGCCGCGCTGGCCTCGTCGGTGGCCTGGTTGATCTTTTCCTTGGCGTCCTGGGCCGCCTTGTCCATCTCCAGCTTGGCTTTCTCGGCCGCCTCGGTCATCTCGCGCCCGGTCTTCTCGGTGGCCTGGTCGAGCTTGCGCCCGGCCTGCTCGGCGGGCCCCTGGGTGCCCAGGTCATCCTTCTTCTGGCACGCCGCCAGGGACACCAACACCAGCGCCGCGGCGCACAGCGACATCACGTTTTTGCTGATTTTCATGACTACTCCCTATATTATCAATTCGATACAAAAACCGTAGCATACACCGCCGCGCGCGCGCCGAACGTTCGCCACCCCACATAATTGCGTCCACCGCGAACGGCCCCGAAGCGGCGCCGTCGGCGCGGCTTCTCCCACGCCGCCCGCCCTGCTTCAGTTGCAACGCTCATTGACCCATTCCGCGCCGTTGGCCACGCAGCGCAGCATGTCGCGGTTCAGGCGCTCGGCCTTCTGCTTCAGCGCCAGGCAGTCGCGGTTGCCGACGTCGATCATCGTCGCGCAGGTATCGACCTTGTCGATGGCGCCGCGGTAATTGCCGCGCTCCAGTTCGCGCTCGGCGTCGGCGAGGATCTTGCGCGCCTGCTGGGCGCCCTGCCGGGCCGGCTCCGGCGCCGTGCTGATGACGCGCGACGACGGCGCCGCCATGCGCGGCGGCTCGCTGCTCAACACCGCCGGCGCCTGGGCCGCCGGCCGGGCGTTCAGCAGCGCCGCCTCCAGCAGCCGCGACAAGGATTCGCGCAACACCAGGATGCGCTGCGCCAGCTCCGGGCGCTTCAGGCGCTCGGCCGCCAGCAGGCGGTTTTCCAGGCACACCCGGTCCGCCTTCGCCAGGCAGGCGTCGGCCTCGTCGAGCAGGCGTCCGGCCTTGGCCGCATCGATCCTGCCGTCCAGCGCGCGCGTCTCGCCATCCTCGCCCCAGCGCCGCGTGAAGGCGGCGAGGCGGCCGGCCGCCTTCTCCAGCGCGCCCGCATCGAGCGCGGCGGCGGCGGCCTCGCCGGCCTCCTTCCAGGCCTTGGCGCGCAGGCGCTTCTTCTCGCAGCCGGGCAGCGTCTCGCTGAGCGCGCCCTGCAGGCGCTGCAGTTGCGCCGCCGTCGCCTTGGCCGACTTCAGCGCCGCCAGTTCGCCGCGCGCCTCGTCGAGCCGGCAGTCGGCCGTCAGCGCCACGGCGGCCTCGACGCGGCCGGCCAGGCGCTTGCCACTGTCGCCCGGCTTGGCCAGCATCCAGATCGCCCCCAGCGCGGCGAACACCATCAACCAGGTGCGCAGGCGGATGGGGCGGCGCGCGGGCGCGGCGGCGCGCGCCGGCGCCTCCGGCTCGAGCACCGGTATGTGCAGCGGCGTGGAGCCGAAATCGACCTTGCGCGGCGCTTGCGCGGCCGCCGCGACGGCCTCGGGAGCGGCCGCGCGCACGGGCGGCGCGGCTGCGGCGACCGGCGGCGCGGGGGTGCTG